>DATBPG010000071.1:0-3301 GCA_036561485.1 Steroidobacteraceae bacterium | reverse complement strand
GGAGTCGAACCCTCTGGATTCCATCGAAAGGTTTCCATCCTCTACATTGGATTTCCTCCTTCCCCAGGCTTTCCCTGGCGCGACCGCAAAAGTCCCACACTATCCGCGGTTCGGGTTAAACATTAATCTGCAAGTGTCTGATTTAACTGTGGCTAGGGTGGGACTCGAACCCACGACCTCGGCATTATGAGTGCCACGCTCTAACCAGCTGAGCTACCTAGCCGTCGGGGGAGGCGCATTGTAGGAGGCCGGCAAGCCCTGGGCAAACGGGGCAGATTCAGGCTTGGGCGGCGGCCGGCGCCGCACCTGTCCTTCGCAAGCAGCACCGGCAGCCAACGCTTGTAATAAGTTCCGTTCCTGCCAATTCTTGCAGCGCTGCTGCGCCATCGTCGCCGGGTCGCGAGGTCAATAGTGCCGCTTGCGCAGTGCGCAGGCCCTCGGCGCAACTGGCCCCGCCTTTGCATCAACCGCGCCGCCTATGGCGCAGGTGTTCGATCGTGGGCTGCTGCTTGCACTGAAGCTCTCGGCATTGATTGCCGTCGCTCTGGTCGTCGCCGGGTTTTATCTCTGGCGCTGGTCCATCGACTATCCGCATGCGGTGGGCGGCCCTCCTCCGCAGCCGCTGCCCTTCAGCCATCTGCACCATGTCGGCGAGGACGGCATCGACTGCCGCTACTGCCACACCTCGGTGGAGACTTCGCCCTTCGCGGGCATTCCCAGTTCGGACATCTGCATGAGCTGCCATTCGCAGCTCTTCCGCGAAGTGCCGCTGTTCCAGGTTCTGCATCAGAGCGTCTCGGACGGGACGCGGCTGCGCTGGAGCGAGGTCAACGAAATTCCTGATTTCGTCTACTTCAATCACAGCGCGCACATCGGTCACGGAGTGCCCTGTACAGCGTGCCACGGCCGCGTGGATGAGATGCCCATGACCGAGCGCGCCGCATCGCTGCACATGCGCTGGTGCCTCGCCTGCCACCGACAGCCGGCGCAGCACCTGGTCGTGCCCGCGCAGGTGTTCAGCACCATGGCACAGCCGAGTGCAGATCCCGCGCGCCAGCGTGCGCTGCTCAAGCACTACGGACTGAATATGCGGCGCTGGCTGACTGACTGCTCGACCTGCCACCGCTGATGGTTGCTCTTCCTCCCGCACAGGCACGACGCCACCAATGAAATCGCCCTCCGACATCGCGTCGCCGAATGCATCGACAGGATTGCGCGGGGCTGAGGCGCTCTCGGCCCATCAGAGAGAGCGGCGGCGCGTGCTCGGCCTGATGGCGGCCTCGGCGGCTCTGGCCGGTGCAGGCTGCAGTGCCCCCGATGAGCGCTACCTGGTGCCCTACGCCGTAGGGCCCGAGCAGCTACTGCCGGGAGTGCCGGTCCTCTATGCGACGGCGCTCGCTGAGCGCGGCTATGCCATCGGTGCGCTCGTGGAAACCAACGACGGGCGGCCGACCAAGGTCGAGGGCAACCCACGGCATCCCGCCAGCCTCGGCAGCACCACGCCGCAGATGCAGGCCGCAGTCCTGCAATTGTGGGACCCGGCACGTTCGAGCGTGCTGCTGAACCGTGGCCAGATCGGGCTCTGGCCGCAGCTTCAGACGGCGATCGAGTTACAGCGCGACGCGCTCGAGCGCAGCGCAGGCGCCGGGCTGCACATCCTGATGCGTCCGAGCACCTCTCCGCTGCTGGTCTCGCAGCTCGACCGCATCCG
Organism: Steroidobacteraceae bacterium; assembly: GCA_036561485.1. Lineage (GTDB taxonomy): Bacteria > Pseudomonadota > Gammaproteobacteria > Steroidobacterales > Steroidobacteraceae > FEN-1191. The sequence goes on along the minus strand of DATBPG010000071.1, from coordinate 1,590 downwards.
GCAGCGCTATCCACGCATGCAGATCGCCGTATACGACCCGCTGGCTTGCGACTCGCAGCCGGCGGGCGCACAGCTTGCATTCGGACGCGCCCTCGAGCCCATCTATCATTTCGACCGCGCGCGGGTGGTGGTGGCGCTGGATGCGGACTTCCTGCAGGGACAAGCGGGCAGCGTTCGCTATGCGCGCGACCTGATTTCACAGCGCATCCCTGACCGCGGCGCCGACATGAGCCGTGTGTACGCCGTCGAAAGTACACCGGGCCTGATCGGCGCGCTCGCCGACCATCGCCTGTCGGCGCGCCCCGACCAGATCGAGGCCCTGGCATATCGCCTCGCCAGCGCCTTCGCGATCGCGGCGCCGGCGGCGCCGGCGCAGTCGCCCGCCGCTCGCTGGGAACAGGCGCTGCTCGAGGATCTGCGCGCACATCGCGGCGCCTGCCTGGTGATTCCCGGGGACGGCATGCCGCCCGCCGTGCACGCGCTGGCATATGCGCTCAACGAGCAGCTGGGCACCCCCGGCATGACGCATGCCTACCTCGAGCCGCTGGGATATGCGCCCACCAGCGGCAGCGGCTCGCTGGCTTCGCTGCGCAGGTTGACCGAGGCGGGCAGAGCAGGTGCCGTGCAGCTGCTGCTGATCATCGACGGTAACCCGGTCTACGACGCGCCCGCGGATCTGCAATTCGCCTCCGCGCTGGCAGGCATCCCGCAGTCACTGCATCTGTCCGCATATGTCGATGAGACCTCTGCGGCCTGCAGCTGGCACATCCCAGCGACCCATCCCTTTGAGCAATGGGGTGACGTGCGTGCCTACGATGGCACCGCCAGCCTGATCCAGCCGCTGATCGCGCCGATCTATGGCGGACATTCAGCGCATGAGCTGCTCGAGCTGCTGACGCCGCTGCAGGCGAGCGACGCCCATACACAGCTGCAGGCCCTGTGGCGATCCCGCGCCGGCACGGACTTCGACGAGCAGTGGCGAGGCTGGCTGCGCGCCGGCCTCATCGACGGTACGAGCGCTTCCGCGGCGAGCGCTCGCTTACAGCTCGCACAGCTCCCGCCCCCGCAATTCACGCGCCCGGCCGAGGCACAGCCCCTCGCGGCGACGCCCACGGCCGCAGCGGCGAGTGCGCCCGCAGGCCGCGCGGTGCAGCTCATCTTCGCGGCCGATCAGTCCGTGCGCGACGGCCAGTGGAGCAACAACGCATGGCTGCAGGAGCTGCCACGCTCCATGAGCAAACTGACCTGGGGCAACGCCGCCTATGTCTCCCCGCGCACGGCCGCAGCGCTCGGTGTGCAGGCCGGCGATGAGATCTGGCTGGAACAGAACCAGGGCAGCGGCGCCGCCCGGCAGCTGCGCGTCGGCGTCTGGGTGTTGCCGCAACAGCCGGACGAGTGCATCACGCTGCCACTCGGCTACGGGCGCACCGGCGCCGGGCCCGTCGGCGATGGCGTGGGGTTCGATGCCTATCCGCTGCGGCTGGCTGCCGCCCCCTGGTACGGGCAGGCGCAGGCGCGGCGCGCTGGCACGCGCTGGTCACCGGCGCTGACGCAGCGCGACCAGAGCTTGCACGGCCGTAATGAGCTCTT
>DATBPG010000070.1:0-1797 GCA_036561485.1 Steroidobacteraceae bacterium | reverse complement strand
AACTGCTCATAGGTGAACCGATTGACAGAATTGGGTGAACCGATTGACAGAATGTTGTAATCGCGCCGGCGAACGATCCGACCTGTCGACCGTCGGATCATAACAAATGAAAGTGTCCGGTTCTGACAGCAAGTCCACAGCTTGGTTCCGGTCGGCAAATTGCGACGCCGGCTATGGCATTGCGCTGCTCGCGGCCGTGGCCATGATGCTGGGGCTGACGACCACGGGACCGGCCGGGCAGCAGGCACTGCGCTACGAGCGCAGCGGGCTCGCCGCGCATCAATGGTGGCGTCTGCTCAGTGCTCACCTGATGCATCTGGGCTGGTGGCATGCGCTGCTGAACGTGCTGGCGCTGATGCTGCTGTGGCTGCTGTTCGCGCGGGCGTTCTCTCCAGCGCGCTGGCTGTGGATCCTGCTGCTCAGCGTGGCCTCGATCGATGCCGGTCTGTGGTTTCTGCGCCCCGCGGTGCAGTGGTATCTGGGGGCTTCCGGGGTGCTGCACGGCGTGCTCGCCGCCGGCGCGTGTGCCATGTACCGACGCGGCGAGGAGCTGGGCGCGCTGCTGCTGCTGGCCCTGGTTGTAAAGCTACTGTATGAGCAGCAGGGCGGCGGCAGCCTGTTCCTGCACGGCCTGCCGCTGGTGCCCGATGCGCATCTGTTCGGCGCGCTCGGCGGTCTGATCGGCGCCTTCTTCCCCCGCGCTGCCGCCCGGCCCGTGCAGATGCCGCTATAATCGCGCGCCGCCGTGCCGGCGGCCCATTGCGGAAACGTCGGGTCTGATGTCCTTTGCGCTGGTATTTCCCGGTCAGGGATCGCAGTCGCGCGGCATGCTCGCGGCGCTCGCGTCCCGCTTTGCAATAGTCGGGCAGTGCTTTGCGGAAGCCTCGGCCGTTATCGGTCAGGACCTCTGGCAACTGGTGTCAGAGGGCCCCGAGGAACGCCTGAACGCGACCGAGATGACTCAACCGGTCATGCTGGCGGCAGGGGTTGCGACCTGGCGTGTCTGGCGCGCGCAGGGCGGCACGATGCCCGTGGCGGTCAGCGGACACAGCCTCGGGGAATTCACCGCGCTGGTGTGTGCCGAGGCGCTGGAGTTTGCCGCCGCCGTCGCCTTGGTGCATCAGCGCGGTCAACTCATGCAGCAGGCCAGCCCCGCAGGCAGTGGTGCCATGGCGGCGATCCTCGGCCTTGCGGACGCCGCGGTCGAGGAGGCCTGCCGGGAAGCCGCCGCCGGCGAGGTCGTGGAGGCGGTCAATTTCAATTCGCCCGGACAGGTGGTCATCGCCGGTCACGCGGCTGCCGTGCAGCGTGCCATCGAATGCGCCAACGCCCGTGGGGCGCGCCGCGCACTGCGTCTGCCCGTGAGCGTGCCGGCGCACTCGAGCCTGCTCGCCGGCGCTGCCGAGCAGTTCGGGGAGCGGCTGCAATCGATCAGTGTGCGTGCTCCGGTGTGCGAGTACATCAGCGCCGTGGATGCCGCTACGCATAGCGCACCGGCCGATATCCGCGCCACGCTCGTGCGTCAGTTGGCCTCCCCGGTGCGCTGGACGCAGACCGTGCAGGCGCTGCTCGCGCGCACCCACACGCTCATCGAATGCGGCCCTGGTCGCGTCCTCACGGCACTGAATCGCCGTATCGCACGCGATGCGCAGTGCCTGGCGCTCGAGGATCCGGCCTCGCTCGAGGCGGCGCTGCAGGCCGTGGGCACAGCGCCCGCCGCCAGGGCAGGTGTGCATGCTTGAGGGCCAGAGCGCACTGGTGACGGGCGCATCGCGCGGCATCGGCCGCGCCATCGCC
>DATBPG010000069.1:0-9718 GCA_036561485.1 Steroidobacteraceae bacterium | reverse complement strand
GGGCGGCGCCATTCTTCCGCAATCGCCTGCTGTCGGCCATGACCCTGCTGCTGGTGGCCTGCATACTCCAGCACTGGATGCGCGCACTCGACGCCCTGGAGGCGCGCGATCGGGTGATGCAAGAGCAGAATGCGCGGCTGGAGGCGTCACAGCGCGAACTCATCGATCAGCAGCAGCACATACGCCTGCAGAACGGTGAGTTGAAGCGCCGGCGGGAGCACGCCGAGGAGCTGAGCGCTCGCAGGACCGTGCAGCTGGCGTCGATGTCGCATGACATTCGCACGCCGCTGGCCTGCATGGACCTTACGGCACAGGCCATCGCTCGCCTTGCGCAGGACCCGACGGCCTCGGCGCGCATTCCGGCGCTGGCGCAGCTACTGTGCGCCAACGCGCGCTCGGCAACGCATCAGGTCGCCGGTATTCTGGATTTCGCAGCCCTCGAGCAGGACCGTCTCGAGCTGCAGCGCAGCGACTTTGCGCTCGAGGAAATCATCTGGCAGCAGTGTGAGCTTCTGCGGCCCATGGCGACGGCAAAGGCGCTCGAGCTGATGTTCGATCCTCCGGTCCATCCAATGCATCTGTATGCAGACCGCCTGAAGCTCGAGCGGGTGCTCACAAACCTGATCACGAATGCCATCAAGTATACCGACGCGGGCTTCGTACGCGTGAGGGCGGGCCGCGCTGAAGAGGGTGGGGTCTGGGTGCGCGTCCACGATAGTGGAATCGGTATCGCACCCGAGGATGCCGGACGGATCTTTAACGACTTTGCCCGCTCTCACCGGGGAACGGGGAATATCCACTCGGGCTGGGGGCTGGGCCTGTCAATATGCCGTCGCATGATAGAGCTGATGGGAGGCACCATCGAAGTGGAGAGTTCCTCCGCCTATGGAAGCGTCTTTGTGTTGAAGTTGCCGTGTTCAAATACGGAGGCTGCGTCGGAACATATCGGGGCGCTTCCCACAAACGGCTGTCCGACAGTTCATGACTGTCCACCCACTGCAGCCTCTACCACAGGCAGCCACACATTGGGTTCGTCGTACGGGGCGTTGTAGCGCAAATCGTCGAGGCGCTCACACTGGGGCGGGTTGAGGGCGACGATCTTTATTTTCGGATAATTTGCGCGCAGCCAGTGCGCCATCTCCAGCCGAATCGCTTTCGGCGCCGCATGGCCGACAATGAAAAGATCGTACGGTGTGGTCGATCCGAGCAGGACCTTCGCGGCCTCATTACCGAAGACCGACTGAACTGAATAGCCATGCGTACGCAGTAGCTTCGCACGCACCAGCAGCGGTTCCTCGTCGTAACAGATGTGCAGAATGCGCAGCCGGACGGTCGCATCGACCATGTCTTCTTCCTCTGCAGCGCAACGTGATAGCGTGCTCTACCAAGAGGACCGACACCTCGACAGCGAGAAAGTTCGCGTCTGTCCATGATCTGGCCCCCGATTGGCACGTCAGCTTTCTGGACCTTTCGCGCGCCAGGCGGCAGACCGTTCTGGGCGATCAGATTGGCCTGTATGCCTCGGCGCTGCTCAGTCCGCCTGCGCTTCCGCGCCGGCGGCCACCCAAGCCAGATCGGCTTTTGACACCGACTCGACACTGAAATTTCGCACGGCCGCGGTCATGCGCGTCAGCGCCTGCGACAACGGCATCGGCGGGGCGGTGGCGCCCTTTTTGGCCTTGTGAAAACGCACGGGATTGATGCGCGCAACAACGTAGTTGCGCAGATACGGAGACTTGAAACCGCGCGCCTGCAACGAGCCCACGAGTTTGCTGACGCGTACATCGATATCGCGCAGTCTTGCCGCAAATCCCTCCCGTTCGCGCAGGCTGGCCACCAGCGTGCGCTCGCTGAAACGATCAACCTTCTTCAGGAAAGCACCATAGGCACCGCCGGCAAAACGTGCCGCGTGCTCATAGACGATGCCGAGCGTCAGCAGCTCGGCAGATTCGAACTGCGCCGCGAACTGGACCTCGCGCGCCTGCCCCTGACGCTTCGCCAGGCTGCGCGCCATGCGAATCGCCTCGAGACTGCGATCGCGCAGGTTGTGCGCCTTCTCGGTGTTGAGTGCGAGGATGCGGTAGGCGAGGGTCTCATCGGGCGAGATCAGCGCCGTCACCTGGCGCAGGCCCAGCACTTTGGCCGCGGCCAGGCGATGCCGGCCGTTGGGCGTCCAGAAGCCGCCCTGCTGTCCGCGCACGACGATCAGCGGATCGAGAAACGCCGCCGCCTCGTCAATTTTCTGGGCCAGCCGTTTGGTATGCGTCGGCGACAGATCGCGCTGAAAGGGCGTGGGCTGCACGGCAGCGATCGGCAGGCAAGCGAGCAGCAATGGACGGCCTCCCAAGGGCTCGTGATAGGCGCCGATCGGCGCACCACCGGCCTGGCGAACGAACCCTGCGAGCTCGGCGAGCTCGACACTGTCGAGCCCCATGACGACTTCCGCGGCAGCCAGACCCCGATCCTGTGCGCGCGGCGCGAGTTTGCCGCGCCGGGAAACCGACCGGGAACGCGTTGGCACACGGGTTGAGGGGGCGCGGCGCGCCCGGGTTCGACTGGCCATGCTGTGAGGGTCACCCCGGTGCTGCAAGCGGCGCAGCACCGCTCAGTGGCCGGCGATTGTAGCGCCTGACTGCGACAGCGTGGGCAGGAGCGATCAGGCTGTCTGCCGTGGTGTGGGTGACGGCCCGATATAGCGCGACTGCGGGCGGATGAGGCGGCCCGTTCGTAGCTGCTCGCGCGCGTGCGCAATCCAGCCTCCGACCCTTCCGGCGGCAAACACACCGGTGAAGCTGTCGCGCGCGAACCCCAACGCCTCCAGCAAGACGGCCGTGTAAAACTCCACATTGGTCTGCAGCGTGCGCTGCGGTTTGAGCCGCCGCAGCGCCTCGAGCGCGCTGTGCTCAACGGCCTCGGCGAGCTTCAGCCGCGCCTGCGTGCGCTCGGTCCGCGCCCGGCTGCCGGCGCTTGCGAGCGACCGCAACGCCGCGCGCAGCGCGTCGGCGCGCGGATCGCGCACGCGATAGATCCGGTGGCCGAAGCCCATCAGCCGCGCACCAGCGACCAGCTGCTCCTCAATCCAGGCGCCTGCGTGCTCAGGAGCGCCGATCGCGTCCAGCATGTCCAGGACCGGTCCGGGCGCACCTCCGTGCAACGGGCCCTTCAGCGCCGACAGCGCGGCGATCACGGCCGAGGTCAGGCCGGCGCGGGTCGAGGCCACCACGCGCGCCGCAAATGTCGAAGCATTGAGCCCATGGTCCAGTACGGTCACGAGGTACGTCTCGAGTGCCGCGGCTTCGCATGCGTCGGCGTCCTCACCGCGCAGCATGCGCAGCAGATCGGCTGCGTGTCCCAGCGTCGCCTCGGGCGCAATGGGCGCCTGCCCACGACGGGCACGCGCGATCGCCGCGGTGAACACCGCGGGCGCGGCGATCAGCCGCATCGCCGTCGCATCATCGTCACCGTCCGGCAGGCGCGCCAGCAGCGCGCGCAGCGCCTCGATCGGTGACAGGGAACGCAGCGTCTCATCCGCGTGCAGTGCCTGCAGGCGGCGGAACACCTGCGAGCGCGCGGCGCCGAGCTGCGCTGGCATCCCGGCGAGCACCTGGTCGCTGAGGAACCCCGCCAGCAGTATCTGCAAGGCCCGCTCGTAGCTGCATGTCCCTGCGAGCTCTTCGAGCGCAAAGCCGCGTATGACCAGCCGTCCCGCCTCACCATCGACCAGCGACAGCAACGTGTCGGCGACCACCACTCCATCCAGGCCCGCGTTTCCATCCCGCTGCGCGTTGGTACTCATGAGCTCGACCTCCACCCCAGAGCTTAGGCGCCTTGAGGTTGACGTCAATCTTGATCAATATAATCAACATGAGTCGCGGACAGTGGTTGGACGCGCCGGCCGCCCTGGCGCTGCTGCAGGTACGAGCGCAGACCTTGTACGCCAACGTCAGCCGTGGACGCATCCGCGCCAGACCCGACCCCGAGCAGCCGCGACGCAGTCTCTATCACGGCGAGGACGTGCGCCGCTGGGCGCAGCGGCGTCGCGGTCAGCCGCGGCGCGAGCGTGTGGCTGCCGACACCATCGCCTGGGGCGATCCCATCCTGCCCTCGGCGATCTCAACGGTTTCGCACGGGCGCCTCTGGTATCGCGGCCAGGATGCCGTGCGACTCGCCGAGCGCGCCGATCTGGAGCAGGTGGCGGCGCTGCTCTGGGAGTTACCCGCCAGGCGCGGTGGACGCGCCGATTCCCGCGGCCGCGGGGCGCACCCGCGCGTCGCATCCGGTCCCGGTGGAGCGCTGCAGGCCGCCTATCGAGAATTGGCCAGGCGCGCCGGGCACGACGCACCGATGTACGGCCGCGCCGCCACCGCGCTACGCGCCGAGGCCGTCACGCTCTACCAGGATTTGTCGCAGGCCATGCTGCACGCCATCGCCGGCCAGGCCCGCCTCGCCGCGCGCGCGCCGCGTGCCGTTCCCGCGGGCTCGCCCCTGCACGTGCGCCTCGCGCAGGCGTGGAGGCAGCCGGCTGCCGCCGAGGCCATTCGCCGCGCGCTGGTGCTGTTGGCCGATCACGAGCTCAATGCCTCGACCTTCGCCACCCGCGTGGCCGCCTCGACCGGCGCGGCACTCTCGGCGAGCGTGCTGGCCGGCTTTGCAACCCTGAGCGGCCCGATGCACGGCGGCTCTGCTGCAGCGCTTCAGGCGTTGATCGGGGAGGTGCAGGGGGCGGGCGCCGAGCGCGCCATCCTTGCGGCGCTGGCGCAGGGGCGGCCACTGCCGGCCTTCGGTCATCCGCTTTACCCGGACGGGGACGTGCGTGCGACAGCGCTGCTGCAGCGGCTGACGCTGCCGCCGGTGTACGAGTCGTTGCGCGAGGCGGCGGAGCGTTTGCTCGGGGAAGCTCCGAATGTGGATTTTGCCCTCTGTGCGCTGGCGGCCGCGATGGGACTGCCCGCGGATGCGCCGTTCATTCTGTTCGCCCTGGCGCGCGGGGTTGGCTGGATTGCCCACGCGCTCGAACAGCGGCTCTCCGGCGCGCTCATCCGTCCGCGCGCGCGCTATGTCGGCGCGCCGATCGCAGCCGACGCAGGCCCGCGCCGATAGGCTGATTCAGATCGAGCGGCTGCCGACGAACAGGCAGATGAGGGCAGCCGTCGACAGCAGCGCCGCGTTGAGCCGGTAGCGCTGCGAGAGGGCGCGCACACTGCCGGGGCCAAACAGAAACGGGCGTTGATCGCCCGGACGCACCAGCATGCTGATGCCTGGTTGCTGCGCCTGTTCACGGTGCTGCGCCAGAATCGCGGCGCGCGCGGCCGCACGCGCCTGTTCCCACTCCTCGGCCGAGATGCTGCCATCATGATTGAGGTCGAACTGGGCCATGCGGCGGGGGTCCTGTTTCCAGCTGTGCAGCAGGTCGGCCATCTCCGCGTCCATCGACAGCGGATCGTCGCCGGCGCGCCGTGTCTGAAACAGTCCGACGGCCGAGAGTGGCTGGCCATCCAGAATGACTCGCTCGTTGTAGCGGTAACGCGCGCCCAGGCCCGACATCCAGGAGCGCAGCGCCGGGGGCGGCACGTCCTCATCGTTGCCGTACCAGACCGTACACGGCACCGCCGCCACACCGGCGCCGGCGGGATCGATCACCACGCGGCCGGTATCGTCATCGAGCGCGAAGATCGCATCACTGGTGCCTTCATCGACGGTGCGCCAGCCCTCGCGTCTGGAAGCGGTGCGTTCCTGCACCCGATACTGGAACCAGCAGCATTGCCGGTGAGACAGCGGCGAGATGATCGGAGCACCCGGCAGCGCGCGCGCGTGGCCGCTGAGCTCGACGTAGCCCTGCGCGGCCGAACGCACCTTGGAAGTGGGCGTGTCCTCGAAGGCACGCGCACGTCGCCATTGCAGCACGCCGGCACCCGCCGCCACGACGGCGCCACCGAACGACCAGATTGCCAGTGTCGGATCGGGCGTCACGCGAAAACCGGCCGGTCAGGTGCCGAACAATGCCTTGACCGGCGGATCCTGCTGGTCCTCGGCAGAGAACTCCAGCAGATGCGCAGGGTGGAAGTCCCCACAGCCGGCAACGATGGAGTCCGGGAAGATCGCCTGGCGGGCGTTGTAGAGATTCACCGAGGCGTTGTAGAGCTCGCGGCGGTCGGCGATCTGCTCCTCCAGACCCGTGATGCGCGCCTGCAGCTGCAGAAAGCTCTCGTTCGCCTTGAGGCTCGGATACTGTTCGGCGACTGCATAGAGTCGACCGAGCCCGCTGCGCAGGCCGCTCTCGGCGCTGGCCAGATCGCGCATGTTGCCCGTGCTCTCGGCCTGGGCGACGGCGGCACGAGCGTGCAGCACGCGCTCGAGAGTTTCCTGCTCGTAGGTCATGTATTGCCGGCAGGTCTCCACCAGCTTCGGGATCTCGTCATGGCGCTGCTTCAGAAGCACACCAATGTTCGACCACGCCTGCTTCACCGCCTCGCGCAGCCGCACGAGACCGTTGTAGAGCGAAACAAAGTAAACGGCCGTCAGTAGCATGACGGCAAGGATCGCGATGAGTACGCCCATGAATGGCTCCTGCCAGGCGTTGACCGACGCGCACCATAGCGCAGCCGTCTACCTTACAAAGCGATGTGCCTCACAACGATGCCAGCATCGGCGCTATGTCAAATGGCCGAATGCGCAGAGCGGCCGTGGTTGGCAAGCTGGGGCGCCTGACGGTGCAGCTCGCGCAGGAATGCAGCCTTGTCCCGCGGCGAGATGAGCATGAGATCATCGTCTGCAAAGCGGATCTCGAGACGGTCCATCGACATGGCCGGCGCCGATCGCGCGCTCTCGATCTCACGTACGGAGAAGATCTGCTCGAGCGGCACGCGCCATCGCAAAGGCCCGCAGCGCACGAGCAGCACGGGACCCTCGAAGGCATACGAAGTCGTGGTGAGCAACCACACGACTACGCCGATGGTGATCAGCAGCGGCAGCGCCACCCACAAGGGGGGCGCCCCGTACAGCACACCGTTGGCGAGCAACACCAGCGCCAGCGATAAAGGCACTGCGACGCCCGTCAGCGCAAACTGATCGTCGATCCTGGAGGGAAAGCGCTGCGTCATCGCACACATCTTCCTGATGGCTGAGTCGGTCCCGTCCTGAACACTGGCAACCGCCGTGCGCAACCGCTGGCAGCAGCTGCCATGCCCAAGCGCGCCCGCCGCTCCCGGCGGCCTACAGATCGTAGTGCTCCAAAGCGCTGAAATTCTCGGCAATGGAGCACAACTCTTGCCCTACCGCGCACCCCTTGGCTGTGGCCGTGCTGGTGAATCTGCTGGCAATAGGCCTCGCAGAGGCCCCCGTCACGCCGCAGGGCAGCGCATCGAGCACCTGGGAACAGCCCGGCAGCGCGCAACAGGCCGCCGCGCCGGCGTCACCCGTGCCTGCCTCGTCCGTGCCGGCGTCGCCCGTGCAGGCGCTGCACGGACGGCGTCTCTCGCCTGGAGCTGCGCTGAGGATCGATCGCAGCGGTCGCCCGCGCATTGGCGTTGCTTCCTATTACGCGAGCTATTTTTCCGGCCGCAAAATGGCCGATGGCGGCCGCATGGACCCCCATGGCCGCAATGCTGCCAGCCGCACCTTGCCGCTGGGCACGCTCGCCAGAGTCACCAACCTGTCCACTCACCGCAGTGCATTGGTCAGGATCGAGGATCGGGGACCCTACGTCAGCGGCAGGATTGTCGATCTGTCGCCCGCGACGGCCCGCAGCATCGGCATCACGCGCCGTGCCGGCCTCGCCCGGGTACGCGTGACGCCACTGAACGTTCCGCACCCCGAGCACTCGATCCGCGTCGCCTCGGCGAGCGCTGACGGAAAGACAGCACCACTGCGATCGCGCTAGTGCCCGATTCAGGGCCGCTGGGCTCACGGCTGTGCTGACTGCAGCGCGACCTTGTAGAAGATCCCGTGGCCGTCGGCGCCGCCCGCGTAGGTGGAACCGTAGAGCGTTCCATCACTGGCCTGCACCAGAGTGGCGCTGGGATTGGCACCATCGCCGCTGCCGCCGGCAAAGCCGTGCAGGATGGTCTCAGTACCGCTCGGGGTCAGTTCGAACACCGTGCCGACGCCGTCCGGTCCGCCCGCGTAGGTAGCTCCATAGAAGTTGCCATCGCTGCCCTGAATCACCCCTGCCTCGGGATTGGCGCCATCCGTGGTTCCGCCGGCGAAGGAGTAGAGCACTGTTTCGGTGCCGCCCGGGGTGAGTTTGTAGACGGCGCCGAATCCATGAGCACCACCGCTGTAGGTGGCGCCGTAAAAGTTGCCATCGCTGCCCTGGATCACACCCGAGTAGGGATTGGCCGCATCGCTGCCGCTGGCAAACGAGTACAGCACCGTTTCGACGCCGCCCGGCGTGACCTCGAAGACCGTGCCGGATCCATTGCTGCCGCCAAAATACGTGGTGCCATAGAAGTTACCGTCGCTGCCCTCAATGACACCGGCGTACGGCTGCTGGCCGTCGCTACCGGTCTTGGGGAAAGTGTGCAGGATGGTCTCGGTCCCAGCTGGCGTCAGCTCGAAAACCGTGCCCTGATCGGTCGTGCTCCCGGCGCCAGTCGTACCGTAGAAGTTGCCATCTCTGCCTTCAATCACACCGGTGTAGGGATTGCTGCTGCCCCTGGGGAAGGAGAACAGCGTCGTCTCGGTGCCGCTGGGCGTCACGGAGAACACCGTACCTCGCCCGTACGTGCCCCCACCCGCGGTCGTGCCATAGAGGTTGCCGTCACTGCCCTGAATGAGCACCGCGAAGGGTGTCGCGGTAAACGAGTAGAACAGGCTCTCGGCTCCGTTCGGACTCACCTCGTAGATGATGCCGCCGTTGTGAGCACCGCCCGTGAAGGTCGTGCCGTAGAACTTGCCGTCGCTGGCCTGAATCAACGTATGGTAGGGATTCACGCCGTCGCCGGCCCCCCCGGCAAACGAATACAGCAGGGTAAAGTTGGGCACGCAGCCCACCGTGATGCCCGTGACATCGGCCGCCCCCATGGTGGCGCTGCCATTGCTCACGGAGCAGACGAGGCCCGCCGGGGCTGTCTGAACGCTGATGGCGTACGACGCCCCATACGCGACGGCGGTGGGCATGGTGAACTGCGCGGCGTCGGCGCTCGGACTGAGCGCATCCCCGCCGTTGTCGAGCAGTACCAGCCCAGGGGCAGTCAGTCCGGTGATGGCTCCACCGACGGTGTAGCTTTTGGAGGTACAGCTCACGGCGACGCTGGTGACGTCCGCCGACTGGATGGTGCCGGTGCCGCCGCTGACGGCACAGGTCTCACCGCTGGGTTGAGCCTGAACCGTCACCGAGTAGCCGGCGCCCGCCGGCAGCGAGCTCGCCAGTACCGCGGTGCTCATCCCCGGACGGACGCTCACGGCCTGGGCATTGACCGTAAGCACGAGGCCTGAGGAGATCAGTCCATTGATCGTGGCAGCGAGCGAATAGTCCTGAACGGATGCGCTGCTGGACAGATTGGCAAAGGCGCTGAAGGGGTTGGAATCGTCTCCTGAGCAGCCGCCCAAGGCGGCCAGGGCACAGAGCAGCAGCGCGCCTGCCGGATGCGGCCAGCGAGCGGGCCTGGCTGCTGGGGGCTGACCGGGTGCTGAGATGCCCATTTGGGCACCATTTAGGCAATAACGCCCCTCATCCACCGTGTGTGCGATCGCAGATATTCGTGGCCAAAATGACGGG
>DATBPG010000068.1:0-9298 GCA_036561485.1 Steroidobacteraceae bacterium | reverse complement strand
CCAGGATTGAATGGTGCCATCGAGGGTCACGGCAACAATGGCGTCGTCGGAGCTCTCGACGATCGCCGCCAATTGCGCCAACGAGTGCCGCAGTTCGTTGTCTCGCGCCAGGCGCAATTCCAATGCTAGAGCTTTGCGCTGCAACTGGGCGATTTGGCGCCGATGTTCCTGGTTGGAAGCGGGATGATAGCTTTCGGCCAGGATAACGTGACTATGGGCGCAGCACACCTGCTCGAAAGCCTGATCAGCCTTCTCGTCGATGCAGTCGCTCAGCGCATAGCCACAGAAAAGAGTGAGCGGATACCGACGAGAGAGTTCATTCCAGAGCTCTTCAAGAGTAACGGCGGCCGCCGCATTGCCTTGTGCCCACAGAACGCTGACCATCTCACCGAACGCGACGACCCGCGGATATTGCTCTGAGACTCGGGCCACGATTTGGCCGACACTCCTGTGGAAACGGTCACTGTCCGGAGCGCCCTGCACCATAAACTCCGCCAGCGTTTCCGCGGCATCGAGCAGAAGGAGCTGGCCGCGGTCAGACGCGTCGTCAAAGTCAAAATGCGAGCTCGTCCAGCGCGCCTGAAGTGCCGTCTGGTGCGTCTGCGTCGCGATCACTATCGCACCGGCGCCCTTCTCAATGCCTTCGACCACGTACGTGGCAACGGAATCGATCAGCGTCTCATGCTGGATATAAAACTGGGCAAAATGATCAGCGGGAAATCGCGTACGGGTTGGCTCGGTTTCGAGGCGGGCCGCCGCCGCGCTAAGGGGTTCAAAAGAGCTATCCATGGATATATTTCCGAGGGATGGGTTGGAGGCCGCAGCGCAGTAGTCCAGAGATTTTAGAGAGTCCGTTGCGGCGGGAAAGTAAGACTGGTCCTACAGCTCCAAGTCCGTTGATCCGAAGAGGAAGTTGAAGGATCGCCGGTCCTGAATGGCTCGGGTCCGCAGATTATCAACCGGGCAACCGCCGGTCGCGTCAGTCTCAACGGATGGGTCGCGTGCGCCGCGCCGGTGGCTTTGCGACAGCGCCCGCGAGCAGCAGCGGGTGTTTCACTCCACCGTCACGCTCTTGGCGAGGTTCCTCGGTTGATCTACGTCGGTGCCGCGCAGCACCGCGACGTGGTAGGCCAGCAGCTGCAGCGGCACCGCATAGACGATGGCGGCCTGCAGGTCGGTCAGGTGCCGCGGCATGTGAATGACGTGCACGCCCTCGCTCGATTCGATGCCGGAGTCCGGATCGGCGAACACATACATCTCCCCGCCCCGAGCTCGCACCTCCATGAGGTTGGACTTCACCTTCTCGAGCAGCTCGTTGCTCGGCGCGACCGCCACGACGGGCATATCCGCATCGATGAGCGCCAGGGGGCCGTGCTTGAGCTCGCCGGCGGCATAGGCCTCGGCGTGGATATAGGAGATCTCCTTGAGCTTCAGCGCCCCCTCCATGGCGATCGCGTGCATCGCGCCGCGCCCGAGGAACAGCGCGTGGCGCTTGTCTGCGAAGCGCGGCGCCAGCTGCTTGATCTGCTCGTCCAGCTCGAGGCTGCGCTCGATGAGCGCCGGCAACTCGACGAGCCGCTGCACGAGCTCCTGCTCATGCGCGCTGCCGCTGGCACGGCCGCTGGCAGGCAGGGGAGCGCCATCGCGCCCGACGGCTGCGCTCGCGCCCTGCGCGTGGCGTGCGAGCGCCACTGCCAGCAGTGCCAGCGCCGTGAGCTGCGTGGTGAAGGCCTTCGTCGAGGCCACGCCAATCTCCGGGCCGGCACGCGTCAACAGCACCAGCTGCGCTTCGCGCACCACCGAGCTCTCCGGCGCATTGCAGATGGCGAGCGTCGCCAGATAGCCGCTGTGGCGCGCCATGCGCAGCGCCGCGAGAGTGTCGGCGGTCTCGCCGGACTGCGAGATGGCCACGAACAGCGCATCCGCGGGTATGACCGGCCGCCGATAGCGATATTCACTGGCTATCTCGGCGCGGCAGGGCAGGCGGCAAAGCTGCTCGATGAGGTAGCTCGCGACCTGACCGGCGTGGTAGCTGGTGCCGCAGGCCACGATGTGAACCGCGCGCACGCGCTCGAAGATCGCCGGCGCGTCAGGTCCAAAGGCCGCTTCGAGCAGCCGGCCATTGGCGACGCGCTCCTGCAGCGTCTCGGCGACGGCGCGCGGCTGCTCATGAATTTCCTTGAGCATGTAATGCGGATACGGTCCCTTCTCGGCCGCATCGGCCGAGAGCGCACTCTCCTGCACGCGTCGCTGCACCGGTTGGCCGTCGCGATCGAAGATGCGCACCTGTCCTGGCGTGATCTCCGCGACATCTCCCTCCTCGAGAAACACGAAGCGCCGCGTGACCGGCAGCAGCGCCGAGATATCGGAAGCCACGAAATTGGCGCCTGCAGCGAGCCCGAGCACCACCGGGCAGCCCACGCGCGCGACGATCAGGCGCTGAGGATCGGCCGCACTGACGACGGCCAGCGCATAGGCGCCTTCGAGCTCGGCCACGGCGGCACGGGTCGCCGCGAGCAGATCCTCGCCGCGCGCCAGGTGCGAGTGCACGCGATGCGCAATGACCTCCGAGTCCGTATCGGAGCGAAACTCGTAGCCCGCGCGCTGCAGCTCCACGCGCAGCGGCGCATGGTTCTCGATGATGCCGTTGTGCACGATGGCGAGCCCCTCGCCCGAGACGTGCGGGTGCGCATTGCGCTCGCTCGGGGCTCCGTGCGTCGCCCAGCGTGTGTGCGCGAGGCCCGTGCGCCCGGCCAGCGGTGCCGCGCGCAGCGCCTGCTCCAGTGCGCTGACCTTGCCCACGGTGCGTCGACGCTGCAGCCGCTGCCCGTCATCGAGTACCGCAAGGCCCGCAGAGTCGTAGCCGCGATATTCCAGGCGCCTGAGGCCCTCGATCAGAACCGGGACGATGTCGTCGTGTTCGGCGACGGCTCCGACGATGCCGCACATGTCAGCCCCGCGTGCCTTTGCGCCGCGGCCGCTGCCACTCGGCGATCGTGACCTGGCGCGAGCGCGCGAGCGTCAGCTTCCCCGCCGGCGCATCCGCCGTGATCGTGGAGCCGGCACCCACGGTCGCCTCGGCGCCGATGCTCACCGGCGCCACCAGCATCGATCCGGAGCCGATGAAGGCACGATCGCCGATGCGTGTCGCGGATTTGTTTGCGCCGTCATAGTTGCAGGTGATGGTTCCGGCACCCACGTTGACGTCACTGCCGACCTCGGCATCACCCACGTAGCTCAGATGATTGACCTTGCTGCCCGCGCCGATGCGGCTGTTCTTGATCTCGACGAAATTGCCGACGTGGACTCCGCTCGCCAGCTGCGTGCCGGGGCGCACGCGCGCGAAGGGACCGACCCGGCAGCCCGCACCGATGACCGCATCCTGCACCACGCAGTGCGCGTTGAGCACGCTGCCATCGCCGATGTCCGCGCGGCTGACCACGCAGTGCGGCCCGACCTGCACGCCATTGCCCAGGCGCACCGGGCCCTCGAGCACCACGTTCACGTCGAGCACGACATCAGTGCCAACCTCGACCACTCCCCGCACATCGATGCGAGAGGGATCGATGATGGTGACGCCGCGCTGGAGCAGCTCGCCTGCACGGCGCTGACGATGGTGCGCTTCGGCCTCGGCCAACTGCGTCTTGTCGTTGATGCCGAGGGCCTCGGCGGCGTCGCTGGCAGCCAGCGGCTGCACGGGTACGCGCTCGCGCACCGCCATCGCTACGATATCCGTCAGGTAGAACTCGCCTTGTGCGTTGCGCGGCTTGAGTGCCGCGAGCCAGCGCCTGAGGGCACCGGCGCTTGCCACGAGCACACCAGTATTGATCTCACGAATGCGGCGTTCCGAGGCTCGCGCATCGCGCTGCTCGACGATGCGCACGATCCGGCCGTGCGCATCGCGCACGATGCGACCGTAACCGTCCGGGTTCGCGGGCGTGGCCGTCAGCAATGCCAGGCCCCGGCCTGCCAGACGGCGCAGCTGCTCGAGCGTCTCGGCACGCAGCAGCGGCACATCGCCATACAGCACGAGCAGCTGCTGCTCATCGCTGATGGCGGGCATCGCCTGCGCCAGGGCGTGGCCGGTGCCCAGTTGCTCGGCCTGCTCGACCCAGTGCAGATCGCCGGTCCACTCAGCGAAGTGGGCGCGCACGCGCTCGCCGCCGTGGCCATAGACGACGTGGATGGACTGCGGTCCAAGACTGCGCGCGAGGGTGAGCACATGCGCGAGCAGCGGCTGCCCCGCCAGTGGCTGCAGGACCTTGGGCAGCGTCGAGCGCATGCGCTTGCCCTGCCCGGCGGCGAGGATGACGATCGACAAGGGAGGGCCGGCGGCCGTGGACGCTACGCTGCTGGCGTTGGAGGCAGCGCGGCGGCGTAGCTTCGCGCCCGAGCGTGCGGTTGCGCGCTTCTTCTTGCGCGCCATGGTCCTCACATCTGCCATCGGGGGAATTGTAGCAGCCCGGCGGCTATCGTCCCGCCGAAGTCCGCCGGCGGGTAGCTCACCATAATATCGCGGGTGAGATCACGAGGTTCTACGTGGGCTCAGGAAACCGCGCAGCCTCGGCGAACATCCATGCCTTGAACGCCGTGACGCTCGCCAGCGAGCGTGCACGCCGGGGGTAGACGAACCAGTACGAATAGCCGTAGGGGACGGGTGTGCGACAAGCGAGGGCCAGGGTGCCCTCGCCAACCTCATCCGCCACCAGACTCCAGCGCGCCAGCGCCAGGCCCTCGCCGCGCGCCGCGAGCCGAACGATTACCGTGGAATCATCGAACTGAGCCTTGGGGTCCGCGTGACCCTGTTCCTCGGCATCGCGTGCGCGCCAGAGGCTCCAGGGCTCCGATTCGCTGTGCAGCAGCGGATAACGCTGCAGATCCCGCCAGTTGTCGATGGGACCGTGCTTGCGCAACAACGACGGCGCACACACGGGCACGAGCCACTCTTCGAGCAGCTTTTCCGACTCGACGCCCGGCCAGCGCGGCTCGCGCCCCATCCGGATCGCGACCTGGTGGTCACTGTGCACGAAATCCACCAGGTCGATCGAGGTGTGGACATAAAGCTTGACGGCAGGATGTGCAGCCTGGAAGCGTGGCATGCGCGGCAGCAGCCATTGCTGCAGAAAGGATGCGAGCATCGAGACACGCAGGATGCCGCTGCCGCGATCCCCGCGTGCATCGTCGATCGCGGCTTCCAGATCCTCGAGTGCCCGTCGCACCCGCGGCAGCAGGGCTGCTCCTTCCTCGGTGAGACGTACATGGCGGCCATCGCGCCGAAGCAGCGAGCGCCCCAGATATTCCTCGAGCACACGGATCTGCAGGCTTGCGGCGCTCGCGGTGACGCCGAGGGCTTCGGCCGCGCGCGTGAAGTTCAGGCGCTCGGCGACCGACACAAAGACGCGCAGACTGCCCAGCGGCAGTCTGCGGATCATCTTCGTGGAGCTGTCGGATCTTCTGGCAACGCGCCGGCGCGGCGGCGGTGTCTTCGTGGCGATCGAGCCCTCTCCTACTCCCCAGCCGGGACGGGTAGTCGGGTGGAGGCCATCACCCGCCCCTGCAGGCGCTCATAGTACGCCGTGAGCCGCGGGCTATCCACGCGGCGCACCGCAGTGGCGATGGCGTGACCCACGCAGAGTCGAAAGGCCGCGGAGTGGATCAGGCTGCCGGCCGGCTCGACCGGCGCACATACTTCGGCGGCGGCAACGCCGATGCGAGCGTACAGCCTCTGTACACCCCGCGCGCTGCTCAGGTTCAGATCATGGAATCGGACCTGCGCAGTGGGCACTTCTGGCACGGAGTCGGCCTGCGCGAGCGAAAAGTGGGCCAGCGAGCCTGCCAGCAGGCAGCCCGCCAGTACCTGAAGCGACCAACGTGATGAGTTCATGGCAGTACTCCCCTTCGAGCAGCAGCGGCGTCATTGCCTGTGGCAAGCCTGACAGCTGCAGCGGGGAGCGCCTTTCGAACTGCTCAGCGTACGTGAAGTTGCACTTAACGCGCTGGCACGGCTCACGAACCGTGAGCCGCAGGGCCGCTCAGCTTCTTACGCGACGCAGCTTCTCGATGAGTTTGAGCTGGGCGATGGCACGCGCCAGCTCGGCCTGCGCTTCGGCATAGGAGATCTTATCCAGATGATTGGCCAGGGCATCCTGCGCACGCTGGCGGGCCGCCAGCGCCGCCTGCTCGTCCAGATCCCGCGCACGCGCGGCGGTGTCGGCCAGCACCGTGACCTGATTGGGCTGCACTTCCAGTGCCCCGCCGCCAACGTAAAAGGAATGCTCCTGGCCGTCGGCGCCCTGGACGCGCACCTCGCCGGGCTTGAGCATGGTCAGCAGCGGTGCATGGCGCGGATACACACCGATCTCGCCTTCCTGCGCCGGCAGGTACACCACCTTCGCGGGGCCGGCATAGATGTCGCCCTCGGCGCTGACGATGTCGACGTGGATGGTGCTGTCCATGGATGTCCCGTACCTGCTGTGCGCCGCTGGGCTGCGACGCTGCTACTGCAGCGTCTTGGCCTTCGCGACCGCCTCTTCGATGGTGCCGACCATGTAGAACGCCTGCTCGGGCAGCGCATCGAACTCGCCGCCGAGAATGCCCTTGAAGCCTCGGATCGTATCCTTGAGCGCGACGATCTTGCCGTCCTGTCCGGTGAACACCTTGGCGACGTTGAACGGCTGCGACAGGAAGCGCTGGATCTTGCGCGCGCGGTACACGCTGAGCTTGTCCTCCTCGGACAGCTCGTCCATGCCGAGGATCGCGATGATGTCCTGCAGCTCCTTGTAGCGCTGCAGGACGGCCTGCACACTGCGCGCCGTATTGTAATGTTCCTCGCCCACGACGAGCGGGTCGAGCTGGCGGCTGGTCGAATCGAGCGGGTTCACCGCCGGATAGATGCCGAGCGCCGCGATCTGTCGATCGAGCACCACGGTGGCATCCAGGTGCGCGAACGTCGTGGCGGGCGAGGGGTCGGTCAGATCGTCCGCCGGCACGTACACCGCCTGGATCGAAGTGATCGAGCCGGTGCGCGTGGAAGTGATGCGCTCCTGCAGCACGCCCATCTCCTCGGCGAGCGTCGGCTGGTAACCCACCGCCGAGGGCATGCGCCCGAGCAGCGCCGACACTTCGGTGCCCGCAAGGGTGTAGCGGTAGATGTTGTCGACGAAGAACAGGATGTCGCGACCGCGGCCGTTGGCCTGCTTCTCGTCGCGGAAATACTCGGCAATGGTCAGCCCGGTGAGCGCCACGCGCAGGCGGTTGCCCGGCGGCTCATTCATCTGGCCGTAGACCATTGCGACCTTGGAGTTCGCGAGGTTGTTCACGTCGATGACCTGCGACTCAATCATCTCGTGGTAGAAATCATTGCCCTCGCGGGTGCGCTCTCCGACACCTGCGAACACCGACAGACCCGAGTACTGCTTGGCGATGTTGTTGATGAGCTCGAGCATGTTGACGGTCTTGCCCACGCCGGCGCCGCCGAACAGACCCACCTTGCCGCCCTTGGAGAACGGCACCAGCAGATCGATGACCTTGATGCCCGTGACCAGCAGCTCCTGCCCGCCGGCCTGCTCCTCGAAGGAAGGTGCGGGCCGGTGGATCGGCCAGCGCTCGCGCGTCTTGACCTCGCCCCGGTTGTCCTGCGGGGCACCGAGCACATCCATGATGCGCCCGAGCGTACCCTCGCCGACCGGCACCGAGATCGGCTGCCCCGTGTTCGTCACCTCGAGGCCACGCTGCAACCCTTCCGTGATGCCCATGGCAATCGTGCGCACCACGCCGTCGCCGAGCTCCTGCTGCACCTCGAGGGTCAGGTCGCGATCAACCAGCTTGAGCGCATCATAGATGCCCGGGATCGCGCCGCGCGGGAACTCCACGTCCACCACCGCGCCGATGATCTGCGTGATCCTGCCCGTGACGTTCGCGCCTTCCGCCTGCGCCGTATTGGTATTCGCCATCTGTGTCATCCTCTGCGGCTAAACCGCTGCCGCGCCGCCGACGATCTCGGCGAGTTCCTTGGTGATGCCGGCCTGCCGCGCCTTGTTGTAGACCAGCTGCAGCTCGGCGATCAGATCGGTCGCATTGTCCGAGGCGCTCTTCATCGCCACCATCCGTGCCGCCATCTCCGAGGCGACACTCTCGACCGCGCCCTGGTAGACCTGCGACTCGATGTAGCGCATCAGCAGCCCATCGAGCAGCTCATCGACCGAGGGCTCATAGATGTAGTCCCAGTGCGCCGGCAGCGCAGCGTCCTTGTCGGACTCGCCGTCGGCCTGCGTCAGCACCGGCAGCAGCTGCAGCACGCGCGGGCGCTGCGTCATGGTGTTGACGAACTGCGCGTGCACCAGGAACACGCGATCGAGCCTGTCCTCGCGATAGGCATCGAGCATGACCTTGACCGGCCCGATGAGATCGCGCAGATGCGGCTGATCGCCGAGTCCCGTGACGCTCGCCACGATCGGCAGATCCAGTCGACGGAAGAACGTCAGCCCCTTGCTGCCGACGATGTCCAGGCTCACGCTGGCGCCCTTCTGCTGCCACTCGCGTACCAGCGAGAGCGTCGTCTTGAAGACGTTGGCATTGAGCGCACCGCACAGCCCGCGATCGGTCGAGATCACGAGGATGCCGACCGCGTGCGGCTCGCGCGCCAGCAGATACGGATGCGTCGAGTCGGCGTGCACCTGTTTCAGGTGCCCGATCAGCCGTCGCGCCATCGTCGCGTAGGGCCGTGCACGGCGCATGCGCTCCTGCGCGCGGCTGATCTTGCTGGCCGCGACCATCTCGAGCGCCTTGGTGATCTTCTGCGTGCTCTTCACGCTGGCGATCTTGGTGCGGATTTCCTTGGTGCCGGGCATGACTGTCTCAGGCGAAGCTGCCCGTGGCGGCAAAGTTGTCGGCGATCTTCTTGAGGGTCGCCTCGTGCTTCTTCAGCACCGGCTCAGCATTGATCGCGTCCAGGTCCGCGCGATGGCTCGAGCGCGCAAAAGCCTGCAGGGCCGCTTCGAACTCCACGATGCGGCGCCGATCGATCTTGTCCATGTAGCCGTTGTTGACCGCATAGATCGACAGCGCCATCTCCGCGACGGACAGGGGTGCGTACTGTCGCTGCTTCATGACCTCGGTGACGCGCTGGCCGCGCTCGAGCTGTCGGCGCGTCGCCTCATCCAGGTCCGAAGCGAACTGAGCAAACGCCGCAAGCTCGCGGTACTGCGCCAGCGCGAGGCGAATGCCGCCGCCCAGGCGCTTGATGATGTCGGTCTGTGCCGCGCCACCGACGCGCGACACCGAGATACCCGCGTTCATG
>DATBPG010000067.1:0-6873 GCA_036561485.1 Steroidobacteraceae bacterium | reverse complement strand
CACGTGGAAGGCGCTCACCGACAACGTCAACCAGCTGGCCGGGAATCTCACCGGCCAGGTGCGCAACATCGCCCAGGTCACCACCGCGGTGGCCAAGGGCGACCTGTCCCAGAAGATCACCGTGGAGGCGCGGGGCGAGGTCGCCGAACTGAAAGACACCATCAACACCATGGTCGATCAGCTCAACGGCTTTGCGGCCGAGGTGACGCGCGTGGCGCGTGAGGTGGGCACCGAAGGCAAGCTCGGCGGCCAGGCCATCGTGCCGGGCGTCGCCGGTACCTGGAAGGATCTCACCGACAACGTCAACACGATGGCCAACAACCTGACCAACCAGGTACGCGGCATCGTCAAGGTGGTGACCGCTGTGGCCACCGGGGACCTGCGCCAGCGACTCACGGTGGAGTCCAAGGGCGAGGTCGCGGCGCTGGCCGACACCATCAACAGCATGACCGACACACTGGCGATCTTCGCCGATCAGGTGACCTCGGTGGCACGCGAGGTCGGCGTGGAAGGGCGCCTCGGCGGCCAGGCCCACGTGCCCGGCGCGGCCGGCACCTGGAAGGACCTGACGGCCAACGTGAACCTGCTGGCTGCCAATCTCACCACGCAGGTGCGCGCCATCGCCGAGGTGGCCACCGCCGTGACCAAGGGTGATCTGACGCGCTCGATCCAGGTCGATACGCGCGGCGAGGTGTCCGATCTCAAGGACAACATCAACGCGATGATCGGGAACCTGCGCGCCACGACCGATCGCAACACCGAGCAGGACTGGCTGAAGACCAATCTGGCCAAATTCAGCCGCATGATGCAGGGGCAGCGCGACCTCGTGACCGTCGGTCAGATGCTGCTCTCGGAGCTTGCGCCGCTGGTCGGTGCCCACCAGGCGATCCTCTACGTCATGGAGAGCGCCGGGAGCGGGTATTCTCATCTGACGCAGCTGGCAAGCTTCGCCGACGCCAATACTTCCGGCGAGCTGCGCCGCTATGGCATCGGCGAGGGCCTGGTCGGCCAGTGCGCGCAGGATCGCCAGCGCATCCTGCTCACCGACATCCCGGCCGATGTGATCACAGTGCACTCCGGGCTGATCGAAGCGCGACCGCGCAATATCATCGTGCTGCCGGCGCTGTTCGAAGGGCAGGTGCGCGCGGTCATCGAGCTCGCCTCGATCAATGAGTTCACGGCCTCGCATCTGGCCTTTCTCGAGCAGCTCACCGGCAGCATCGGCGTGGTGCTCAACACCATCGAGGCAACGATGCGCACCGAGGGGCTGCTGAAGCAGTCCCAGCAGCTGGCGGTGGAGCTGCAGATGCAGCAGAAGGAGCTGCAGCAGACCAATGAGGAGCTCGCCACCAAGGCACGCCTGCTCGCCGAGCAGAATGCGGAGGTGGAGCGCAAGAACCAGGAAATCGAGCTTGCGCGCCGCGCCCTGGAAGAGAAGGCCGCGGAGCTGGCGCTGACCTCGCGCTACAAGTCCGAGTTCCTTGCCAACATGTCGCATGAGCTGCGCACCCCGCTCAACAGCATCCTCATCCTTGGCCAGCAGCTGGCGGAAAACGCCGACGGCAATCTCACGCCGCGGCAGGTCGAGTTCGCCAAGACCGTGCACGGAGCGGGCACCGATCTGCTGAACCTGATCAGCGATATTCTCGATCTGTCCAAGATCGAATCCGGCACGGTCACGGTGGAGTCCGAGGAGCTGCCCTTCACGCAGCTCAAGGAGACCCTGGAGCGCAACTTCCGTCACGAGGCCGAGAGCCGCAAACTCATCTTCGCGAGCCAGTTCGAGCAGAACCTCGGGCGCACCATCACGACCGACTACAAGCGGCTGATGCAGATCCTGAAGAATCTGCTTTCCAATGCGTTCAAGTTCACCGAACGCGGTGGCGTGCGCCTGCACGTCGGCATCGCAAGCGGCGGCTGGAATCCGGGTCATCCGGTGCTCAGCCAGGCGCCTCGGGTCATCGAGTTCTCCGTCAGCGATACCGGTATCGGCATCCCAGCGGAGAAACAGCGCATCATCTTCGAGGCCTTCCAGCAGGCCGATGCCGGCACGGCACGAAAATACGGCGGTACCGGACTGGGACTGGCGATCTCACGCGAGCTGGCACATCTGCTCGGCGGTGAGATCCGCCTCATGAGCACGCCGGGCAGCGGCAGTACCTTCACGCTGTATCTGCCGGCGCAGTACGTGGGCCCGGCCTATGCGCGCAGCGCCTACACCGCGCAGCAAAGCGGCGCCGCGGCGGTCGTCGCGGAGGTGGCCGCGACGATGCCATACCAGCCGCGCGTCATCAGCGTCGCACGCGCCGAGGAGCTGGTGGACGATCGGGCCGAGCTGCAGCCGGACGAGGCGGCGCTGCTGATCGTGGAGGACGATCCGCACTACGCGCGTGTGCTGCTGAATCTGGCGCGCGATCGCGGCTTTCGTGGTCTGGTGGCCAAGAATGGCGCCGAGGCGCTGGACCTGGCGCACCGTTACAAGCCGCTGGCGATCACCCTGGATGTGTTCCTGCCCGACATGCTCGGCTGGACCGTGCTCAATGAGCTCAAGCGCGATCCGGCGACCCGGCACGTGCCGGTGCAGATTTTGACGGTGGAGGAGGAGCGCCAGTACGGGCTCGAGCGTGGAGCGTTCTCGTTCATCCGCAAGCCCCTGACCACCGATGGGCTGGAGGCCGCGTTCGACCGTATCAAACAGTTCATCGCGCCGCGGGTGCGCCAGCTGCTGGTCATCGAGGACGATCCGGCCGAGCAGATGAGCATCCGCGAGCTGATCGGGCACGACGACATCGAGATCACCACGGTGGGCTCAGGGGAGGCCGCGCTGTCGATCCTGGCGCAGCACAACTTCGACTGCATCGTGCTTGACCTGCGGCTGCCGGACATGTCGGGCTTCGATCTGCTCGACCGCATGCAGCAGGATGAGCGGCTGCAGGAGGTGCCGATCGTGGTGTTTACCGGTCGCGAGCTGTCCGACACGGAGCAGGCCGCGCTCAAGCGCAAGGCCAAGAGTGTCGTGCTCAAGGGCGTGCAGTCGCCCGAGCGGCTGCTGGATGAGACGGCGCTGTTCCTGCACCGCGTGGTCGCGGAGCTGCCCGCCTCCAAGCAGTTGATGATCGAGCGGCTGCATCAGAGCGATGAGGCGCTCAAGAACCGCAAGGTGCTGGTGGTGGATGACGATATCCGCAACATCTTCGCCCTCAACAGCCTGCTCGAGCGCCACAACATGCAGGTCATCAGCGCCCACAACGGGCGCGATGCGATCCGGATCATCGAGAGCACCCCGGACCTGGCTCTCGTGTTGATGGATATCATGATGCCGGAAATGGACGGGTATGAGACCATACGGCGCATCCGCTCGGAGTCGCAATTCCGACGGCTGCCGATCATCGCCCTCACCGCCAAGGCGATGAAGGGAGATCGCGAAAAATGTCTGGAAGCAGGGGCGTCCGATTATGTCGCCAAGCCCGTGAATACGGAGCAGCTGCTGTCACTGGTGCGGATGTGGTTACACCGCTAGCGGCGCGCGGCGCCGCGAACGGCGCAGCAGCCGGGTAAGAGCATGAGCGCAAACGTCGGCGAGACAACCAGCGAAAAGGTCAACATTCTGCTCGTGGACGATCAGCCGGCCAGGCTGATGACCTACGAGTCGATTCTCGGTGAGCTCGGTCACAACCTCGTGACTGCGCACTCCGGCACCGACGCGCTCGAGCGGCTCATGGGGGACGAATATGCCGTAGTGCTGCTGGACGTGAACATGCCCGGCATGGACGGCTTCGAAGTCGCCAGCATGATTCACCAGCACCCGCGCTTCGAGAAGACGCCGATCATCTTCATCACCGGCGTGCACATCAGCGAGCTCGACCGGCTGCGCGGCTACACCTTGGGCGCGGTCGACTACGTGGCCATCCCCGTGGTGCCGACCATCCTGCGCACCAAGGTCGCAGTGCTGGTGGAGCTCTACTGCCAGCGCCGGGAGCTGCAAAAGCTCAATCGCGGCCTGGCGCAGGCCAATGTGCAGCTGGCCGAGGCGCACTCGACGCTGCAGGCGGAAAAGACGCGCGAGCTGGAGAAACTCAACGCAGCGCTGAGCGAAGCCAACCGCAACAAGGATGAGTTTCTGGCGATGCTCGCGCACGAACTGCGCAATCCGCTCGCCTCGATTCACAATGCCGTGCAGCTCATGCGCAATCCGCAGCTGCCGCTTGCGCAGCTCAGCTGGGCGCGCGACATGATCGAGCGGCAGCTCGGCTACCTGACACGTCTCATCGACGATCTGCTCGACGTGGCGCGCATCACGCGCGGCAAGATCAATCTGGCGCGCGAGCCGGTGGCGCTGGCAAACGTCGTGGCGCGCGCGGTGGAGACGGTGCAGCCGGCGCTGTCTCGCCAGGGACATGCGCTGGTGCTCGACGTGGCCGAGGAGCCGCTGTACATCGACGGGGACCCGACCCGGCTGATCCAGATCGTCGGCAACATCCTGAACAATGCCGTCAAGTACACCAAGCCGGGGGGGCGCATCGAGCTCGCCGCCGGCGTTCGAGGGGAGCAGATCCAGATCCGCATCCGCGACAATGGCATCGGCATCGAAGCGGACCTGATCCCGACTGTATTCAATCTGTTCGCCCAGGCCTCGCGCGGCGACCCGGGCGGGCAGACGGGGCTGGGCATCGGCCTGGCGCTGGTCAAACGTCTGGTGGAGCTGCATGGCGGGGACGTCGAGGCGCGCAGCGAAGGGCTCGGCAAGGGCTGCGAGTTCACGGTGCGCTTTCCGCGCCTGTCAGCCGAATCGCTGCCCGTGATGCTCGCGCCCGCTGCCGCCGCAGTCGGTGCCGGACCGCAGCGTCGCATCCTCGTCGTCGACGACAACCGCGATGCACTCGAGAGTCTGGCCCGGCTGCTGCAGCTGATCGGCCACGAGGTCTATCAGGCCCCCGATGGTCTGCAGGCCCTGGCGCTGGCGGCCGAGAAGCAGCCCGATCTGGTCATGCTCGACATCGGCATGCCGGGCATGGATGGCTACGAGGTCGCGCGGCGCATTCGCGCCGAGCCGTGGGGTCAGCCCATGGTGCTGGTGGCCGTCACGGGGTGGGGGCAGGAATCGGATCGGCGCCGCTCGCGCGAGGCCGGCTTTGATTCACACTGGGTCAAGCCCCTCGATGCGCAGAAGCTCGCGGCGCTGCTCAGCACCCTGCCTCCCGTGGCGCTGGATGCCCCGGCGGCCGCCCGTGCGGGGCTGCGCCGCGGCGGCGCAGCCTGAGCGCAGACGCCGGCTCCGGGCATCGTGCGCCTGGAAGCTTCCGTCGCCGCTGTCGTCACCGGAGGCGCCTCGGGTCTGGGTGCCGCCACGGCACGCGCACTGGCCGGCGCCGGTGTGCGGGTCACGGTGTTCGACCTGCTCGAGCTGCAGGGGCTGGCGCTGGCGGCTGAAATCGGCGGTTGCTTCGTACCCGTGGACGTGTGCTCCGAGCAATCCGTCGCCGCAGGCTTCGCGCAAGCGCGTGCCGCACACGGCCAGGAGCGCATCCTGGTCAACTGCGCAGGCATTCTGGCTGCGGCCCGTACGGCCGGTCGCGACCGGCAGAGCGGTGCCATCCGCAGCTTCCCGATGGACCTGTTCGAGCGTGTCGTCGCCGTCAATCTCACCGGCAGCTTCCGCTGCCTCACGCACGCGGCCGCTGGCATGCTCGCGCTCGCACCGGACAGGGACGGGGAGCGCGGCGTCATCGTCAATACCGCATCGGTCGCCGCCCACGAAGGCCAGATCGGCCAGGCTGCCTATGCAGCTTCCAAGGGCGGTGTACTGTCCCTGACGGTGCCAGTGGCGCGCGATCTGGCCACCGAGGGCATCCGCGTGAACGCCATCCTGCCCGGTGTCTTCGACACGGCGATGCTCGCCGGGGCCTCGGAGGCGACGCGCGAGGGGCTGGCCGCTGCCATTCCTTTTCCACCGCGGTTGGGGCGCGCAGCGGAGTTCGCCTCGCTGGTGCTGGAGATCTGCCGCAACGGCTATCTGAATGCGGCCGCCATCCGTCTGGACGCTGCGCTGCGCATGGCGCCGCGCTAGGCGCCGCGCGCGGACCGCAGCTGAGGCGCCCAAACAACAACTTTGCCTGTTTGGTATCGGGCTGGCCTTTCACTTTGGCCGATGCTATATAGAAGCTTGATAACAAGTAAGGCGCGGCCCGACAGGATTGGGGTACGCGCACAGCAGGGGAGAGGAATCGCCAGGCTGCGCTCGAGAGTGTGACGGTATTGCCACAGCCTGAGAGAGCTTTCACGCTCATTGGTTCGGGCATGCCTGCGGCGCGCAACGCCGGGCTGTCGTGCGTCGCTCGCCATAACGACCACCAGGGGGAGAAAACAGTGCTAAGGAAGAAGATTCTGTTTCGAGCAGAAGGCACCAGATCGGGCATCCTCATTTCAGCGTTGGCAGGTCTGTCGTTCGCGTTCACAGCGCCTTCGAACGCCTGGGCGCAAGCTGCGGGCGGTCAGACCGGTACGGATGCGGTGCAGGCGCAAAACGGCGATAGCAGTGCAGAGTCAGCCGGGGCACTGGAGGAGGTCGTCGTCACGGCCGAGCGGCGCACTACCAATATTCAGACGACGCCGATCTCGATGGAAGCGGTCTCGGGCAACACCCTCGAATCGGAGAACCAGACGCGAATCGTCGACCTGCAGCTCACTACCCCGAGCTTCACATCGGCGAACATCAACGGCATGTACGCGGCCCCGAACATTCGCGGCATCGGCAACAACCAGTTCAACGCGACCAATACCCCCGGGGTCACGGTCACCAAAGATGGCCTGTATCTACAGGGCATTCACGACCTGGGCGATCCGTTTTACGACGTACGGGACGTCGAGGTGCTG
>DATBPG010000066.1:0-13004 GCA_036561485.1 Steroidobacteraceae bacterium | reverse complement strand
GGTGTACTTCTTGGCGATCGAGATGACCAGGCGCAGGTTGGCCTCGACCATCTCCTTCTTCGCGCGGCGCGCCTTGGCCTCGCCGATGGAGACTTCGCGGTTGATGTCCTTGATATCGCTGATCGACAAGTGACGCGCCTGCTCGATCAGCTCGAGTTTCTTCTGCCGCTTCTCGATCTCTTCCTTCAGCCGCACCAGCACGCTCGAGTACTTCTTGCCGGCCTTCATGTGCTTGGCGAGCCAACGCGCGCTGGTCTCGTTCTTCGGGAAGGTCGCGATGAAGTCCTTGCGCGGCATGCCTGCATCGCGCACGGCCATCACCATGATCTCCTTCTCGACCTGGCGCACGTCGTTGACGTGTGCGCGCAGCTGATCGGTCAGCGCATCGAACATGCGCGGTGAGAGCTTGAGCTCCATGAATTCGCCGGCGAGCTTCTTGCGCAGCTTCTGCGTGCGCGGATCCTCGGCGCCGTGCTTGGCAATCGAGGCGAGCGACTGCTGCAGCAGCTTCTGCAGCGACGCCATGCGACGCGCGACTTCCTCGGGATCCGGACCGGTGTCGACGGTCTCCTCTTCGGACTCGTCGCCATCCTCGGCGTCGTCGTCCTTGTCCTGGGCATCGGCTTCCAGCTCCACCGGGCGCGTAGGGTTCTGCGGCTGCGCGATCACGTCGGGTGCATTGGGGTCGATGAAGCCGACCACCATGTCGATGAGGCGCGCCTGCCCGCCGCGCACCAGCTCGTAGGTCTTGAGCAAGTGCTCGAAAGTCGCCGGATACTTGGCCAGTGCGCTGCGCACCGCGTCGAGGCCTTCCTCAATGCGCTTGGCGATGCGGATCTCGCCCTCGCGCGTGAGCAGCTCCACCGTGCCCATCTCGCGCATGTACATACGCACCGGGTCCGTGGTGCGGCCGAGCTCGGCATCCAGTGCCGCGAGCGCCGCGGCAGCTTCCTCGATGGCCTCATCGTCGGCCGGGGAGGTCGGCTCGCTGGCCAGCAGCGATTCGTTGTCCGGTGCCTTTTCGTACACCGGAATGCCCATATCGTTGATGGTGTTGACGATCCCTTCGATCTGCTCCGGATCCACGATCTCGGCCGGCAGGTGATCGTTGACCTGGGCGTAGGTCAGATACCCCTGCTCCTTGCCGCGCGCGATCAGCAGCTTGAGCTGCGACTGCCGATCCTCGGGCAGCAGGCCCGGGCGGCGCGCCTCGGGCGCGCCTGGCGCAGCGTGGGTGCCGTGCGCAGCATGGGTGCCATGGGCCGCGTGGCCGGGGTGACCTGCGCCCGCCACGGCAACACGCCCCGCACTCTTGTCGGCTTTATCCGCCTTGTCCCCATGACGGCTCGTCTCGCGTGCAGCGCTGCCCGCCGGAGCATGAGCGGCGACGCTGGTCGGTGTGCGTGCGTCGGTGGGCCCTTTGCCGGGGGTCGCCTTGGTCGTCGGGGCGGGGGCCGCCTTTTTATGCGGTTCCGCCGACTTGGCCGCTGCCGCACTGCGACGAACCGGCGGGGCGGCCTTGCGGTGCGCCGCCGTCGCGGCAGGTTTGCGAGCACTCGAAGCGGACTTGGGCTGCTTGCGTGTCATGGCGTATTGGCGGCTTCCAGGTGACGTGAAGGACCCGGGACTCGTGATTTAACAGGGCGAACGGAACGAACGGTGCAGCCACCCACCCCTTGGCGGGCACAGCGGGAGGCTGTCGGGCGGCTGATCATGGAAAAGTCGATGATTTTATCCACAATTGTTGCCCGACTGCCAGTTTTCAAGCACTCCTCACGCTCTTATCGGCCGCACGGCCCCCGACTTGAACTTAACGCGGAGGGACTGGCGCGCGTGGCTGGGGAAGGGCGCCTGCGCGTTGGTCCACTGTGAGGGATTGAAGTTCCAGCTTTTCCTGCTCATCGAGCCCCTGGGCACGGGCTTTCTCGATGAGACTCTCCAGACGCCGGCGAAGCTGCCCGTCAAGCAGCCGCTGAATGGCCTCGGAGAGCTCGCTGGCCGCCGCGGCGCCATCCGATACCAGCGGCGTGGCGGCTGCGAGCTCGCAGAGGCGGCGATACTCGGGACGCTCGCGCCAGCGCTCGAGCGTCTGTGCCAGGCTCGCGGCAGGCTGTTCGACCTGCTGGGACAGCAGTTCGCGCAGCACCGCGACCGCAGGCTGCTCCAGACGCTCCAGACCCTCACGCTGACCCGCCGGCAGCGCGGCGGCGGCCTCGGGGAAGTGCAGCAGCAGCGTCACGGCCTGTGTCACGAGATTGCCGCGCCCGGTGCCGGACTGGCGCCGGCGGGCCGGGCGTTCGGCGTTGTCCGGGTGGCGCTGCGTGGCCGAGCTCGCGAGCGCTCCCGCGCCGGCGTTCGCCGGTAGCGTTGGCACCGGTGCGCCGGCAAGCCACTGCTGCAGGCGTGGCGCGGGCACCTGCAGCGCCGTGGCGATGCGCTCGAGCAGCAGTTCCCGGTAGACGCCTGCCTCCAACCTGGCAAGCAGCGGGCGGGCGAGGGCAATGAAGCGTGCCTTGCCGTCCGCGTGCGCGATATCGGTCTGATCCGAGAGCTGCTCGATGAGATATTCCGACAGCGGCACCGCGGCGGCGAGGCGCGCCTCGAAGCGCTCACCGCCCTCGCGGCCCACCAGTGAGTCAGGATCCTCGCCCTCCGGCAAAAACAAAAAGCGCACCTCGCGGCCGGCACGCACTTCGGGCAGCACATTCTGCAGTGCGCGCCAGGCGGCGGCGCGACCGGCGCGGTCGCCATCGAAGCAGAACACCAGCTCGCTGACGTGGCGGAATGCGCGGCGTACGTGTTCCGGGGTCGTCGCCGTCCCGAGCGTTGCCACGGCATAGGCGAGGCCGTGCTGATGCAGCCGCACGGTGTCCATGTAGCCCTCGACGATGAGCAGGCGGCTGAGGCTCTGACGCGCCAGACGCGTTTCGTAGAAACCGTAGAGCTCATTGCCCTTGTGGAACAGCACCGTTTCCGGCGAGTTCAGGTACTTCGGCTCACCGCTGCCCATGACGCGGCCGCCGAAACCGATGACGCGCCCACGCGTATCGCGGATCGGGAACATCAGCCGGTCGCGAAACCGATCGTAGTAATGCGCACCGGCTTCGCGGCCCGCGCTTTCCGAGCCTTCCCGCTCGCGCTCGATGACGAGGCCGGCCGCGGCCAGATCGCGCTGCGCGCGCTCATCGGTGCCGAGCCGTCGCAGCAGCTCGTTCCAGCTGTCGGGGGCATAGCCGATCGCGAACCGCTCGATGATCTCGGCGCTCAGTCCGCGCTGCGCGGCATAGGCGCGTGCGCGGTCGCTGCGCGCGAGCTGACCACGAAAGTGTTCGGCCACGCGCGCCATGAGCTCATAGAGCGCGCGCGTGGCGTCGATCGGCGCCGCGCCTGCACGGTTTGCCGCGCCGGGCCGGCCCGCGCTGCCCTCGTCCTCGAACTGCACGCTCAGGCCGAGTCGGCCCGCGAGCTCCTCGATCGCCTCCGGGAAGGGCAGCCGGTCGAACTCCATGAGAAAGGTGATGGCCGTGCCATGCGCTCCGCAGCCGAAGCAGTGATAGAACTGCTTGGTCGGGCTGACCCAGAACGAGGGGGTCTTCTCATCGTGAAACGGACAGCAGGCTTTGAACTCGTGGCCGGCCTTCTTGAGTGGCACGCGCGCGCCGATCAGCTCGACGATGTCGGCACGCGCAATCAGCTCATCGATGAAGGGCTGGGCGATCCGACCGGGCATCGCGCTAGTCTAGGCGCTCGGCCTTTCGTGGCCTAGCGTTCCGCGGCGCAGTTGCCCGCTGCGCGATCAGCTCAGACGCGAGCGCACGCGCGCGCCCAATGCGCCCATGTCCACGCGGCCTGCCGCGCGGGTCTTGATGAGAGCCATCACCTTGCCCATGTCCTTGACGGATGTGGCGCCCGATTCGGCAATGGCCGAGCCGATCAGTGTGTCGATCGCAGCCTCATCCAGCGGTTCGGGGAGATAGGTCTGCAGCAGATCGAGCTCCGCCTGCTCCTTGGCGACGAGGTCGCTGCGCCCGCCGGCCTGAAAGGCGGCGATCGATTCGCGGCGCTGCTTGACCATCTTCTCGAGGACCGCCAGCACCTGCGTGTCGTCCAGCGTAATGCGCTCATCTACTTCTCGCTGCTTGATGGCGGCCAGGATCAGCCGCACCGTGGCGAGCCGCTCGCGCTGAGCGCCCCGCATGGCGGTCTTCATGTCTTCCTGGATGCGTTCCTTGAGCGTCACGCGATGGGCCGGGCCGCAATGGATTGCGGGGGTGCGCCTCGGTCAGCGTGCCGGACGCATGACGTCGCGGGACAGGCGCTTCATGTGGCGCTTGACGGCGGCGGCCTTCTTGCGTTTCCGTTCCTGCGTGGGCTTTTCGTAGAATTCGCGCCGGCGCAATTCCGCGAGGACACCCGCCTTCTCACAGGCTCGCTTGAAGCGCCGCAGGGCGGCGTCGAAATATTCGTTCTCGCGGACTCGAACGCTCGGCATCGAATCTCAACCTCTTGATTTACGGCTTATTTTATGCCACCCCGCGTTTTGCGGGGGCCCGCGATTCTAGTGGCAGGCGCACAAAAAGGCAAAAAGGACGAGCTGATGCGCGTACTGGCCATCGAAACCTCGTGTGATGAGACGGCCGTGGCCGTGCTCGACGCTGCGCAGGGGCTGCTTGCGCACGAGCTCTGGAGCCAGGTCGAGCTGCATCGCGCCTTTGGCGGTGTGGTGCCCGAGCTCGCCGCGCGCGATCACCTGCGCCGCCTGCTGCCGCTGCTGCGTCAGGCACTGGCACAGGCGCAGGCGCAGCCGGCATCGATCGATGGCATTGCCTACACGGCAGGTCCCGGCCTCATCGGTGCGCTGCTGACCGGCGCGGCGCTGGCGCGCGCGCTCGCCTATGCCTGGCGCGTGCCGGCGATCGGCGTGCATCACCTCGAGGGGCACCTGCTTGCGCCGATGCTGGAGGATCCGGCGCCGCCGCTGCCGCATACCGCGCTGCTGGTGTCGGGCGGTCACACCATGCTCATCGATGTGCGCGCGCTGGGCGATTACCGCGTGCTGGGCGAAACTCGCGACGATGCCGCCGGCGAGGCCTTCGACAAGAGCGCAAAGCTGCTCGGCCTGCCCTATCCCGGTGGACCGCAGCTCGCGGCGCTGGCGAGCAGCGGCCGCCCGAGCATCTACCAGCTGCCGCGGCCCATGCTCGATCGGCCGGGTTTCGAATTCAGCTTCTCGGGATTGAAGACGGCGGTCGCCCAGATCGCGCGCGCGGCGTCCCGATCTGCCCCGGGCGAGCTCGCCGGTGCCTGGCGCGCGGACCTTGCGCGCGCCGTGCAGGACGCGATTGTCGAGACGCTGTGCGTGAAGGCAATTCGTGCCCTGCAATTCACCGGTCATCGCGCCCTGGTCGTGGCCGGTGGCGTGGGCGCCAACCAGTCGCTGCGCGAGCGGCTGAGCACGGAGGCGGCGCGCCACGGCGCGCGTGTCTACTTTCCGCGGCCGGCCTTCTGCACCGACAACGCTGCGATGATCGCGGTGGCAGGGCTGCATCGGCTGCAGGCGGGCGAGAGCGGGGGGCTTGCGATCGAAGTGCGTGCGCGCTGGCCGCTCGCGGAGCTGTGTGCCCCGGGCGCCGCGCTCGCTCGCGCTGCTAGACTGCCCGTATGAGCGCAGATCGCATTCTGCTGGAAGGGCTTACCACCGAGTGCATCATCGGATTCATCGACTGGGAACGGCGCGTGCCGCAGACCATAGTGATCGATCTGGAGGTTCCCTGCGACTGCGCACGCGCGGCGGCCAGTGACGACGTGGCCGATACGGTCGATTACAAAAAACTCGCCAAGCGAGTGCTCGGCTGGGTGCAGGCCTCGCAGTTTCAGCTGATCGAGACGCTGGCGCATCGCCTGGCACTGCTGCTGCTGCAGGAGTTTGCCCTCGACTGGATCCGCATCCGTATCGGCAAGCCGGGCGCGATCCGTCATTCGCGCGATGTGGCGGTCTGTGTGGAGCGCCGCCGCGCCGACCTGCCGCCGTGACCGAGGCGTTCGTCGCCCTCGGCAGCAACATCGAGCCCGAAGCACATCTGCGCCAGGCGGCACGTCTGCTGCGCGAGCGATTTGCCGGCACCCGTTTCTCGGCCTGTTATCGCAATCCGGCTTTCGGCTTTGCCGGTGCCGACTTCGTCAATGCGGTGGCCGGCTTCGACACTGCGCTGCCAGTCGGGCAGCTGATCACGGCGCTGCGCGCGACCGAGACGCAGTGTGGCCGCGGACCGGCCGATCCGCGCTGGGGGCCCAGGGCCATCGATCTGGATTTGCTGCTCTACGGGCAGCTGGTCGGCAGCGGTCAGGGCTACACGCTGCCGCGTCCCGATCTGACCCGGCGCGCCTATATGCTCGGCCCGCTCGCGCAACTGGCGCCGCAGCTGCGCTATCCGCCCGATGGGCCGAGCGTGGCGGAGCTGTGGAGCTGCTTTCCGCAGGCGCCCGCAGGTCTCAGCCGCATCGAGCTGGATCTGGACAGCGCGTGAGCCGGTGGCGCCGGTGGGCGCGGCCTTAAGGCGCGCTCACCAGGCGATGCTGCGTCCTCCATCGACCGCGAGCACCTGGCCGGTGACGAACGGAGCCTCGCTGGCGAAGAACAATACCGCGCGCACGATGTCCTCCGGGCAGCCGTGGCGCTGTAGCGGTGTGTGCTCAGTGATGCGTGCCTTGCGCGATTCCTGCATGCCACCCTCCGGCCAGAGGATCGCGCCGGGGGCGATCGCGTTGACGCGCACGGCCGGGGCAAGCTCGCGCGCCAGCGCGCGGGTCAACATGATGAGCCCGGCCTTGGCCGTGCTGTAAAGTGCGTGGTCACGCAGCGGGCGCTGCCCGTGGATATCCACGATATTGAGCACCGAGCCGCCACTGTCCCGCAGGGCGGGCGCCGCCGCCTGCGTCAGGAACAGCGGTGCGCGCAGATTGGTGCCCATGAGATCCTCCCAGTGCGCGACAGTGATGTGTCCGATGGGCGTGGGATAGAAGCTCGAGGCATTATTGATCAGCAGATCCAGCCGTCCGAAATGCGCCAGTGCGCTGTCGACCAGGCGCGGCAGGTCGGCCGTATCGAGCAGGTCGGCAACGATCATGGCGCTCGAGCCGCTGCGCTCGCGCTCGAGCTCGGCACAGAGCGCCTGCGCGGCCTGCGCCGAGCGGTGGCAATGAACCAGCACGTTCGCACCCGCGGCGTGCAGCGCACGCACCAGCGCCGCGCCCACGCGCCGTGCCGCGCCGGTGATCAGCACCGCCCTGCCCGCCAGTGGGCCGGGGCTCAAGCCGGACAGTTCCATGGCGTGAGCTTATGACGGGCCGAGGTCTTGCCTCAAATCTGCCGCCCCTGTCGCCGCAAGAGACGCAACACCAGGCGGCCGTGGTGGCGGCGGTCAAGGCAGCCGTGGCCGAACAGGGCGGGTGGCTGTCGCTGGAGGAGTACCTGCGCATCGTGCTGTATGCGCCGGGCCTGGGGTACTACAGTGCCGGCAGCGTCAAGCTCGGCCGCGACGGCGACTTCGTCACGGCGCCCGAGCTCTCGGCGCTCTTCGGACGCGCGCTTGCGCGTCAATGCGCAGAGCTGCTGGCGCTGAGCGGTGGGGAGGTGCTGGAGCTGGGCGCGGGCACGGGCGCACTGGCGGCCACGCTGCTGCCTGAGCTTGCGATGCTCGGGCGATTGCCGCAGCGGTACGCCATTCTGGAAGTGAGCGCCGATCTTGCGGCGCGCCAGCGCGCACGGCTCGCAGCATTGCCCGCGCATTTGCGCGAGCGCGTGCACTGGCTGTTGCAGCCGCCCGAAGCGCTGCATGGCATCTGCCTCGCCAACGAGGTGGCCGATGCGCTGCCGTTTCGCCGCTTCGTCGTCGGACAGAGCGGCTATCTCGAGCGCGGCATCGCGCAGGGCGGCGACGGCGCGCTCATCGAAGCCGATCGCCCCGCGGACGCGGAGCTGACCGGGCAGATCGAGCGCCTGGCGCACACGCTCATGGCATCGCGCCCGCTCGTGCCCCAAGCCGCGGATGCAGCCCGAGCGGGGCAAGCGCCCCAAGCGGTGGAGGCGCCCTGGCCGGCCGGCTATAGCTCGGAGATCTGTCTGTTGCTGCCGGGATGGCTGCACTCGATCAGCGCACCGCTGCAACAGGGCGCGCTGCTGCTGATCGATTATGGTCTCGGGCGTCACGAGTACTACCACCCGCAGCGCACGCGCGGCACGCTTCGCTGCCATTTCCGGCACCGGGCGCACGAGGATGTGCTGCTGCATCCGGGATTGCAGGACGTCACCGCATGGGTGGATTTCACGCGGGTGGCCGAGGCAGGCGTTGAGGCGGGACTCGATATCGCAGGCTACTGCACGCAGGCCGCCTTCCTGCTTGCCAATGGCATCGAGCAGGACGTCGCGGGCGCGGCCGATTCCATGCAGCGCACGCGCCTGGCCGCCGAGGCGCGACAGTTGCTGCTGCCGGGGGAGATGGGCGAGGTCTTCAAGGTGATGGCGCTGACGCGCGGACTGCCGGGGGCCACGCTGCGCGGCTTCGCCTATCAGGATCTGCGCCGCACGCTCTGAGGCAGCTGCAGCTGGATCTGCGCCTCGCGCGCTGTGCGCATCGCCGCGGCGATCTGCGGGCCCACCAGCCGCTGCAGCTGCTCGGGCGGCAGCGTCACGGACGCGCTGGCGCTGCGTGCCTCGCGCAGCCGCTGCGCCCCGCGTACGGCTCGATCCGCGGTGCCATCCTGCGCGTGCAGACCGCGCAGCGTCGCCTCGGCGGCCAGCAGCAGCTGTTCGAAACGCCGGGCGCGCCGATAGGCATCGGCCTTCTCCAGTAGCGCCAGCAGCGCGCCGGCAGCGGCCTCAGCCGCCTCGGGCAAACCGGGAGCCCAGGCTGCAGTGAGCACGGCCAGCTCGCGATAATCGCTCGGTACGCGCAGCCGCTCGCAGAGCGCGCTGATCTGCGCGGGGCTCGCAGCGCCCAGCAGCGCGGCAAAGCGCACGCTGGCATCGGCACTGAGCTGCACCGCGGCCTGCAGGGCCCGGCGAGTCGAGCCGTCCCAGCGCAGCTCGGGCATCAGCACGGACAGCGCGGCGCATGCCTGCAGCAAATCGAAACAGGCCTCGGGTGTCGGCTCGGTCAGTGCACGCGAGAGCTCGCGCCACAGGCGCTCGGGCACCAGCGAGCGCACCTCGCCATTGTCGACCATGCGTCGCATGAGCTGCAGCGTTTCGGGCGCAACCGTGAATCCCAGGCTCGCAAAGCGCGCGGCAAAGCGCGCCACGCGCAGAATGCGTACCGGGTCCTCGATGAAGGCTTCTGACACGTGCCTCAGCACGTGCGCCCGCAGATCGCGCTCTCCGCCGAAGGGATCGATGAGGCGGCCCTGCGCATCGCGTGCGATGGCATTGATGGTGAGATCGCGGCGCTGCAGGTCCTGCTCGAGGGTGACGTCCGCGGAGAACTGGGTCGTGAAGCCGCGATAGCCCGGACCGACCTTGCGCTCGCGCCGGGCCAGCGCATATTCCTCCTGCGTCTGTGGATGCAGGAACACTGGAAAGTCGCGCCCCACGGCGCGATAGCCCAAACGCTGCATCTGCTCGGGGCTGGAGCCGACGACGACCCAGTCGCGCTCGGCCACGGGGCGACCGAGCAGCTCATCACGCACCGCCCCGCCCACCAGGTACACGTGCATCGCGAGCCCTGTAAGCTTGTCCGACCACCATGTTAGCCGACCCACAGGCTGGATCGTCGCACGGCATGCGCCTCGTACAACGGGTCCGCGTCGCGCGATGGGCCACGCTGGTCTCGCTCGCGGCGCTCTCGGGCTGCGCGAGCCTGGGCTATGTGGGTCAGGCAGCCCACGGTGAATGGCAGCTGCTGCATGCGCGCCGGCCCATTACGCGCATCATTGCCAATCCGGCCACGACACCGGTGCTGCGTACGCGCCTGCAGCTGGTGCAGGACATCCGCCGGTTCGCCGTGACCCATCTGGGCCTGCCGGACAATCGCAGCTACCGCAGCTACACGGATCTGCACCGCCCCTACGTCGTCTGGAACGTAGTGGCCGCGCCGGAGTTTTCCGTGCGCGCGCTGCGCTGGTGCTTCCCGATCAGCGGCTGTGTCAGCTATCGCGGCTACTTCAAGGAGCGGCGTGCGCGTGCCTTCGCGGCGAAGCTCGCAGCGCGCGGCGATGACGTGCAGGTCGATGGGGTGACGGCCTTCTCCACGCTCGGACATTTCGCCGATCCGGTGCTCAGCACCATGCTGCGCTATGGCGACCTCGAGCTCGCCGGAACGATCTTTCACGAGCTCGCGCATCAGCTCATTTACGTTGCAGGTGACAGCGAGTTCGACGAGTCCTTCGCCATGACGGTGGAGGCGCAAGGACTGTCGCGCTGGCTGCAGGCTCGCGGACGCAGCGCCGAGCTCGCCGGGTATCTGCGCGAGCGGCAGCTGCAGGATCGGATCGACGCCCTGTTCGCGCAGGCGCGCGCGCGGCTCACGCGCCTCTATGCACAGTCTCTGCCCGCGACCGCCAAGCGTGTGCGCAAGCAGGCGATCCTCATGCAGCTCGGGGCGCGGATTCGCGCGCTGGAGGCGCGCGAGCACCTCGACAGCGGCTACGATGCATGGATCGCCCGCGGCCTGAACAACGCCTCGCTCGCCTCGGTGGGGACCTATTCGCAGTGCGTGCCGGGTTTCGAGCAGCTGCTGCGCGACAATGGCGGGCAGCTGCCGCTGTTCTACGCGGCCGTGCGCCGTATCAGTAAGGACCCTGCGGCGCGCCGGGCGCTGTGTCGCAAGACGAGCGCGGCCGAACCCACCGCCGGTCCAACGTTGAGCTCGCCAGGCCGGGCTGCCGCGCCCGCCAGCACGGCTCAGCGGATCGGCTCGAACGCAGGCGCGCGCCGTGCAGCGAGCCACAGGGGCGCAAGCGCGCGCACGCTGGCGGGCTCGATGCCGAGCAGCTCGCAACCGGAAGTTGCGCAGACGCTGTCCACGCCCAGTGAGCGAAAATTATCCAGCGTGAAGGGCTTGCCCGGCAGGCATTGCAGGACTGCGCCCTGCAGCCAGCCCAGTGCATCGGGCAAACGCAGTATGTGACAGGGGCGGCCGGAGGCCGCGGCGCTCAGCCGCACGATCTGCTCGAGCGTGATGACTTCCGGTCCGCACAGCTCGTAGGTCTGGCGGTTGGTGATGCCTCCGCGCAGTGCACGCATGAAAGCCGATGCGACGTCGGCGACGTGAATGGGCGCAAAGCGGGCACCTGCCCGGGCCAGAGGCAGCCAACCGTGCGTGAGTCGCAGAAGCGATGCAAAGCGAGTGGTGAGGGAATCTCCATCGCCGAAGATCACCGAGGGGCGAAAGATGGTCCATTGCAGCCTCGGCGGGGCGGCACGCAGCAGTTCCTCGGCTTCCCCCTTGGTGCGCAGGTAGTGACTCGCCGCCTGCGGGCTCGCATTCAGAGCGCTCATCTGCAGCAGCCGTGGCACTGCGGCTTCGGCCATGGCCGTGAGCAGCGCCGCGGTGAACTCGACATGCACGCGGCGCAGGCCCCTGCCACCGTGTCCCGGAGCATGCAACGCACCGACGAGGTTGATGGCCACGTCGCAGCCGATGAGGCAGGTGCGCAGAAAGTCGATGTTGTAGACGTTGCCGGCGCCGACCTCGACGCTCGCCAGCGGCAGAAGCTCATCGGCATGTTTGGCGTTGCGCGTGACGATGCGCAGCTGATGTCCGGCGCGCACCAGCCGAACCACGAGTTCCCTGCCCACGAAGCCGGTAGCGCCGGCTACGAAAATGGTCAGCGGCCGCTCCAGATGCGGGATGGCGGCAATTGCCGGGTCGATCGCGGCGACGCGCGCCGCAGGGGGCGCGCCGGGTACGGCGGCAGGGATGTCTGACACCCCTAGCACTCCGGACCCGGCGTGGGCATCGAGGTCTTCGGTCCGGCGCTCAGTGCGAAGTCGTACCCTGCCCGGTGCTCACGGACCCGTTCTCGGCCTGTGCCTGGCGGGTTTCCACCGCCACACGTCGCGGCTCGGGCGCCTTCACCTTCGGGATGATGACGTGCAGCACGCCATTGTCGTGCTCGGCACGGATGTCATCGGCCTTGATGTTGTCCGGGAGCGTGAAGCGGCGCAGAAAGCTGCCCTCGACGCGCTCCAGGCGCGAGTAGCCCTTCTGCTGCTCACGCTGCCCGGAACGACGATGACCGGTGATGGTCAGAATGCCGTTATCCGCCGTGACGTTGATATCCTTGGATGCGACACCCGGCAGGTCCGCCTGGACGACGAATTTGTCCGGCTCCTCGTGGACGTCGACTGCGGGAACCCAGGCAACCGCGCCTTCGCCGCTGGCGGCTGGGGTTGCAAAACCATCGCCAAACAGCTGGTCGATCTGCCGGTGCAACCGGTCCATCGTGTTCCAGGGCTCGTAACGCGACAATGCCATGATCTTGTCCTCCTCGATGGGTAGAAGACTTACCGACGTTGCCTGCGTGGGGCGAGCGACGGCGGTAGCCTGATGCACCCGATCTAAGGGTGCGC
Organism: Steroidobacteraceae bacterium; assembly: GCA_036561485.1. GTDB lineage: Bacteria > Pseudomonadota > Gammaproteobacteria > Steroidobacterales > Steroidobacteraceae > FEN-1191. Next base: position 436 of record DATBPG010000066.1, on the reverse strand, counting down.
AGCGCACTTTCAAGCGTGGCCTGTGCAGAAATCTGTGGAGAGGGTGTGGACGGCCGGTGTGCAAGCCGTGCGGGGACGGTGGATACCATATGTTGTGGCGCGACGGGCCCTATGGGTGCTTCGCAGCAGCAAAAAATGGCGCTGTTGGCGGCGCGATCCGCAGCCGCGCTAACGTCATATGTTATTGAAATAACATAGGTTTATGGATAGTCGGCGACTTCGTTCATAATCTTGACGGTGACCTCCGCGCTTCGTTAGTCTCGGGCTCGCTCCACAAGATCTAGTGGTTGCCGACTCGGGTCTCTCGGGTCCCACAAAGGACAAGGAATAAGGGGTCGCCGTCGATGAATTCCGTCATGAAAGCCATGCATCGAGACTTTGCCTCCATCCCGTTCCAGGAAGCTTCACTGGATATCTGGGACAAGAAGTACCGGCT
>DATBPG010000065.1:0-5411 GCA_036561485.1 Steroidobacteraceae bacterium | reverse complement strand
GCAGCTGCCGCCTTCTCCCCCACCTCTAACCCCGCAGATCTGAACGTCACCCCGCACGAGTGGTCCGGGCAATACCCGTCCGGATTCTTGGCGAGGTACTGCTGGTGATAGGCCTCCGCGTAGAAAAACGGCGGAGCCGGTCGAATCTGCGTGGTGATCTGTCCGAACCCTGCCTTGCTCAAGGCGCTCTGAAATTCCCGGCATGACTGTTCCGCGCTGCGCTGCTGCGCCTCATTGTCGGTATAGATCAGCGAGCGGTACTGGCTGCCGATGTCGTTGCCCTGGCGCATACCCTGAGTGGGATCGTGTGATTCCCAGAACACCTTAAGCAGCTGCTCATAGGAAACCTGCTTGGGATCGAAGATGACCAGCACGACTTCGGCGTGTCCGGTCGTGTTACTGCAGACCTGTCGGTAAGTCGGATCGGCCGTATGGCCGCCGGCGTAACCGACCGCCGTGCTGTAAACGCCAGGCAACTCCCAGAATTGCTTCTCCGCACCCCAGAAGCAGCCCATGCCGAAGATGGCGCGCTCGAGCCCCGCCGGAAAAGGCGGCTGCAGGCGCCGGCCATTGACAAAATGCGTCTCGGGAATCTCCATATGCTGCTCCTGGCGGCCGCCGACGGCCGCCCTGCTCCGCCTTCAATCATGGCGCCGTTGCCGTTAAAATTCTCCCATGAGCACGATCTGCCAGCCCCATAACCTGCGTCGACCCGTCATCCAGGGCCCCAAGCCCTACGGGGTACGCGTCAGTCTTCGCCCCGGCGACCCGTTTCGCAAGATCATGGGGGCGGAATGGCATCACAGCCATTGGTACGCCACCGCCGCCGAGCGCGATGCGGCGCTGGCGGAGATGAGCCGCAAGCACGAGTACTCGCGCACCGGGGACAGGCCGGCACTGCTGTTTGAGAAGATCGAAGACCTCGCCGCCAGCCACGGGGTGTGACGCAGGGGCGCTGCCGCACGCGGCGCTGCCCAGATCGGCCCTTAGAACGTATGGCCCAGGTACAGGTAAAAGGCCGTGCTGCCGCTCTGATCGTACCCCACCGCCAGGTAGGCGGGTCCAAGGTAGGTATCGGCTGCCACGAACAGCGAGAAATCCGTGCGCAGGGAGCTGAAATGCATCTGGCTGCGCTGATCCCAGACGTTACCGGACTCGAGCGAGGCGCCAATGTAGGCCGGCACGTCCAGGATGCCCTCCCCGCCGTTGCCGACCTTGTGCAGGTAAATGAGTCGACCGATGCCGTACTGTGGGCCGGCAAGCGTATCGGCGCGCACACCCGATAAATCGAGGAAGCCGCCCAGCGGGAAGTAATCGCGGATGGCCGTCTGGCTGCCACCCATGGTACTGCCCGCGGAGAGCCACGCGACCAGCGTGTTGCGGGCCCAGGAGTGCACACCGCGCCAGTCGACGGTGGCGACATCCGCGCCCTGACCGGCGCCGCGGCTCTCGAGCGTGACCTGCGCGGTCAGCGCCTGCCCCGTGCGGGCGAAGCTCGGACTGTCCAACTGATCGAAGCCGAAGCGAAGAAAATACTGCTCGACGTCGAAATTCGCCCCGGGCGCGCTGAAATCCCCGAGACTCACGCGCTCGCTGCCGTTATCGCTCACCGCGCCCAGGCGAATCTCCCCCCAGTTGCCCAGGGCGCGCCCGAGATCCAGGCCCGCGTGCACGCTGCGCACCAGATACTCTCCCACGTGCCGCCCGCCCTCCACCTGCGCGATCTGGTACTGCCCGATGTCCACGTGCGGATCGACGAAGTACTGCGTGACATTGGAGAGCGGCTGATAAAATTCCGTCGACAGCAGCGGCGCCGTTCCCACCCGTAGCACCGAGTCCCACTCGGCCCCGAGGGAATTGAGCTCGGTGACGTCCAGGCGACCGGCCGCATTGAAACTGGTATCGCCTTCGAAATCATCCTGCATGTCCATCCCGAGGCGCAGGTAGTTCGGTCCCCAGGAGTTGCGCAGCGCCGTGAAGTCGAGCCCGTACTGGTTGGCGCGATCCGGCTGCAGCTGATAGTCCAGCGTTTCCAGATAGCCGCGGCCGTAGAGCAGCTCGATCTGCTTCTGCAGCGCCTGCGCATCGAGCGCCCGCCCGCTGAAGCGGTCGAACATGTCGTGGATCTGCCGCTTGTAGGCGGTGGAATCCGGATCCACGCGCACGAAGGCCACGGGGGGCGGCGGTGCGCGCACGGCGCGGCGTGCGGCCAGATAGCTCGCGTACTGCGCATCGGAGAGCGCCAGCGCACGCAACTGCTTCTCCAGGGCCGTCGCGGCGCTCTGCCCGGCGCTGACGATCTTCAGCATGTCGGCGAAGTCGTATGAGGAATAATTGCCGAGCTGCGGACTGATCAGAATATCGTGCGGACCGAGCGAGGAGAGCTCGCGGCCGACATTCCGTCGCAGCAGAATGGCCAATACCTGGTTGGTGATGCCCGGCAGCGAGGCCAATCCCTTGCGCGGCTGCAGCGGATAGCCGGCGTCCACGACGATGACGACGTCGACGTTCATGGCGCGGGCGACGTCGATGGGCAGATTGTCGACCAGTCCCCCGTCCACGAGTACCTGCCCGTGATACTCCACCGGCGCAAACACTCCGGGCACTGACATGCTGGCGCGCATGGCGGTCGGCAGATCTCCGCCGGCCAGCACGCTCGCTTCGCCGTTCTCCAGATTGGTCGCGACCGCGCGAAAGCGCGTCGGCAGCTGGTCGAAGTCGGTGATGCGGGCGACCGGCAGGGTGAGCGCGCGCAGCGTCTCGGTAAATTTCTGGCTCTGGATGAGGCCGCGCGGAATCACGAGTTTCCTGCCCTGCAACCCCAGCGGCAGATTCACCAGGTACTGCTCTTCCTCCTGCTTGCGCCGGTAGTCGAGCGCGCTCAGTGGCGGCCGGTCCCGAAAGGCCGCCTGCCAGTCCACCGAGTCCATGGCACGTGCGATCTCACTGCCAGACATGCCGCTGGCGTAAAGACCGCCGACGACGGCACCCATGCTGGTGCCGGCGATCGCATCGATCGGCACGTGCAGCCGATCGAGCATTTCAAGCACGCCGATGTGCGCCGCGCCGCGCGCTCCGCCTCCCGAGAGCACCAGCCCGATGCGCAATCGCCGTGGCTGCGCCGGCGCTGCCGGCGTGGCGGCAGTCGCCGGATCTGCGGGTGCAGGGATCGCCCGGGGTGTGACGGGCGGCAGCTGCGCCAGTGCGCCGCCGGAGGCAAACAGGCAAGCCGCCAGCGTGAAGAGTGTGGACTTATGCATGTAAGCTTGCAGGATGGGTTATGGCCTGATCATCGGTCTTATCATCGAAGTTGCGCTGATCGCGCACTGCCTGCGGACCGGGCGCAATGCACTGTGGATCGTGGTCATCGTGCTGCTGCCTCCGCTCGGCTGGCTCGCTTATGCGATCGTGGAGCTGCTGCCGGGCCTGTTCAGTGGCGCGGGCACGACCCGGGCCTGGGGTGGCATGCGCCGGGCCCTCAATCCGGGCGCGGATCTGCGCCGCTACGAAGCGGAAATGCAGCGCAGCGGCGACGTCGCGAGCCGCCAGCATTATGCCGATGCATTGATCGAGCACGGCCGCGCCGCGGAGGCGGTCGCGGTGTATCGCCAGGCGCTCACGGGCCTGTATGAGAGCGATCCGAACCTGCTGTGGGGACTGGCGCGCGCGCAGTTCGCCAATGGCGCCGCCGGTGAAGCACGCGCGACGCTTGAGCGGTTGCGCACGCAGAGCCCGCAGTTCCCCTCCCCCGAGGCGCACCTGCTCTATGCGCGCGCGCTCGAAGCCGATGGCGACAGCACGCGCGCGCTGCAGGAGTATGCCGGCGTGATGCGCTCTTTCGCAGGCGCGGAGGCGCCGCTGCGCTATGCACAGCTGCTGCGCGCCACCGGCCAGAGCGGCGAGGCGCAGCGCGTGCTGAAGGAGCTGCTGGACAATGCGCGCATCGCGCCGCGCTACTATCGCCGCATGCAGCGCCAGTGGCTGGTCAAGGCCGAGCACGAGCTCTCCGCCCTGTCCTGATGCGAGGCTGCGCCGGGCGCGGCTGCTGCTGCGTGATGCAGTGGATGTTGCCCCCGCCCAGCAGGATCTCGCGCGCCGCCACACCGAGGATGCGCCGCCCGGGAAATACACGCTGCAGGGCGCGACGCGCACGCGCATCGGTAGCGGCATGCAGCAGCGGCAGGATCAGCGCACCATTGGCCAGATAGAAATTGACGTAGCTGCCCGCCAGACGCTGCCCGGCACGCAGCGGCCGGATGCCAGGTCGCGGCAGGATGCCGCGCGCCTCGCGTGCGCTCAGATACAGTGCGGGCGGCGCGGGAATGCGATGCACCCGCAGGCGCCGGCCGCGCGCATCGCGAGCCGCGAGCAGTCGTTCCAGCGCCTCCTCGCAGATGCGCCGTTGGGGATCGCGTTCATCCTCGGGCCACGTCAGGCATACCTCGCCGGGGCGCGCAAAGCAGGCCAGATTGTCGATATGCCCGCGTGTCTCATCGTCGAGGAGGCCCCGGCCGAGCCAGATGACCTGGCTGGCACCCAGATAGCGCTTCAGCAGCGTCTCGATGCGCGCGCGCCCGAGCGAGGGATTGCGGCGCACATCCAGCAGGCTCTCCTCGGTGACCATTACCGTGCCCTGACCGTCCACATGCAATGCGCCCCCTTCCGTCACCAGCGGCGCGCAATAGCGCTCGCAGCCGGCGAGCTCGAGCACCTTCTGCGCCACGCAGCGATCGCGCTCGAAGTTCCGATACAGCCCGCCCCAGGCGTTGAAGCGCCATTGCGTGCCGCGCACGCGCCCGCTCGCATCCAGCAGAAAGCTCGGCCCCACATCGCGCATCCAGGCATCGTTGCTGGACAGCTCCACCAGGCGTACCGCCGCGGGTAGCTGCGCGCGCGCACTCGCGTAAGCGGCAGCCGAGGCGCCCACCGTGACCGGCTCGAAGCGTGCGATGGCACCCGCCACCGCTGCGAAGGCCTGCTGGGCGGGCTCGGCGTGCCGCCGCCAGTTGTCGGGCCTTTCAGGCCAGAGCATCCAGCAGCCAGCGTGCGCGGCAAACTCCGCCGGCATGCGAAAGCCGTCGGCAGCGGGCGTGCTGCGCAGTGTCCGGGTCATCGGACCATTCTACGATGCCAACGCGCTATGCTGTCCGCATGCAGCGCCTGCTCATCGTACTGGGAGGATTGCTGGTCGCCGCGGGCCTCGCCTGGCCATGGCTGTCGCGTCTGCCGCTCGGCAGGCTGCCCGGGGACATCCTGATCGTTCGCCCCGGCTTTCGATTCTACTTCCCGCTGACGACGATGATCCTCATCAGCCTCGTGGTCAGCCTGCTGCTGCGACTGTTCCGGCGCTGATCGTACGGATCGGCCGGCGCGTCAGTAGACGCGCTGTGCCGGCGGCGGCGGCGTGTACT
>DATBPG010000064.1:0-17480 GCA_036561485.1 Steroidobacteraceae bacterium | reverse complement strand
CCCCGAGGCGGCGGCTGCCGGGCCGGGCGGCAATACCGGCGCCGATCATGAAGCCGCCACCGCTGCCGTCCGTCAGACGCTGCTGGAGATCGTCGAGCGGCCCAACTATGCGCCGCGCCGCCCGCTGCTGCTGCCCAAGCTGATGCAGGCGATGAACGACAATGAGGTCTCGCGCCGCGAGCTGGCGCGCATCATCGCCACCGATCCGGCGCTGGCAGGGAGCCTGCTGCGACTGGCCAACAGCCCCTTCTATCGCCTGCAGCCCGAACCGGTGGAGAGCCTGGATCGCGCCATCGCGCTGCTGGGGCTGGAAGGGATGCGCTCGCTGATCTCCGCGGCCCTGCTGCAGCCGGTGTTTCGCATCAGCGGCGGCATGTTCCTGCAGTTCGCAGAGATCAGCTGGGAGCACACGCTCTACTCGGGCGCCGCCGCCGAGACGCACGCCGCGGTGCTGGAGAATGCCGATCCGTTCGCCGCGCAGCTGCTGGCGCTGATCATGGGACTGGCCACGATCGTGGTGTTTCGCGTCGCGACCGATGAATTCCTGGCGCGCAAACTGCGGCCCAATCCGACCGCCCTGGCGGCACTCATCGATCTGGAATGCGCCCCGGTGGGCCGTCGCATCGCCGCTAGCTGGGAGCTCTCTGAGCGCATGGACACGGCGCTGGCCGAGCAATCATCCACCGCCGCGCCGGCCAGCGCGCTCGGCCGCTCGCTGCAGCTCGGACGCTTCATCGGCGCACTGACGCTGCTGCATGCGCATGGCGCCATGGATGAGGAGCAGGTCCTGGCAGCGCTCAAGAGCGGCGGGGCACGCAGCGAGGCCTACGCTCGCATCTGGTCGCGGCTGGCCGCGACGCGCACGGCGTCCTGATGGCGGTTCGGCTCGCTCTGTCGAGCGCAATTGTGCTGGGCCTGATCCAGAAACTGGGGGCGCTCGTTACTGGCGGCTGAGCTGCCGATAGTATTCGGCCACCGCGCTCTGGTATTGCTCGGCCCCCCGGCCTTCGACCGCCGTGCGGATCGCTTGGCCGGCGGCGGCGCGCTGCTCGAGCTGCAGCTCGAGCGCATCGAGCAGATCCACTTCCGTGCGCAGACGCTGCACATCCGGCGCGCGGCCGCTCGGCAATGGCGGGGACTGCCCGAGCGTGCGCGCCATGCGCTCCACCGCCGCAAGCTCCTGCGCCCTGGCACCCTGTGCGCGCAGCAGCGGCGTGAGGCGCATTGCGCGCGCGGCCACATCGGCGGTCATGGCCCCGGTCGCGGCCAGGCTCGCAGGCATCGTGCCGGCGCGGGCGCGGCCGTTGCCGGCGCTCTGCGCCGCGTTGGCCGACTGCTGCAGCTGCGAGCGCAATGTCCGCAGGCGTGCGAGCTCATCGGCGAGCGGATCGGGCCCCCCCGGCGTGGCGCCCTGGCCGGCGACTTCCGCGGCCGACTGCAATCGGCGCTGCAGCTCGGCGAGCCCGCGGCTGACCTGCGCCTCCCCCGGCGACAATGCACGCCCCGCCCCCTGATCGAGCGCCTGCGCGGCGATGTCCAGACGATTGGCAATATCCGAGCCGCGCATGGCAGCCACCGCGCTGCCGAGCGCGGCCGCCGTGGCCGGCGCATCGTTGCGGTGAGCGCGCGCCTCGGCCGAGATGGCATCCTCGAGTTGACGCACACCGGCGCTGAGCGCGCGCTTCTGATCGGCCAGCGCGCGCTGGCCCAGACCGTCCGCGTCCTCGAGCGAGTGCAGCGCCTGCGCCGATGCGGCCTGCTGTGCCCGCAGCTGCCCGGCGCGCCGGGCCAGCTGCGCGACCGACTGCTGCAGTTGCCGTATACGCTCGCGCGCGAGCTCGCTGTCCGCCGCGCTGAGCGCCTGCTGCGCGCGGCGTGCTGCCGCTGGCGCATCCGCATGCGCCGTGGCGTTCGTGGCACCCGCGCCCAACGCCTGGCTGGCCTCGCTCATGGCGCGGATCGCCGCGTCGAGCCGCTGAGCCAGGAGCCCCGTGCCGCTGCCGGCACTGCCCGTACCGCCCTGCGGGCCAGAGGCCAACGTGCCCGCCGCCGAACCCGGTGAGCCGGGCCCGCCGGGTGTGCCGGGCGTGCCGGCACCCGAGCCGGAGGCGCCGGCGCTCGATGAGGCGGGCCCCACCGCGCTGCCAGGCCCGCCTGCCTGATTGCCCTGATTACCCTGGGTGCTGCCGCCCTGGGCCTGCGCTGCCAGCTCGCGCTGCAGATCCTCGGCCTGTCGCTGCAGGGTCTGCTGCTGCCAGCGCTGTTCGGGCGAGGCCACGGGCGTGCGTTGTATCTGGTCCGCCAGCTGCTGCTGGCGCTGCGCCAGATCCTGCAGACGGCGCGCGAGTGCCTCGCTCTGCTTATCGGCTGTCTGCGGGGAGGCCCCTGCGCCGCTCTCGTACTGATTCTTTTGCAGATCCATCTCGAGTTGGTAGATCTGCGCCAGGTCGCGCCCTGACTGCCCGGCGCTGCCACCCTGCTTGCGGGCGAGCTGGACATCGGTGAACTGCGCCTGCGCCTGCAGCAGGTACTGCAGGGCCTGCTGCTCAGGGACAACGGCCGCGGAGAGCTGTGTCGCCGCGAGGTGCGAGGCCGCCGGCTGCATGGCAGCGGCCGCATGGCGCATGCTATCGAGGAAGCGCGCGATTTTCGTATCCTGCGTGAGCTGGCGCGCCTGCGTTCGACCGGCCAACGTCTGGGCCTGCGCTGCGAGTCTGGTCTGCAGCGTGGCCAGGAGCGCAGCGTTGTCGTGCACGCTGGTGGCGCTCGCCTGACCCCGCAACAGATTCCACGTCGACACCAGGATCTGGCGCTGGCGATCGGAGATCTGCTGCTGCTCGTTGGCCTCGCTGCCACCGTCGGACTGCGACTGCGAGTAGCGATGATCGAAGGGCTGCACGTCGATCAAATACAGCTCGCTCTGTGCAGAGAGCTCGTGGCCGCGCGCAATGGCGTAGTAGCTGATGAGATCACCGGGGGCGAGTGCGCGCGCCACCCCATCGGTACGCAGCGACTCGAGCGAGAAGACGTGCTCGCCGCTGGCACTGGCACCGGTCGCCGGCAGCGCCACCGTATGCCACGGACCGCCATTGACCGCATAGCGCAGCTGCAGCGATTGCAGTCCATAGGCATCGCTCGCCTGCACCTCGGTCGTCACCTCTTCAATGCTGCTGGCCGAATAGTCACGCCCCGGCCAGCTGAAGCGCACGCCCGGTGCCGGCACGGGCAGGCGCCGGATCAGAAAATCGTCGCTGAGACGCACGCGCTCGGCGCCGATACGCGTTGCGAGGTAGTAGTGCGCATCGCGGGTCACCTGCAGCTGCGCCTGCGCGTCCTGCCCGGATGTCTGCATGCGATCGGGCACGCCATCGAGCACCAGCTCGGCGCCTTTGAGCGCCACACTGGAATGGGCCTGGATCTGCACGCGTGTGCCGGCGATCGCGCTGATGTCGCCGCTGCCCTCCTGCACATGCTGCGGCAGGTGTGTCCAGTCCGGATAGTGATACACCAGACGCAGCCGCTCGAGAGCGGGCACGGCGAGCACCGATAAGGTGTAGGCGGGACTGCGCACGCCGGCCGCCGACACGTAGTAGCTCACCGGCTCGCGCATCGAGAAAAAGGTAAAGGAGAAGGCGTTACCCTCGCGCACCATGTCGATCTGCTGCCAGGGACCTGACCCCACGCGCGCATGCAGCTGCGCGCGCGTCGGGGCGAACCCCTGCGCAACGGAGCGCACCGTCACCGCGCCGCCGAGGCGCACCACCTGGTTGCCCGGCTGCACTGCGAGCCGCTGGGCGGGCAGGAGGCTGCCGAAGAGCCAGCCGCCCCAGAGCGCGCGTGTGCCGTCCCGATACAGGCCCGGACCCGCCGCGGCAAGCCACAGCAGCACCAGCGCCGGCAGCGCCAGCGCAGCTCCTGCGAGCGCCAGGCGCGCAGGCGTCACGTGCGCGGCAGGGGCATGGCGCCTGGCGATGGACAGCGCATCCTCGGCCAGCAGCCCGCGGAAAGCGTGTCCGGGCGGCAGCTCTGCGAGCGTCTGCAGACGTCCTTCGAACCCGTGCGCCAGTGCCTCGATGATCTGCGGCCGCCGGCGGCGCAGACGGCGCAGAGGCCGCCATACCAGCAGGGTGGCGGCCAGCACCAGCGCGGCCAGCAGCGCCGCACGCGCGGCCGCCAGCGCGCCGGAGGCAAATCCGGTGCGGATCGCGAGCCAGACGCCCGCCAGCGTGAACAGCAGCGCCACGGCCACGACGGCGGCCGCTCCACGCAGCCAGATGAGACGGCGCAGCCGGGCCTCGAAAACCTCCAGATAGTGACTGAGTTGCGACTCGCTCATGTCAGAGCCCTGCGCTGCGAAGCGTGCGGCAGTTGCGACGGCGCCGGATCACGCAGCGCGCGGTTACCAAGCAGCGATTCGGCAATGACGGTCACACACAGCAGGCACAGCAGCAGCGGCGCGAGCGGCACGTGCACCGGCGTCGTCCCGGCACCCGCTGTGGCCGCTGCGCCCGCCTCGCTGGCGGGCGTGTCTGGCGTAGCGAGCGCGGCGCGCCAGCGCCCCAGCGCAGCCGCGGACATCGGCGCCAGATCGGATTCCAGCGTATCGGGATTCACGGCCACGAGCGCCTCGGTGGCGGGAGTATAGATCTCATAAAAGCCCGTCTGGCTGAGCTTCACAGTCGGCGGGCGTCGCGTCTGGCCGAGAGACAGCAGCCTGCGGCCGGCCGGGTCGATGAGCTGGCCTGCTCCTGCACCGAGCTCTCCCAATGCCAGGGAGGCATCCAGCGGCAGCTGCGCGGGCAGCTCCCCGCGGCCCGAGAGGCTGCGGGCAATCTGCGCCATGAGGCCCACGAACAGCGGCTGCAGCGGCAGATCGTTACCCGCATCCTCCAGATCCCCCGCATAGAGCAGCAGCCGGCCGCGGCCCATCCGCCGCTCGAGCAGCAGCGGCGTCCCGTCGCTCGCCGCGACCAGTACGTGATCGACCGGCTGCAGTGCCACGCGCAGCAGGTGCTGGATGCTGACTGCCTCCCAGCCGCTGAGGCCCGCGAGCAGCGGCGAGCTGGCATCGATCGCGCCCACCATCAGGGGCGAGTCCTCGCTGCCAGCGCTGCCATGCGCCGCGTCCCCCAGCACGGGCAGCCGAGCGCGCGTGGCACTCATCTGCCCCAGTGCGGCGAAGAGCGCGCCGCCCTGGCGCACGTAGTCGGCGAGCTCGGCCGCGAGCGTCGCATCCAGCGCACCCAGATCATCGACGATGAGCCAGCGATAGCGCGGCAGCGCGCGTGCGTCAAAGGACTGCAGCGGCTCTGCCTCGACGACATAACCGGCGCCCGAGGCGGCGAGCGCCGTGGAGACATAGCTCACCGCGCGACCCAACGGCTGCGCCGTCAGCAGCGGCACGGGGTCGGCCGGAGAATTGCGGATCACGGCGACGCGATGGTTGTCTGCGGCGAGCGCATCAGCCGCAAGGGCCGCATCGCCGATCAGCCGCGCCTGCACACGATTGTCCCCGAGCGCGAGCAGCGGATGCGCGAACACGAAACGCGCCTGTCCGTCGGGCGGCACTGCCTCGCGCTCGCGTGCGAGTTCGCGGCCGTTGATGTCGAGCGCCACCGTGAGTGTGCGGGCCGGTGTGCCAAAGCCGCGCACCGTCACCTCGACGTCTGCTCCGCTGCGTCGCAGACCCGTCACCGCCCAGTTCGCCTGCGCCTCTGCCGGGGCTACCGGGTGCAGCAGCACACGGATCGAGCGCTCCGGCGCCGGTGGCGGCAGCAGATCCGCAAAGCGCGTGGGCAGCCCGGTGGACTGCAGGTCGCTGATGAAATGCACATCGATGTCGCCGCGCCGCTCGGCGAGCACGCTGTCGAGCCCGGCCATCGCCGCGCCAAAGTCCAGCCGGGTGCTTCCCGGTCGCAGGCCCGCCACCGCGGCCTGCAGCGCGAGGCGATCGGCGGTGGGCGCGGAACCGGCGCTGGCCACCACGGTCAGCCCGTCCCCGGCGCTCACCAGTTGTGCGCGCTGCCCGGGCCCGAGGCCATCGATCAGCCGGCGTGCCACGGTGCGCGCGCGCGCGAAGCGTCCGGCCGCGCCCATCGACAGCGAGGTATCGAGGACGATCAGTTGCAGCGGTGCCGCGCCGGGGGCCGGCGCCGCACGTCGCGGCCACAGCGGCTGGGCGAAGGCGAGGCACAGCGCCGCAAGCAGCAGCACCCGCAGCGCGAGCAGCGCCCGCTCGCGCCAGCGATGGCGCACGCGCATCGGCTCGCGTGCCGCCGCCCATAGCATCGCGGAGCTGAAGGGCCGCGCAGTGCGCTGCGGCTCGCGTCGCAGGTGCAGCCACAACGGCAGCGCGATCGCTGCCAGTCCGGCGAGAAACAGCGGCGCAAGCAGCGTCAACGGCGTCGCTCCCGGAACAGCAGGTACTCGCGCAGCGGCACCTGCAGCGGCACCGAGGTATCGAGCAGTACATGCTGCATGCCGGCGGCCGCGGCCGCCTCGCGCAGGGCGCCGATGTGTGCCCGCAGACGCGCCGGGTAGATCTCGCGCGCAAACTGCGCGGACACTTCCACGCGCTCGCCGCTCTCCATGTCCTGCAGCAGCGTCGCCTCGGTCAGCGAGGGGGAATGCTCCTCGCGATCCAGGATCTGCAGCAGCATCACGTCGCTGCCCTGCCAGGCGAGCGGGCGCACGCGCTCGATCAGCGTCGCCGGCTCGACATAGAAGTCCGACAGCAATGCCACCATGCCACGACGCCCGTGCCGAGCGCGAAACTGCGCGATCGGGTGGCTGAAGTCGGTGCGATGAGCCGGTCGCGCCGACTCGATGACGTGCAGCACCCCGTCGAGCTGGCCGGTCCTTGTCGAGGGCGCGCGCAGCGCGCGCACCGACTCATCGAACACCGCGACACCCACCGCGTCATGCTGGCGGCAGGCCAGATAGGCAAGGCTCGCCGCCAGCAGCTGCGCGTAGCGCCATTTGCTCACTCCCGAGGCGCCGAAGGCCATCGAGGCGCTGGCATCGAGCAGCAGCATCAGGTGGCTGTTGGTCTCGCCGAGAAAGCGCTTAACGACGAGCCGATCGCTGCGCGCATAGACGTTCCAGTCGATGAAGCGCGGATCATCACCTTCGGCGTAGGCACGATACTCGGCGAATTCCTGGCTGAAGCCGAACTCGGTTGAACGATGCAGGCCGAGCAGCGTGCCCTGCACCGCGGCACGGGCGGCAAGCTTCAGGTTGGCGAGGCCAGCAAGCACCTCGGGCTGCAGCAGCAGGGCGCGTGTCTCGCGGGCTCTGGAAGTGGCACTCATGCGGCTGTTCGCGTGGTGGGCAGCGCGGCGCGCTCAGGCTGCTCCGCGCAGTGCTCGCGCCTGTAGCAGCGAGCTGAGCACCTCGTCGCTACCCTTGCCGTGCGACTCGGCCTGGTAGTTGGTCAGCACCCGGTGACGCAGCACCGGCAGCGCCAGGGCGGCGAGGTCCGCTTCGGTGACGTGATAGCGTCCCAGCAGCAGCGCGCGGGCCTTGGCGGCGAGCACCAGAAAGAGTGTGGCACGCACGCTGGCGCCGTACTTGACGTAGCTGCGCACCGCCTCGGGCGCGAGCGGATCCTCGGGGCGCGTGGCACGCACCAGCTCCACGGCCTGACGACTGACGGCCTCGGACACGGGTATCTGGCGCACCAGCCACTGAAAGCGCAGCAGCTGCGCGGCGCTGGTGCAGGCGTGTACCTGCGGCAGATCCACCCGTGTCGTGAAGCGCGCAAGCACCGCGAGTTCCTCCTCGGTGCCCAGGTGATCGAGCATGACATTGAACAGGAAGCGATCGAGCTGCGCTTCGGGCAACGGATAGGTGCCCTCGAGCTCGATCGGATTCTGGGTCGCGAGCACGAAGAACGGCGGCTCGAGCAGATGCTGCTGGCCGCGCACCGTGACCGAGCGCTCCTGCATTGCCTCCAGCAGTGCCGATTGAGTCTTGGGCGGAGTGCGATTGATCTCATCGGCCAGCAGGACATGCGTGAACAGCGGTCCGGGCACGAAGCGAAACTGCCGCCGCCCGCTGGCGGCGTCCTCCTCGACGATGTCCGTGCCCGTGACGTCGCTCGGCATCAGATCGGGTGTGAATTGAATGCGGCGAAAGGTCAGCCCGAGCGCTTGCGCCAGCGTGCGCACCAGCAGCGTCTTGGCGGTGCCCGGCATGCCCGTGATGAGACAGTGCCCGCCCACCAGCAGCGTGATGAGCAGCTGCTCGATCACCTCCGTCTGGCCGATGACCACCTTGCCGACCTCGGCGCGGATCGCCTGCATGACCGGACGGAACTCGGCAACCAGCGCGGCCGCAGGGCTCTCGGCGGTCGGGGTGGCGGCGGGGCTTTCTTTCATGGACGGTCCTTCGAGCCTAATAGGCGGATTTGGGGGCCGCGGCGAGCTGCAGCAGCAGCTGCTGCGCGGGCCGGAAATTGGGCGCCACCTCGAGCGCGGCGATGACTTCGCTGCGTGCCTCGGCCAGATCGTGCAGCGCGTACTGCGCGCGTGCCAGGCGCAGATGCGCCGTGGCGCGATCGGGCGGGTCCAGTGCCAGCGCGATGCGATACTCGGCCAGCGCCTCAGCGGCCCTGCCAGCCTGCAGCAGCCAGTCGCCGAGCTGCCCATGCAGCGCCTCATCGAAGGGAGCGATCTCATTGACGCCATCGAGCACGCGGATCGCCTCGGCGCTGCGACCCTGCGCATAAAGGCTGCGCGCGAGCGAGCGCAGCGCCTGCGGATCGTGGCCGCCCCGCTGCGCATAATCGGCCAGCGCCGCGAGTGCCCGTGCCGGGACATGCTGCGCGGCCCAGGCCTGTGCCAGCGGCAAGTAGGGACTGTCCTCACCGACATCCTGCGCCTGCAGTGCCAGCGCCTCGGTCGCGGCAGCCTGCGTGGCCGGCCAATCGTGCCGCGCGGCAGCCTGCTCTGCCTGGTTGCGCAGCGTCAGCCAGTGGTCCATCTGCGAGAACAGGCGACCATAGTGCTGCTGCAGATCGGCGCCGAAGCGCGCATCGAACTGCGTGGCGTCGATGCCCAGGGCCATCTGCATCGCGGCGGAGACATCGCTGGTATGCCCGAAGGCATGCAGCAGCGCGCGCAGGCGATCGAAGCCGAAGGCGCGGTCGATGTAGTCGCAGATCAGCCCGGCCTGCATATAAGACACCACCACCTGCTCGGGATACTGCGGATGCACGAAGCCGCCGTTCAGTCGCGTCACCGGCAGGGCGCGGCCGTGCGCGAATGCCGCGAGCACATAGGCTGGGATCTGCACGCCGGCGCTCGGGCCGGTGCGCCATTCCTCGAACACCGACAGACCCTCGGTCAGCCAGCGCGGCACGTCGAAGTCGGTGGACTCGAGCGTGTAGACATGTGCCATCTCGTGCCAGAGCGTATCGCCCCAGTGAAACTCCCCCACCGGGCGCGCGCCGGGCGAGTCGATCGCGACCACGTAGCCGAAGGTGACGCCGAGCTCGCCCTCGAGGCCGGGCAGCCCGGCGGTGCGCACGGCCAGATCGTCATGGTGCGGGTAGACTTCGATCTGAATCGCGGTGCGCGGCTCGAAGCGGTAGCGCTGGGCGTAGGTGCTCAGAGCGCGCTCGGCGAGGCGCCGCACGTAGGGCGCGAGCACCTGCACCTCGGCGCTACTGATGTGCAGGACCAGCGCCGGGCCGCCATCGGGTGCACGGTCATAGCTGCGCACCGCAAAGTGCTGCAGCGAATCCAGCAAGCGCAGCAGATTCACCGTGACCGGATCGTAGGGATCGCCGCGATAGGCGCTCTCGAGCATCGAGCGTCCCTCGCTCAGCTGTCCCTGGCGCAGCAGGCAATCACCCAGCTGCACGCGCGCGCTCCACAGCGTCGGCTCGACGGCGATGGCCCGCCGATACAGCGCGATCGCGTCGCGCGCGCGCCAGCGGATGTCATCGATGTGCGCAGGCAGGGCGTAGGCTGACCCAAAGGCGGGATCTTCCTGCAGCGCTCGCTGGATCCAGGAGGCGCCATCCTCGCCCTCGAGCTGCGCCAGAGCGGCGCGCAGCGCATCGATCTCGAGGTGCGGCAACCGCGCCGAAGCCGCAATCGCCTCCGCCTGATCGAGCAGCGGGCCGGTGCTCGCGGCATCGCCCTCCTCCAGCGCCGCGCCAGCCGACAGCAGTAGCCCGCGCAGCCGCGCACCCGCGGGCAGCGCCGGATCGGCCATCGCCGCGCGCAGTTCCTCGTGCGCCTGCACGGCGAACTGATCGTCCAGCACGCTCGCGGCATCGATGCGCGCATAGCCATTGTGGGGATCGCTGGCGAGCGCCTCGTGGAACAGATCCAGCGCCTGCTGCGGCTGATGCGACTCGATGTACAGCTCGCCCCAGCGCACCCGCAGGTTGGTGTCGCGTGGACTCGCGGCGGCGGCGGCGCGGAACAAGGCATTGGCTCGCATGAGATCGCCGCGTGCCCAGGCCCCTTCCGCCGCGGCGGCCAGTCGCACGCCCGCCGCACCGCCCGCAGCGCTGGCGCCGGTGGCCGCACCCTGGGCGAGCGCGCGATAGCATGGCGCCGCGGCCGCGTGCTGCGGGCTCCAATTGAGCGCATCGCAGCGCTGCACGGCCGGATCACGCACCTCGCCATAGGGAATGTCGCGTGCGCGGCCGGCCGTCGACCACACCAGCGCCAGGGTGAGCACTGCGAGCGTCGCAAGCGACGCGCGGGACGCCTCAGGGCGGTGCATGCGGCCCTCCTGCCGCTGCCGGCGGCGGCCCCGACTGATCGATCTGCTGCTGCAGACGCGCGAGCTGCAGCAGCAGATCCTGCAGGCGTTGCTGATAGTCCGCGGGTGCCAGCGTGGCCTTTCGAGCCTCGAGCGCCCGGATGCGCGCATTCAGGGCGTCGCGGCGGCGCAGCCGCCCGGCAGGAACCCCCACCGGGGCGGCCGGGGTGAGGGCGGCGAGGACGAAGCCACCGGCCTCATTTCCCTGCAGAACGGCATGCTCGCTCGCGAGCAGTCCGTCACGCCGATACTGCTCCTGCACGCTGCGTCGTGCGTAACTGAACGCCTCCTGCGCGCTGATGCGACCATCCTTGTCGGTATCGGCCTCGGGGGACTGCAGCGCAGCCACCAGCGCGGCGCCAAAGCGCGTGACATTGCGCTCATCGCCATTGCGCGTGGCCGTCAGCAGCACGCGGTGGGGGGCCCCGAGCGTCGGCAGCAGCGCGCCGCTCGCACTGCCCGTGACGATCAGGAGCTGATGCTGCGCGCGCACTGGCTGCAGCGCCGCCTTCAGATCCGCATCGCTCAGATCCGGTCCGGGCACGTTGAACTTGTACTCTCGCCCGTCGAAGCTGCCGTGTCCGACGAGGTAGACGATGAGCTCATCGTCGCGGTCCATGTGCGAGGTCAGCTGCCGGAACTGCCCCAGAATCCGGGCGCGCGTCGCCTGCGCACCGGCCAGCACGCTTACCGCATCGTTGCCATCGAGCGCGCGCGAGGCTGCAGCCAGCGCCTGCACCTGGGCATCGAACTGCCGGGCGTAGAGCGGCTCGCCAGCGAGCCCTTCGATGATGAGCACGCGCGCTGCGGCCTTCGCAGCCGGGATCGCCGTCGCTGCCGCCATCAGCAGCAGGGCCAGGGCGCCGCAGCGGCTCAGATGACCCCCCAGCGCCGCCGCAGCAGCCACTCACTGCACTTGAGTGCTGCCAGCAGCAGAAACAGCAGCGGTGCATCCCACAACGGCAGCAGCTGCTGCTCGAGCACCCCGGCGTTGGAGGCGCCGATCACCTGCGGGAGCCTGGCGAGATCAGTCGGCTGCCAGTAGCGCCCGCCGGTGCTGTCGGCGAGTTGCTGCAACAGGGCGCGGTTCTGGCGGATCGAGAAGAACTCGGCATCCCCGCGCGTGTAGTCGAGACTCGCACGTGCGCTGCCGAGGGGCTGTGCGTTACGTCGTGCGCTGGCCTCAAAGACGATGGGACCCGCGTCGGCCGGCCGCCAGCTCGTCTGGTAGATGCCGGGCTGCCCGGCCACCGGCGGCAGCGAGAAACTGAACGACTCGTGCGGTGAGCTGACGCTCACCGTGATTGTGGCACCCTCGAGCGGGCGGAAGGCCGCATCGCGCAGCTGGGCGCGCAGCTGCACGGCATCGCCCGCGATGCGGGCGGTGAGCTCGAAGGGCTGCGGCACCCCGGCCACCAGCGCGTGCAGCAGCTGGCGCCAGAACTGCTGATGACGCTCATCCGTGCTCGGCAGCCCCATACGCCAGCGCCACGTGCCGCCGGTGGCCAGAATATAGGTCTGGCCTCTTCCATAGGGCTCACTGAGCAGCAGCGGCTGCAATCGCTGTCCCACGCGCACGTTCAACCACGTCGTGGCGGCAAGCCGCGTGCTGCCCACGTCCTGATAATCCTGCAGCGGCGGCAGCGTGCTCCACAGGCGCTGTTCGGAGGCGGCATCGGCGCCCGGCTCAGCGCCGCTCAGCTGCAGCATCGGTGATTGCCTGCCCGCTGCAGTAGGCGTCACGGCCACGCGCTCGCGATGAAAGCTGTCGCGGCCGCCGGCGGCGGGACTGTCGGGCAGGTGAGATGGCAGCATCTGGCCGATCATTCCCTGTCCCCAGCCGCCATTGCCCAGGCCCTCGGGGCCGGCCAGCAGCAGCAGACTGCCTCCGCGCTCGCTGACGAAATCGTGGATCATCTGCAGCTGTTCGGGGCGGAACCAGGCGGCCGGCAGGCTGCCGATGATGAGCGCATCGTAGGCATCGAGCGTGGAGGCATCCGTGGGGAAGCCGTCGCGCAGCTCCTGGGCCGTGTCCACGCCCTGGCGGTAGTAGCCGTTGGTGCTCGTGCGCAGCAGCGAGACGAGCCGCACGCCCGGATCCTGCTCGAGCGCGCGGCGCATGAACTTGAACTCCCAGCGCGGCTCACCTTCCACGTACAGCACGCTGGCACGTTCGGCGCGCACCTGCACCGTGCGCACCTGCGTGTTGTTGCGCAGCTCGCGCTCCTCGGGCTTGGGCTCGACGCGGAAGCTCAGCATCCGCTCGCCCGGTTGATCGAGCGTGAAGCTGATCGGCACGCTCGCAACGCCGTCATCATCGGCCAGCGCAACATCCCGGCTGCCGAGAAAGCGGTCCCCGTCGTAGACCTTCAGCCGCGTGCTTCCCGGACCATCGTGGCGCACGCTCACGCGTGCCACCATCGTCGTGCCCGGCAGAGCGCGCTCTGGCAGCGTCACCTGCGCAAGCTCGAGGTCCTCAGGCATGCGCACCCGGCCCATGCCGATGGTATGCACGGGTACCCCATAGGAGGAGATCTGCGCCAGCTGCTCACTCGAGAGCACGCCGGCGCTGTCGTTGCCGTCGCTGATGAGGATCAGGGCCCCCAGCGCGCTGGTGTGCATCGCCTGCAGCACGCGCAGGATCGCCGCGCCGATCGCCGTGCGGTCCCCTGGCAGGGGCAGCACGCCATACCCGTCGACCGGCTGTACGCTGCCGGCAAAGACGAAGTCGCGTACGCGATAGCGGCGGCCAAGCTGCGCGAGCGCCGGCGAATCGAGCAGCGAGCGCGCCTGCGCAAGGCGCGTGTCCTGGCCGTCGCGCAGCGTCATGCTCGCCGAATCGTCCAGCAGTACCGCGATGGTGTTCTGCCCGGGGGCCAGCCTCGACACACGCAGCGCCGGCTGCGCGAGCACCAGCAGCACCAGAGCCAGCATCAGCGCCTGCAGGGTCGCGATCAGACCGCGCCGCCCCGGGGGCAGTGCACGTTGCCGGGAGGCGGTGGCGGTGATGAGAGCCAGGCCGGCAAAGAGCACCGCGCCACCCAGCAGCAGCGTGCCGTCACGCCCGAGCGTCGGCCATACGCCCAGGAAGGCCAGCTTACCGCGGGCAAAGTCAGTTCCTGGATACTTGAGCAGCCAGTCGAGCACGCCGGCACCCCATGCAGCACTCCTTATACCAGTGCCTGTCCGGGCCGAATGCAAGCACTGGCCGATGCGATAATCGCGCCATGCGCACCCCGACGCTTCCCCCCCTGCAGACGGCGACAGCGCCCACGCCTGCCTCGGCTGCGGACCCTGCCGGCGAGGCCGGCGCCGCCGACCGCGCGGCGGGCCCCCGGGGTGTGCGCTCTTATGTCGTACGCGCCGGCCGCATCACCCCGGCTCAGCAGCGCGCGCTCGAGGAGCTCTGGCCGCGCTATGGCGTGAACTTCAGGGGCGAGCCCCTGCATCTGCCGGCCCTGTTCAGCCGGCGCGCGCCCTGTACGCTCGAGATCGGTTTCGGCAACGGCGACAACCTGCTCACGCGCGCGGCGGCCGAGCCGCATCGCGATTTTCTCGGCATCGAGGTACACCGCCCCGGTGCCGGCCATCTGCTGCTGGGGGCCGCCGACGCACAGCTCTCGAACCTGCGCGTCATCGTGCACGATGCCGTCGCAGTCGTGCAGCAGTTGCCCGCCGGGGCGCTGGAGGAAGTACAGGTGCTGTTCCCGGACCCCTGGCCGAAGAAGCGTCATCACAAGCGCCGACTGCTGCAGGGCCCGTTCATCGCGCAGCTGGCCAGGGCGCTGCAGCCCATGGGACGACTGCACATCGTCACCGACTGGCAACCCTACGCCGATCAGATCGGCGCCGATCTTGCGGCCTGCGATCTGCTGCTGACCGCAACGCAAGTCCCGCAGCTGGCGGCCAGCTCGCGGCTCGCCACACGCTTCGAGCGACGCGGCACGCGCCTCGGTCATGGCATCCACGAATTTCTCTACCTGCGGCGGCCCTGATCGCGCCGATCGCTGAATCGCTCGGATAACGCGCTTCGCCGGATCGCTGGCATCGCTCTCGTTCGTGAGTGCATGCGACATGGGAGCGCGGCATGCGTGAGTCGTGCGTCCGTCGATACCTACGCGAGTGCGCGACGTGCGCGCCTATTGCGGATGATCGGCGTGCGCTTAAATGATGCAAGGCGCCATCGAAATGGCCTTGAACCGGAAGCTTGTCAGGCGCAACATGAATTACGAACTACGTCCTGGTCGGTGGCTGATCAAACCGATCGTTGTGCTGAGCACGGGAGCAATGCAATGAGCGCGCGACCGGAAGTCGGCGACTGGTATCGAACCAGCAGTGGCAACACTCTCGAAGTGGTGGCCGTGGATGTGGATGACCGCACGGTCGAAGTGCAGTACTTCGATGGGACCGTCGAGGAATTCGATCTGGACGATTGGGAGGCCCAGCGCGCGAACGGTGAGATCACCGACGCGCAGGCGCCCGAGGACTGGAGCGGATCGGTCGACGTCGAAGACGAGGATCAGTCACCCTCCCCTAACAGCGGCTACGAGAACGACAATCGCCTGGCGGGTGGCCTCGACGGCCTGGACCTGTTCGAATCCCCCGACGCGCTCTCCTAGGTAAAGCGCGCGATCAGCGTACGAATATCCGTGCCGTGCGCGAGCAGTACGCGCCCACCCTCTATCCGTATGGGTAGTGTCCAGAGCTGACGGCCCAGACACGGCCCCGCGATACACAGTCCCGAGTCCTTCTCGAACAGCGCGTCGTGCATCTCGCACACGATGTAGCGCCGGTCCGCGGTCAGCAGATCGTCGGGCATGACGTTCATGCGAAGCAGTTGATGCGGACAGCGATTGACGTAGGCGCGCACCTCGCTGCCTGCGCGCACCACGAATCCGTGCACAGGCCAGTCGCCTGCACCCAATCGGAATTCACGACAGCCGGTCGGGTCCAGCTCCGCAAGCAGACACAGCTGCACGGGCGCGTCGGCGTCCACGTCGATCGTGGGCGGGTGGGCATTCTCCAGCATGCGCGGCGCCTCGGGCAGCGCCCTCACCCCGAGGCGAGTACCGCGGCGTGTGAATCCAGGTCGGGACGGCGGCCGAGCAGATACACCAGCACCAGCCCGATCAGGCTCAGCGAGGCCGTGTAGAGGAAGAAAGTTGGATAGCCGCCGGCCGCGTCGACGATGAAACCCGAGGTTCCTTCCACGAGCTTGCCGGTCAGGGCGACGAAAGATGAGAACAGAGCGTACTGCGTGGCGGTGTAGCGCGGATTGGTGAGCGAGGACAGGAAGGCGATGAACGCGGTGCCCTGCAGCGCCTGGCCGAGATTGTCGATACCGTTGGCAAGCCCCAGGCCGGTGAGCGTCGGCCCGTGCGTCGTGGCCAGCAGCGCAAAGCCTACATTGGAGATGAACATGGCGATGCTGCCCAGGAGCATGCTGCGTCGGATACCGATGCGGGCGATGAGCGAGCCCGCAACGACGACGCCGGGCAGCGAGACCGACAGCCCCAACACCTTCACGACGCCGGCAATCTGCGCCAGTGTGTAGTGATGATCGATGTAAAAGGGATTGATCATGGAGCCCATGGCATAGGTCGTCAGACGGTAGCTGCCGATGAGCACCAGCAGCATCACCGTGGTCAGAACGCCCTGGCGCTCGACAAAGTCCAGCAGCGGGCAGACGACTGCACCGATCACACTTGCGCCCACATGGCGCAGGCCCGCCGGCCAGCGCTTGCGGCGCTCGAGCCACGCCACCGTGCGCGCCTCGGCGAACAGATCATTGCGCGCGGCGGAGGGATGCGGCTCGCGGACCATGAACGTCGTCACCACGCCCACGACCACCAGCGCAGCCATCGTCTGGTAGCTGTGCTGCCAGCCGAAGGCCTGCGCCAGCCCGAGCGCGCCGGCGCTGTTGACGATCAGCGCGGTGCGAAAGCCGAGCTGGTAGGAGGCCGCCATCGCGCCCTGCTGCTCGGGGGGTGCCGACTCGATGCGCCAGGCATCGATGGAGATATCCTGTGTCACATCGAAGAAGGCGAGCGCGGCGGCCGCAATCGCCACGTAGCGCAGATCCGTGCCCGGATGACTGCGCGACATGGCGAGCAGACAGGCAGCGATGCCGAACTGCGCCAGCAGCATCCAGCTGCGACGACGTCCGAGCCAGCGATGCAGCAGCGGCAGCTGCAGGCGATCGACGACGGGTGCCCACAGGAACTTCATGGGAAACATCAGCCCCGCCCACGCGATCATGCCAATCGTGGCGCGCACGATATGTTCCTGGCGCAGCCACGCCGACAGCGTGGAAAAAATAAGATAGAAGGGCAGACCCGAGGAAAAGCCCAGAAACAGCATCGACAGGACACGCCGGTCGCGATAAATCAGGATCGCGCGCTGCCAGGCGTTGCGCCGCGGTGCTGACGGCGAAGTCGCGGCAGGCGCGCTCGACGGCGCTGATGCCTGCGGGGGTGCCGCCAGCTCTGTGGGCGCAGTGCCGGGCAGCGCCGCCAGGGCGCTCTCGGGAGCGCCGCGCGCTTGCCTCGTGGTATGGATCCGCATGCGCGGATGATACGCTTGCGGTCCGCAGCCGGAATGTGAGCCTTGGACGACTATCAGCGACAATTCATTGCGCTGGCGCTGGCACGCGGCGCCCTGCGATTCGGACAGTTCACCCTCAAGTCCGGCCGCATCAGCCC
>DATBPG010000063.1:0-2661 GCA_036561485.1 Steroidobacteraceae bacterium | reverse complement strand
AATAGCGGGTAACGCCCGCCTGGGGAAGCAGGGCGGATGTAGAGCTCACCTGCGGACATCCGCAGGCATCCCGGCGGCAAAATCCGTTACAGTTCCAACCGGGCCGGTGCTCACGACAGCATCGCGGGCCGGCGGTGCCTGTCCGCGACGGATATGCGACTGTGCCGCCGGTGAGTCCGTGGACGCCAATACATCTCCTAGTGAGTGTGCGCTCACTCACTGTGATATGTTACAGCTGTGCCCATACCCAGCCGAGCAGCAAGCCGACGCGCGCGGCCATTGCCGCCAGCAGCGCGCCGCGCCGCCCTGGTTGAGGCCATTCTGCCGCTCATTCGCCGGAGCGGCTTCGAGGTCACCACTCGGCAGCTGGCGACGGCCGCGCATGTCGCGGAGGGCACGCTTTTTCGGGCCTTTCCGACCAAGGACGCGCTCATTCATGCGACCCTCGCTGCGGCCTTCGACCCCGCACCGGTGGTGGCACAGCTCGAGCGCATCGATCGCGCGCTGCCGCTGCCCACTCGACTGACTGAAGCTGCGGGTATCGTGCAGCACTGGCTCACCTCGCTGATTGGCCTCATGACAACGCTGCACATGAGCCGGCATTCGGGACGCAAGCCGTCGCTGAAGCGCCCGCGGCCGCTGGCAGTGGTGGGTGCGGCGCTGGCAGTTCTCATGGAGCCGGACCGCGCGCAGCTGCGGGTGCCACCGCAGCAAGTGGCGCGATGGCTGCAGCTGCTGCTGTTCGCCGGCTCGCATCCGCTGCTGACCGACGGAGCGCTGCTGACGCCGCAGGAGATGGTCGCTGCGATCCTCGATGGTGCTCGATTACGCTCGCCCGATAGGGAGACTTGATCCATGCTGATGCGTTTGCTCAGGCAGTACCTGCGGCCCTACAGCGGCTGGCTCTGGACCGTGACCGTGCTGCAGCTGCTGGGCACGATCGCCACGCTCTACCTGCCCAATCTCAATGCCGACATCGTCGACTACGGCATCGCCCGCGGCGACACCGCCTACATCCTGGTCACCGGTGGATGGATGCTGCTCATCAGCCTGGCGCAGATCGTCTGCTCGGTGGGAGCGACCCTGTACGGCTCGCGAATCGCCATGGGAATGGGGCGGGATCTGCGAGCCGCGGTGTTCCGGCGGGTGCTCGGGTATTCCGGCCGCGAGGTCGCACGCTTCGGCGCTCCCTCCCTGGTCACACGTGATACCAACGACGTGCAGCAGGTGCAGACGCTGGTGGCTCTGACCGCCACCATGATGATCACGGCCCCGATCATGTGTATCGGCGGCATCATCATGGCCGTGCACGAGGACGTGGGCCTCTCCTGGCTGATGGCAATTGCCGTGCCGCTGCTGGCCGTGGTGGTCGGCGTCATCGTCCAGCGCATGGTGCCGCAGTTTCGCCTGATGCAGGAGCGGCTCGACGTCGTCAACCGTGTGCTGCGCGAGCAACTCGGCGGTATCCGCGTGGTCCGTGCGTTCGTGCGCGAGCCGGTGGAGACCAGGCGCTTCGCTACCGCCAATGCCGAGCTGACCGACACGGGGCTGCAGGCGGGCCGGCTCATGGCGCTGATCTTTCCCTCGGTGCTGCTGATCCTCAATGCCTCGAGTGCTGCGGTCATGTGGTTCGGCGGGCTGCGCGTGGACACCGGCCAGATGCAGATCGGCGCCCTGACCGCATACCTGGTCTACCTCGCGCAGATCCTGATGTCGGTCATGATGGCGACCTTCATGCTGATGATGATTCCGCGCGCTGCGGTGTGCGCGGACCGCATCGGCGAGGTGCTCGATACCCCGTCATCGGTGGCGCCGCCGGCGCAGCCGGTGCGATCGGTCGGCAGCCGTGCGCACCTGGAGCTGCGCCACGTGAGCTTTCAGTATCCGGGGGCTGCCGAGCCGGTGCTGCGCGATGTGTCCTTCCGCGTCGGACCGGGCCGCACGCTGGCGCTCATCGGCAGTACCGGGGCAGGCAAGACCACGCTCATATCCCTGATTCCACGACTCATCGATGTGACTTCCGGCGCGGTGCTGATCGATGGCATCGATGTACGCGAGCTCGATCCGGATCTGCTGTGGTCGCGGATCGGCCTGGTGCCGCAGCGTCCATACCTCTTCTCCGGCACCGTCGCGAGCAATCTGCGCTATGGCAGTCCGCAGGCCACGGACGAGGAGCTCTGGGAGGCACTGGAGGTGGCGCAGGCGCTCGATTTCGTGGAGCAGATGCCCGGTGCGCTGGAGGCGCCGATTGCCCAGGGCGGTATCAACGTCTCCGGGGGCCAGCGTCAGCGGCTCTCCATTGCGCGGGCGCTGGTGCGCAAGCCGGAGATCTACCTGTTCGACGAATCCTTCTCGGCGCTGGATCTGGGCACAGACGCGCGGCTGCGCGCGGCGCTGCGCCCGGTGACACGCGAGGCGGCGGTGGTGGTGGTGGCCCAGCGCGTCTCGACCATCCGTGAGGCGGATCAGATCGGGGTGCTCGACGACGGCGCCCTCGTGGGCCTCGGCCGGCACGCGGACCTGCTGCGCGACTGTCCCACCTACGCGCAGATCGCGGGATCCCAGCTCGCCGCCGAGGAGGCCGCATGAGCACACCTTCGCAGAGTCCGGGCCAACCCGCCGGCGCCGGCCCGCGGGCGGTGCCGCGCCGGCTGCCAGCCG
>DATBPG010000062.1:0-2737 GCA_036561485.1 Steroidobacteraceae bacterium | reverse complement strand
CATGCCATCCTATCGCCGTCCCGCCGCCCCCGTGCCGGCGCAGTTTCCACGGCGCGTGGTCCCGGCTGCTGCGCCCACCGCAGCTCAGAGTGCTGCCACGCCGCCCAGCCCCGCCGCGCCCGCCGCAGAGCTGCCGGTCCGGGACTTCTTCGCCGACCCGCAGCTGCAGGGACTGCTGCAGCTTGCCCTGCAGAACAATCGCGACCTGCGCGTCGCGGTGCTGAACGTGGCGCAGTCGCGCGCTCAATATCGTATCAGCCGCGCGGCATTGCTGCCAACCGTGCAGGGCTCGGCCGGCTTCACGCGCGAAGCCACCTCCCTCGGGGCCCAGGTCCCAGGACTTGCCTCTGATGCGACGCTCATCTCCAGCCTCTGGAGTGCCAGTGTCGGGATCAGCTCCTATGAGCTGGATCTATTTGGCGCGGTTCGCAGCCAGACGGTGCAGGCGCTCGAGCAGTACTTTGCCACCGAAGAGGCGCAGCGCGCCGCGCGGGTATCCCTGGTGGGGGAGCTCGCCACGCAGTACTTCACGCTGCGCGCGGCCCAGGAGCAGCTGAAACTGGCGCAGGACACGCTCGACTCGGTGCGCGGCTCCTATGAGCTGAACCGCGCCACCTTCGCCGCCGGGGCCAGCAATGAGCTGGACTTGCGCCAGGCGCAGGGACAGGTCGAGACGGCCCAGCTCGCCATCCGCACCTATCAGCTGCAGATCGCCCAGGCGAGCGATGCGCTGCAACTGCTCCTCGGCGCTCCCCTGCCGGGGGCGCCGCCGGCACCGCTGCCCTTCGACGAGCCGCACATGATGCGCGCGATTCCCGCCGGCCTGCCCTCGGACTTGCTCGAGCAGCGGCCGGATATCCTGGAGGCTGAGCACACCCTGAAGGCCGCGAACGCCGACATCGGGGTGGCACGCGCGGAGCTCTTTCCGACGATCTCGCTCACCAGCTCGATCGGCACGATCGGTCCGCAACTCTCGGCGCTGTTCAAGGCCGGCAGCGGCCAATGGAGCTTTGCGCCCCAGATCAACCTGCCCATCTTCACGGGTGGCAGGAATCGCGCGCAGCTTAAGGCGGCACGCGTGGGCGAGCGCATCCAGGTGGCCAACTATGAAAAGGCCATTCAAAGCGCTTTTCGCGAGGTTGCCGATGCGCTGGCGGAAACCGACAACTATGCGCAGCAGGTGAGCCTTGAGGCCGCACTGGTGCTGACCGAGCGGCGGCGGCTGGAGCTCGCGACGCTGCGCTATCAGCACGGCGAGGACAGCTATCTCAACGAGCTCACGGCGCAGCAGGATCTCTACGGCGCGCAGCAGGGGCTGCTGCAGGCACGGTTCAATCGCCTGACCAGCCAGGTCGCGCTCTACCAGGCTCTCGGAGGAGGATGGAAGTGATCATGCGTGCGCTCTTTCCAACGTTCCCATTGCGCCTGGCGCTCAGCGGCTGCCTGCTGCTCACGCTGTGCACGGCCTGCCAACGTCCGGGCAGCCATGGCCCTTCGTATGACGTCGCCACCGTCAGCCGCGGGGATCTGCAGGAGTACGTGACGGCCAGCGGCTCGCTCAGCGCGGTGGTCAGCGTCGATGTGGGCAGCCAGGTGACCGGCAAGGTGTCGCATCTGTTCGCCGACTTCAACTCTCCGGTCAAAAAGGGCCAGCTGGTCGCGCAGATCGATCCGACGGTGTACCGGGCGCAGATGCGCCAGGCGCAGGGACAGCTCGCCAGCGCCCAGGCCGACGTCACGCTCAAACAGCAAAACCTCGATCGCAAGAAAATCCTCGTGCCGCTGCACGCGGCCTCGCAGCTGGATCTCGACCAGGCGGTCGCGGAGCTCGCCCAGGCGCAGGCTACCGTGACCATCGAGCAGGCCGCCTTGCAGAGCGCGCAGGCCAATCTCAACTATTGCAACATCACCGCGCCGGTCAACGGCATCGTGATATCACGCAAGGTCGATGAGGGTCAGACCGTGATCGCCGCCATGAGCACCCCCGTGCTGTTCACGATCGCCCAGGACATCACCAAGATGAACATCACGGCGGATGTCTCCGAAGCCGATATCGGTCAGGTGCGCCTCGGCCAGCCGGTCGATTTCGACGTCGAGGCCTTTCCGAACGAGGTGTTTCACGGCGTGGTCGCGCAGGTGCGCAAAGCCCCGACGACCACGCAGAACGTCGTGACCTATCAGACCATCATTGCGGTCGACAATCCCGGGCAGAAACTCTTTCCGGGCATGACCGCCGATGTCTCGATCCTGGTCGCCGGGCGGCACAAGGTCCTGAAAATTCCCAACCCGGCGCTGCGCTACGCGCCACCGGGCGATGCGCACTTCAGCCATACGCCGCCGAGGCAGTTGGCGCGCACCGAGCAGCTGGTGTTTGCGCTCGAAAGCGACGGTCACACGCTCGATCCCATCATCGTGCAGGTCGGTATCACGGACGGTAACGATACCGAGGCACTGTCGGGTGTCAGCGAGGGCATGCGTCTGGCCACCGCGACGCGCACCGGGCCGCCTTCAGCCTTCGCCCCGCAGCCGCCCCCGCCTTCGCTGTAAGCAGGGCACGCGTGCACAGTCCGCGATCCGATACGCCGCTCATCGAGTTGCGCGACATCGAGCGCAGCTACCACTCGGGTGATGTGCAGGTACGAGCCGTCGCGGGGGTCACGCTGTCGATCCAGCGCGGCGAATTCGTCGCCATCATGGGTCCGAGCGGTTCGGGCAAGTCGACGCTGATGAATCTCAT
>DATBPG010000061.1:0-4010 GCA_036561485.1 Steroidobacteraceae bacterium | reverse complement strand
CCTGGTGCTGCAGGTGTACCTGCGCTACCAGACGTATGTTCGCTATCTGAAGTGGCTGACGCTCGCGCTGCTTTCCTACGCCGCCGTGGTGTTCATGGTGCACGCGCCGTGGACGCGGGTCTTCAGCGAGTCGCTGTTCCCGCATCTGTGGCTGGATAACAGCGCCATCACCATGGTCGTCGCCGTGTTTGGAACGACCATCAGCCCCTACATGTTCTTCTGGCAGGCGGCTCAGGAAGTGGAGGATCGGCGAGCGGGCGAGCCGCACCGGGGCGGTGGCGTGCCGGCGCCGGAGGATCCGGCCACGGTGCGGCGGCATCTGCGGCGCATCCGCTGGGATACCTATCTGGGCATGGGATTTTCCAATGTGATCGCCTTCTGCATCATGCTCAGCACCGCGGTGACGCTGCATGCGGCCGGTATCACAAACATCCAGAGCGCCTCACAGGCTGCCGAGGCGCTGCGACCGCTCGGCGGGCTGCTGACATTCCTGCTCTTCAGTCTGGGCATCGTCGGCACCGGCATGCTGGCCGTGCCGGTGCTGGCAGGCTCCGCGGCCTACGCGGTTGCCGAGAGCTTCGAATGGCGTTCGGGACTGGACATGCGCCTGCGAGAGGCGCGTGGCTTCTATGCGCTCATTGCATTGGCAACCTTCGGCGGAGTGATCCTGAACTTCACCCACCTCGATCCCATCCGCGCGCTCATCTGGAGCGCGCAGATCAACGGCATCATCGCCGTGCCGATCATGGCCGTCATGATGCTGCTGGCGGCGCGCGCCGACATCATGGGCTCCTTCGTCGTGCGTCCCAGGCTGCGCCGCCTGGGATGGATGGCCACTGGCGTCATGGCCGCCACGGTCGTGGCCATGGTGGCGACGCTGTAGCGCGCCCGGGGCGCCCGCCCGGCCCCCGACCCCGCACTGCCGCGGGCATGAGCTCATGCTTGACTTGAGCAGTCGTTTCGGGGTCGAATCACTGCCTAAGCAGACACTGTCGAGACAGTAAATGCCTACGCAGCATTATCGAACCGAAACCTATCTGGCGCGCAACAGCGTCGGCTATCTCCTCAAGCGCACCCATTCGCAGCTGGCGGATCAGCTCGAGCCGGCGCTCGAGGCCCTCGGCTTCACCTTCACGCAGTGGGTCGTGCTCATGCACCTGCGCGACGGTCTGGCGCTCAATGCGAGCGTGCTGTGCACGCAGCTGCGCCACGACAGCGGCGCGCTGACGCGCGTCATCGACCAGCTCGAAGCGCGCGACCTGGTGCGTCGTGAGCGCAGCCGCAAGGACCGGCGCGAGGTACAGCTGCAGCTGACGGCGGCGGGGCAGGCCACCGTCGAGGCTGCCATTCCGGCCGTCGTCGAGCGATTGAACTTCGCACTCGGCGGCTTCTCGGCCGCTGAACTGGAGGCGCTCACCCGCCTGCTCACCAAGCTCACGGGCATGCTCGAGGGTCTGGGCGCGCATCAGGTTGCAGCGACGCCGCACGGCGATGCCGCGGATCGGCCGCGCGAGGCAGGCAGGTCAGGGAGTCGCTCGTGAAAAGCCCTGTGCGAACACGGCCGCTGCGTGCGCTGCGGGCCGCGGCCGCAGCAGCCCTCGGCGCGCTGGTGCTGACTGCCTGCGCGGCGCTGCCACCGCACGCGAGCCCCGCGCCGACGCCGCTGTCGGGCAGCCAGCTCGGGCTGGCCGGTCCGACCGTCGCGCCCGCGCCCGAGGCCTGGTGGCAGGCGCTCGGTGACCCGCAGCTCGATCGATTGGTGGAGGCTGCGCTGCGCGATAGCCCGCGACTCGCCCAGGCCAACGCGCGCTGGCAGGCCGCCGCCGCCGCGGCCGCCGCCGCGGCAGCCGGGCAGCAGCCGGCCGCGCGCTTCAAGGGCAGCGAAGAGCGCCTGAAGGTGCCGTCCGGGTTCGGCCCGTATCTGCTGGGAGGGCGCACCGTGTGGTACGGCAGTCTGGGCGCGGCGCTCTCCTGGGATCCGGACCTCTGGGGTCAGCACGCGGCCCAGAGCGCCGCGGCACAGCGTCTTTCCACGGCCGCAGACATGGACCGGGCCGCCGCGCGGCTGCTGCTGAGCGGTGCGGTGGTGCAGGCGTATCTGCAGCTCGATCGCGCCGATGCGCTCGAGGACATCGCGGCCGACACCGAGGCTCAGCGCGCGCGCATCGTGCAGATCACGCGCCGACGCGTCGCGGCTGGACTGGACACGCGGGTGGAGCTGCGCGAGGCCGAGGGCGCGGTGCCGCAGACACATCTGGCACTGCTGCAGGCGCAGGCGCAGGCGGCGCTGGCTCGTCATGTCCTGGCCGCCCTCGTAGGGCGTGGCGCAGACCTCTACGCGTCCATCCAGCGGCCACACCTGAACGTGCAGGCACTGCAGAGCCTGCCGGCGAGCCTGCCGATCAACCTGCTGGCGCGCCGGCCCGATGTCATCGGCGCGCGCGAGCGTATCGCGGCGGCCGATGCCCAGCGCAGCGCCGCGCGGGCTGCGTTCTATCCGAGCATCAACCTCTCGGCGCTGGTCGGCTTTGCTTCCGTGAGCCTGTCGAATCTCATCAGCGCCGAGACGCTCGGCTACGGCGCGGGTCCGGCACTCACGCTGCCGATCTTCGATGGCGGCCGCCTGCGCGCGCAGTATCGCGGCGCTCAGGCCGAGCTCGGCCAGGCCGTGGCGAGCTACGACGACATCGTCCTCGGGGCCGTGCATGAGGCGGCCGACCAGCTGACGCTGATCGATTCGCTGGCCGCCCAGCAGCAGCAGCAGACGCAGTGGCTCGATGCGGCCCAGGAGGCCTACCGGCTCGACGAGGAGCGCTATCGCGCAGGCCTTGCGAGCTACCTCTCGGTGCTCGATGCCGAGACCGACGTGTTCAATGCACGCCGTAGCGCCGTCGAGCTGCACAGCCAGCGCGCCTCCGCGCGCATCACGCTGCTCATCGCGCTCGGTGGAAGTTTTTCCGCGCCGGGTGTGCCGGGCACGCCGACTGGCCCGGGCGCGAGCACAGCGCGTGCCGCACGCACCGATCTTTCCCATAGCAGCTTCAATATCGAGAATTGACATGGACCAATCCACTCCCGCCTCCACCCCCGCCGCGAGCCGCGGCAACCGGGCGCGTCGCCGCGGCTTTATGTCACTGGCACTGGTGGTGCTGATCGCCGCGCTGGCCTTTGGTGCGCACTGGTTCATCCTCAGCCGCAACTACCAGAGCACCGATGACGCGTATGTGAGCGCGGACCTGGTGCAGATCACCAGCCAGGTGCCGGGCACCGTGACGGCGGTCTACGTCGAGGACACGCAGGGCGTGCGGCGCGGGCAGCTGCTGGCCAGTCTTGATCCGGCCGATGCGCAGATCGCACTGAATTCGGCCGAGGCGCAGCTGGCGCGCGCGGTGCGCTCGGTGCGCAGTGTGTTCGCCCAGCGCGATGCGCTGCGCGCGCAGATTGCACAGCGCGAGGCCGATCTTCAGCGCGCGCGCAACGACCTGTCACGTCGCGCCGGGCTGCTCGCCGACGGAGCGGTCTCGGGCGAGGAGCTCTCGCACGCGCACGATGCGGTGAGCGTTGCGCAGGCGGCGCTGACCGCCGCCCGTGAGCAGCTGAACGCCACCGAGGCGCAGATTCAGGGCACCTCGATCGAGAATCACCCACAGGTGCTCGCCGCCGAGGCCGCCGTACGCAATGCGGCGCTGGCGCTGCGTCGCACGCAGCTGCGCTCGCCCGTGGATGGGGTGGTCGCCAAGCGCGGGGTGCAGGTCGGCCAGCGCGTGGCCGCCGGTGCGCCGCTGATGGTGGTCGTGCCGCTGGGCGAGGTCTGGGTGGATGCCAATTTCAAGGAAGGGCAGCTGCGTGACATGCGCGTGGGCCAGCCGGTCAGCCTCACTGCCGACCTGTACGGCGGTGCTGTCGACTTTCATGGGCGGCTTGCAGGTCTCGCGGCAGGCAGTGGCAGTGCCTTTGCGCTGTTGCCGGCGCAGAACGCCTCGGGCAACTGGATCAAGATCGTGCAGCGC
>DATBPG010000060.1:0-15732 GCA_036561485.1 Steroidobacteraceae bacterium | reverse complement strand
TGGCAATGCTGATCACGATCACAAAGCGTGCGGATATCAAACCCTCCGAGATCACTCCGGAGTCCGTTTTCCTGCAGCGCCGTCAGTTGCTCAAGAGCGCGGTCGCCAGCGGCCTGGTGGTCGCCTCCGGACCGCTGAGCTCTGCGGTCGCGCAGACCGCGTCCGCCGCCGCGGCGCCCGCACAGCCGCCGCCGCTGAAGTACACGCTCAATCAGAGCTACTCGGTCACGCAAAAGCCCAACACCTACGAGCAGATCACCAACTACAATAACTTCTATGAGTTCGGCGAGGAGAAGACCGATCCGGCCGAAAACAGCGGCCGCTTCCGCAGCCATCCCTGGAACGTCACCATCGCCGGAGAAGCGGAGAAGACCGGCACTTTCACGATCGAGGATATCCTCAAGCCCCATCCGCTCGAGGAGCGCATCTACCGCTTCCGTTGTGTGGAAGCCTGGTCGATGGTCATCCCATGGGTCGGCTTCCCGCTGGGCGACCTGCTCAAGCGCTTCAATCCGACCTCGGCTGCGAAGTATGTGCAGTTCACGACGGTCTATGACCCTGCGCAGATGCCCGGACAGCAGACCAATATCCTGCCGTGGCCGTATGTCGAGGGCCTGCGCATGGACGAGGCGATGCATCCGCTGACGCTGATGGTCGTCGGGCTTTACGGGCGGGAACTGCCGGCCGTGGACGGGGCGCCGCTGCGGGTCATGTCGCCGTGGAAATACGGCTTCAAGGGCGGCAAGTCCATCGTCAAGATCACCTTCACGCGCACGCAGCCGGCCAACACCTGGAACGTCGTGGCGCCGAACGAGTACGGCTTCTACGCCAACGTCAATCCGAACGTGCCACATCCTCGCTGGAGTCAGGCCACCGAGCGGCGCATCGGCGCAGGCTTCTTCGAGGAGCGCCAGCCGACGCTGATGTTCAATGGCTACACCGAAGTTGCCAGCCTGTACCGCGGCATGGATCTGCATCGCTATTTCTGAGCGCGACGAGCAGACCCCCGCGCTTCGAGCACTGACCCGCCTGCCGCACGCGTCGTCTGCCGCCAGCACTCGCTTGCCGCACCACTGCTGCCACTGAAAGCGCGTACCGCCCGTGCCAACGCGTCCCATCGATCGGCGCTATCGCTACCTCTATAAGCCGGTGGTGTTCTGCGCCTGCCTGGTGCCCTTCGCCGGCTGCCTCGGCGGGATCCTGGCGTTGCAGGGCGTCGGCTGGGCGCGCGGTTTCGATCTGGGCGTCGACCCGGTGCGCTACGTGCTGGACGTGCTCGGCAAGACGACGCTGAATCTGCTGCTGATCACGCTGCTGGTGTCCCCGGCGCGAGCGCTGACGGGCTGGTCCAACCTGCTGCGTCTGCGACGCATGCTCGGGCTGTTCGCGTTCTTCTACGCGCTGATGCACTTCACGATGTACATCGGGCCCTTTCAGAGCTTCTCCTGGCACGCGATCGTGCAGGACATCGCCAAGCGCCCCTTCATCACCATCGGCTTCGCAGATCTGCTGCTGCTGCTGCCGCTGGCCCTGACTTCCACGCAGAAGATGATGCGCCGGCTCGGACGCCGCTGGCAGCAGCTGCACCGGCTGATCTATCTGATCGCCCCGCTGGGCGTGCTGCACTACTGGAAGATGCTCAAGCTCGGCTGGCGTGAGCCGCTGCTCTATGCCGGCATCCTCGCGGTGCTGCTGGGTTGGCGCGTCTGGCGGCGCTGGCATAACCAGCAGCGCAGGACCGCAGTGCGCCCCGCTGCGGCGGCAGACAGCGTGGCTACATCGAGGTCCGCAGTTCCCAAAGCTCCGGGAAAAGCCTGAGCCGCAGCGCCTTGGCAAGGTAGGCCACCCCGGCGGTGCCACCGGTCCCCGGTTTATAGCCGATGATGCGCTCCACGGTCTTCATGTGCTGGAAGCGCCAGAGCTGAAAGCGGTGATCCAGATCGACCAGCCGCTCGGCGAGCTCGTAGAGATCCCAGTCCTTGTCGGCATTGTGGTAGACGCCCAGCCACGCCGCGGTCACCTGCTTGGAGGGCGTGTAGGGCTGGGAAAAATCGCGCGTCAGCAGCATCGGTGGAATGCCATAGCCACGCTGGGAGAGCAGCCGCAGCACCTCATCGTACAGGCTCGGCGCTGCCAGAGCGCGCAGCAGAGCGCTGTTGGCCGCCGAACCGGCCTTGTGAACTCCGACGTAGCTGGCGTTGCGATTGCCAAGCGTGAATTCCAGCAGCCGATACTGCAGCGACTGAAAGCCCGAGGCACGCCCGAGCAGATTGCGGAATGCCGAGTAGTCGGCCGGCGTCATGCTCGAAAGCACGTCCCACACCGCCAGCAGCTGCGCCTGCACGCGTCCGATGCGATCGAACATCTTGAAGGACGGGCCCAGCTCGTCGCGCCGCACGCAATCGATGACGCCACGCAGCTCATGCAGCAGCAGCCGCATCCACAGCTCCGAGACGTGATGCACGATGATGAAGAGCATCTCATCGTGCTCGGCCGACAGCGGCTGCTGCGCCGAGAGCAGCCGGTCCAGGTGCAGGTACTCCGCATAGGACTGCGAGCTGCCCAGATCCCAGTGAATCTGCTCGCCGCTCAGATCCACACGTGACTCGACCTCGGGTAGCTCGCCCTGGGGTGTGTCGCCCCCGCCTGCGCCGCCCGCGCCCGGCGCGCCGCTCATTTGAATATCCAGGAAGGAACGCGCCGCCATCCCTGCAGCAGCTCGTGATCGAGCGCCTTCCAGTCCGGCTCATGGCGCGCGACCTCGGTCCAGAAGCGCGCCGAATGGTTCATGTGCTTCAGATGCGAGAGCTCGTGAACGATCAGATAGCGCAGCACCTCGGGACGCTGAAACAGCAGACACGCATTCAGGCTGATCGTCCCGCGCCGCGAGCAGCTGCCCCAGCGCGTGCGCTGGCAGCGCACCTGCAGGCGCGCGGGCACGACGCCCATGCGCGCCGCGAGCGCGGCGAGCGGCTCCTCGAAGCGCAGCAGTGCGCGAGCGACCAGCCAGCGCGTGAGCGCCTGACGCAATCGATCACGCTGGCCCAGATCGCCGTCGAGGATGAGCTGACCGGTTTGCTGCCGCACGCGCAGGCCTGCCGCGCTCGCTCCGGGCACGCAGGTCCACTCCTCTTGGAGCGCGCTGAGCACCAGCGTCGGCGGAGGCAGTGGCCACTGCATCGGCGGGGCCGAGCGACGCCGCTGGCGCTCGATCCATTCGCGGTGCTCGGAGACGAACGCACTGACGCGTGCCGCAGAGGTGCGCGGCGGCACCACGATCTCAACGCCGCCATGACGAAACACCCGCACGGAGAGCCGACGGGCGCGCGGACTCTGTCGCACCGACCAGCCGTGCTCGTCCCCGTTCGCATTCCAGAGCTGCAGTTGTCTCATCATGTCTCGTGTACGTTGGGGCTCCAGCGGCGTCGATACATCGATGATAACAGGCCACGTTGCCATCCGATGCATCGCGCGCATCCGCACTCCGTGCATTACAGTGACGGCATGCAGTGGATTGACATCGGTGCGAATCTGACGCACGACAGCTTCGATGCCGACCGCGAAGCGGTGATCGTGCGGGCGGGCGCTGCCGGCGTGGCGCAGATCATCGTCACCGGCGCGAGCGTTGCCAGCAGCCGCGAGGCGATCGAGCTGTCGCGCTTGCATGCCGGTCGCCTGTTTGCGACAGCCGGCGTGCATCCGCACCACGCCACCGAGCTCACGCCCGGCGAACTGCCCGCGCTGCGCGCGCTGCTGCAGGAATCGGCTGTCGTAGCCGTGGGGGAATGCGGACTGGACTATTTCCGCAATCTCTCGCCCGCGCCGGCGCAGCGGCGCGCCTTTGAGCTGCAGCTGCAGCTCGCGGCCGAGTGTGGCAAGCCGGTGTTCCTGCATCAGCGTGATGCGCACGCGGACTTCGTATCGATCCTGCGCGAGCACATCGGGGCGTTGAGCGGCGCGGTTGCGCACTGCTTCACGGCCAGTGAGCGCGAACTGGAGGCCTACCTTGCGCTCGGCCTGTCGATTGGCATCACCGGCTGGTTGTGCGATGAGCGCCGCGGCAGGCACCTCGCCGAGCTGGTGGCTCGCATTCCGGTCCAGCGCCTGATGCTCGAGACCGATGCGCCGTACCTGCTGCCGCGGGATCTGCCGGCGCGCGCCTCGACGCGCCGCAATGAGCCGATGTACCTGCCGCACATCGGGGCGGCCGTCGCGCGCGCGCGCAGCGAGGCGCTGGCAGACTGCGCCGCGCACACCAGCGCGCATGCGCGCGCCTTCTTCG
Organism: Steroidobacteraceae bacterium; assembly: GCA_036561485.1. Taxonomy (GTDB): domain Bacteria; phylum Pseudomonadota; class Gammaproteobacteria; order Steroidobacterales; family Steroidobacteraceae; genus FEN-1191. Next base: position 11,450 of record DATBPG010000060.1, on the reverse strand, counting down.
GTCTGCCTGGGATTTAGATCGCGGCTTTAGGCGCAGCGAGCTTGCTGGGAGTCACCGCTGCCTTGAGGCTCTCCCACACGGGCGTCCAGCGTGCCAGCAGCTCACTGACCGCTTCACGATCAGACAGAGGAAATTCCGCCGACAGCGACTCGAGCGAGAGCGTGTGGCGCGGCAGCCCCTTGGGAAAGCGTCCGCGCGTGGTGAAGACGATGCGTCCCTCGACCGGCAGTTCCTGCACCAGCGCGCGCACCGCGGCGATGCGGTCATACAGCCCGGTCTGCGGATTGACGAAGGTGTAGCGCTGCGATCGATTCATGACCGTCCAGGCATTCATCTGATCGCCGCCGAAAATATTGCCGGCCACATCGCGCAGATCGATGACCACTACTCCGCGCACCGTCAGCAGCAGGAAATCCACGTGCAGCAAGCCGCCCTGCCCGTCCGGTACCAGCACATCGCGCACATGATCGAAGCCGCAGCCGGTCACGGCAAGCACGCGCGCGATGCGCTGCCGGCGCCGCCGGTCCCAGCGCCACACCCAGATGAGCAGCGCGATCAGAACCGCCGAGAGCAGCAGCCACGCGGCCAGCTGCAGCTGCGCGGGGGTCAGTGACACGGGCAGGGCTTGCAGGGGCGAGGATTGCATCGGCGGGGCTGCGGTGCTTCAGAGCGCTTGCTTCAGGGCCTGCAGCGTGGGATCGATCTGCTCACAGCGCACCGGGCGCTCGTACAGACGTGCCAGCGTCGCAGGCATCGGTACTGTCGCCCCAATGAGTGGCTCGATGATCTCGCGGAACTTCGCCGGGTGGGCGGTTGCCACCAGGCTCCAGACGCCCGCAGGGCCCTGTGCCCCCGAGGCACGCACGCGCGCGTAGCCTTCCGCGGCCACCGCGCTGTGCGGACACCAGATGCGTCCGTGCGCCACGAAGTCCTCGCGGATGCGCGCGCGCGTGGCCGCGTCATCGATGCTGATCGCCAGCAGCGCGCCGCCGAGGTTCGCAGCGTCCGGATACAGGGCGCTGAGGCGTTCGAGATTGCTTGGATCGCCCACGTCCATCGCGGAGGAGAGTGTCGCGATGCTCGGCCGCGGCTTGAACACACCCTCGCGCAGGTAATCCGGCACGGTGCTGTTGGCATTGTGCGCAAGCAGAATCGTGCCGATGGGCGCCCCCAGCCGCCGCGCCCAGACGCAGGCGGTCGCGTTGCCGAGATTTCCACTCGGAATCGCAAAGCAGGCCGGCAGGCCGAACTGCCGCTGCACGCTCAGGCTCGCGGCCCAGTAGTAGACCATCTGCGGCAGCAGCCGTCCGAGGTTGATGCTGTTGGCGGAGGAGAGACGAAAGCGCGCAGACAACTCGGGGTCCGCGAACGCCTGCTTGACCAGGCGCTGACAGTCATCGAAACGCCCGCGCACCGCGAAGCTGCGCACGTTGTCATCCCAGCAGGTCAGCTGCCGCTCCTGCGTCGGGGAGACCAGGCCCTGGGGGAAGAGCACCGCGACCTCGACGCGCTCGCGCCGATGGAAAGCCGCCGCCACCGCCCCGCCGGTGTCCCCGGAGGTCGCCACCAGGATCTGCAGTGGCCGCTCCCCCGGCAAGCGTGCCAGCGCCGCGGCGAGAAAGCGCGCGCCGAAATCCTTGAAGGCTGCCGTGGGCCCATGGAAGAGCTCGAGCACGTTGGTCGCCTCGCGGCCAACCTGCTTGCCGGGAGAAAGCCCGGTCAGCGGCGCGGGGAAATTGAACGCTTCACGCACGATCGCCGGCAGATGCTCGTGCAGGGCGTCACCCGCGGCGAACGGAGCCAGCAGCTCCAGGGCCAGCGCCGGCAGGTCCTGCGGGTCGGCCGTGGGCTTGAGCAGCGGCCATTCGGTGGGCATGTAGAGACCGCCGTCGGGGGCCAGGCCACGCTCGAGCGCGCTGCTCAGAGAGACCTGCTCGGCGCCGTTGCGCGTGCTGGCGAAGCGCATCAGTCGATGAGGCGCGCGCCGGTGGGCTGCACGCGCGTGATCCAGGGATCGGAACCGAGCTCATGATGCGCAAACGCCTGCGTCATGGCCACACAAACCGCGTTGGCCTGCGCCTCCAGACACCAGGCGAATACCGTCGGGCCGGCGCCGGAGATGGAGCAGCCGATCGCCCCCGCGTCGAGTGCGCCCTGGCGCACATCGGCAAAGCCCGGGATCAGCGCGGCGCGCTGGGGCTCGATGACGACGTCCTCGAATGACTCGCGCAGCATGTCCAGGTCGCTGGTGTAGCAGCCGGAGATGAAACCCGCGAGGTTGGCAGTCTGCCAGACGAAGTCGGCCATCTGCACGCTACCCTTGAGAATCGCACGGGCCTGGCGCGTTGAGAGGAACATGTGCGGGTGCACGACCACGGCGCGGATCGCGGCAGGCACCGGGATCTGCTTGACGCGCGGATGATCGATGCCGACCGTGAGCACGAGGCCCCCAAAGAGCGAGGGGGCGATGTTGTCCACGTGCATCGAGCCGCTGGCGACCGCCTCACCCTGCGCGGCGAAGCGCAGCAACTCGAGCAGCGGCCGCGGTTCGGGCAGCAGCGCATTGGCGGCGACCACCGCAGCGACGGCCGAGGCGGCCGAGCCCCCGAGCCCCGAGGAGAGCGGAATGCCCTTGCTCAGCGTCAGCTCGAAACCGAACGGCAACTGCAGCGCCTCGCGCATGGCCATCAGGGCACGCCCGGCCGTGTTGCGCTCGGCCTCGCGCGGCAGATCCGCAACCACGCCCTCGATCGCCGCGATGCTCACGCCCGCCTGCGCGGTGCGCCGCACGGTGGCGCGATCACCGATCGCCTCGATGGAAAAGCCCAGGATGTCGAAGCCGATCGCGACGTTGCCGACCGAGGCCGGTGCAAAGGCGGTGGCTTGCGTGCGCGCCCCGGCTGCGACAGCGGCGCCGGGCGCAGACCGCGCACTCACAGGCGCGCTCCAAGATAGGTTGCCAGGCGCAGCAGATCGGCAAACACCCCGCCGGCCGTGACCGCGGGCCCGGCACCCGGCCCCTGCACGATCAGCGGATTGTCGCAGTAGCGCGCCGTGGCGAAGCGCACCACATTGTCGGTGAGTGCGATATTGGCGAACGCATGGCGCGCGTCGAGCTCGGCAAGCCCTACGGTGGCGTGTCCGTCGGCTCTCACCGCCCCCACGTAGCGCAGCACATGGCCGCGCGCACGCGCCGCCTCGAAGCGCTGCTTCATCGGCTCATCGTGACGCGACAGACCGGCCAGAAACTGCTCGCTGTTGCCGGCGACCAGCTCCTCGGGAACCAGGCTTGCGACCTGCACATCGCTCATCTCCAGCGCCAGACCCATCTCGCGCCCGAGAATGATGAGCTTGCGGGCCACGTCCATGCCCGACAGATCGTCGCGCGGATCGGGCTCGGTATAGCCGCGCTGCTTGGCCTCGCGCACGATCGCCGAGAAGGGCGTCGTGCCGTCGTAGATGTTGAACAGATACGCGAGCGTGCCGGAGAAGATGCCCTCGATGCTCTGAATGGCATCGCCGGTCTCGCGCAGATCGCGCAGTGTCTGGATGACCGGCAACCCCGCCCCGACGGTGGCCTCGTACAGATAGTGCGCACCGCTGGCGCGGCGGGCGCTCTTCAGCGACTCGTAGTAGGCGAGCGAGCTGCTGTTGGCCTTTTTGTTCGGCGTCACGATATGGATGCCGGCCGCGAGCCAGTCGCGATAGTGCGTTGCGATGTGCGCATCGGCGCTGCAATCGATGATGACCGCGTGCGGCAGATAGTCGGCATGCACGTGTGCAGTGAAGCGGGCAATGTCCGGTGTCACCCCGCGCCCTTCGAGCTGCTCGCGCCAGCTGCCGAGGCCAATCTCCTGATCGGCGAGCAGCATCTGGTTGGAGCGCAGAATCGCCCGCACCCGCAGGTCGATATTGAACTGCCGCTCGAGCCGCTCACGCTCGCCGGCCAGCTGATCGAGCAGCACGCGTCCGACCGTCCCGGGGCCGATGATGCCGATCGAGAGGGTATGAGGCGACAGATAGAAGCTCGAGTGCGCGGCGCGCAGCGCGCGCGTAGCGTCCTTGCCAGCGACGACCACGGAGATATTGCGCTCGGAGGCTCCCTGGGCGATCGCGCGTACGTTGATCTGTGCATTGCCGAGCGCGCCGAACACCTTGCCGGCCACGCCGGGCATGCCCGCCATGCCATCGCCCACCACCGCGAGGATGGCCAGCTCCTCGGTCACGTCCACGTCCTGGATCTGTCCCTCGGCCAGCTCGCGCGCGAACGCCGCCTGCAGCAGGCTTTTGGCGCGCTCGGCCTGGGCACGCGGAATCGCACAGCAGATCGAATGCTCCGAGCTGCCCTGGGAGATCAGGATCACGGAGATCCCCTCCTCGCGCAGCGCACCGAACAGACGGTAGGCGGTGCCCGGCACGCCGATCATGCCGGCGCCCTCGAGATTGATCAGCGCGACGTTCTCGATCGTCGTGATGCCCTTGACCGGTTGGGCGGACGCGGGACGCGCACCGATGAGCGTGCCGGGCTTCTCGGGCGCGAAACTGTTGCGGATCCAGATCGGGATGCTGCGGCCCACGGCCGGCGCCATGGTCTGCGGGTGGATCACCTTGGCGCCGAAATACGCCAGCTCCATCGCCTCGTTATACGAGAGCGAATCGATGATGGTCGCATCGGGCACGCGACGCGGATCGGCGGAGAGCACCCCGTCCACATCGGTCCAGATCTGGATCTCCGCGGCATCGAGCAGGGAGCCGAAGATGGACGCCGAGAAATCCGAGCCGTTACGCCCGAGCGTGGTCTGCACACCGCGCGGGTCGCTGGCGATGAAACCGGTAATGACCAGCGTCGTGGGCTCCGCGCCCTGTGCCCGCTCCCCGAGCAGCTCCTGCAGGCGGCGGCGCGACTCTTCCCATTGCACCGCTGGACCCAGCGCACCCCACTCCACGACGACGCAGCGCCGTGCATCGATCCACTGCACACCGCGGCGGCTGCCGCGACGCGCCAGGTAGCGCGCGAACAGGCGTGAGGACCAGATCTCCCCGAAGCCCGCGACCAGGTCGTGCACCGTCTGCGCCGCCGAGCGCATCATGCGCGTGGTTTGCAGGACCCCGGCGATGCCCTTGAGGTCCTGGTCGAACTCACGCAGGTACTCGGCAGCGGCGGCCGGCGTCAGCAGCGCCTCTGCAATGGCGGCATGCCGCTCGCGCAGGGGCCCGAGCTGGCTCTGCCAGCCATCGTCCTGACGCTCGGCGAGCGCGACCAGCTCGAGCAGGCGGTCGGTGACACCCTTGCAGGCGGACAGCACGATGCCCAGGCGCATGGGCGCCGAGGTCGCGGTGCCGTCATGGGCCCGCTCGGTCTCCACGATGGCCGCGACGCGCTCGAAGCAGGCCGCGTCGGCCACACTGGATCCACCGAATTTATGTACCACCCAGGCCGGGAGGTCGGTCGTGCTCATTGAGGAAATCGGGATTGTACGCTGCATTCGCCGGCGCACTCATCGCCGTTGGCCGGGCGGCAAAAAAACCCCGGCACTCTACTGAAGACCCTCCGCCCTCGCAAGGTGGCTCATCACCCCCGCGGCAAGGATGCGTGTGCCCGCGCCGCCTTCGGGCTACCATGGCGAGGTCAAATACGGCAGGGACCGCAGGTGAGAGGGCTCGAACCTCCCGGGAGTAGCGTCGCACGGCACGCCTGCGGCTTCACCGCGGGGGTGCTGCTATGGCTGGCGCTTGCCGCGCTTGCCGCTCTCGCCTCGCCGGCGCACGCCGCGCTACCCAGCGCGCCCGGCACAGCGGGGAAATCCTCCCGGACCATCGCCCCGGCGCTCGTGGTGCAGGTGGACGGTGCCATCGGACCTGCCATGAGTCGCTACGTTCAGCGGGCGCTCAGTCGCGCCGCCAGCACGCACGCGCCCGTCGTGGTGCTGCAGCTGGACACGCCGGGCGGACTGGACACCGCGATGCGTGAGATCATCGAGGCCATCCTCTCCTCGCCCGTGCCGGTGGTCGGCTACGTCGCCCCGAGCGGGGCACGTGCCGCCAGCGCCGGCACCTATATTCTCTATGCCTGCGCCGTGGCGGCCATGGCGCCGGCGACGAACCTCGGGGCGGCCACTCCGATCTCGCTCGGGGGCGAGGAGCAGCCGAGCGCCCCCTCCTCGCCCCCTCAGTCACCGGCCGCGGGCGCGCACTCCCCGGCTGCGACGCCGGCACCCGCGGCACCCGCGCCGGCACCTGCGCCGTCCACGGCCAGCGAGCGCAAAGCCGTCAATGACGCGGTGGCCTATATCCGCTCGCTGGCACAGCTGCATGGGCGCAATGCCGACTGGGCCGAGAGCGCGGTGCGCGCAGCGGCCAGTCTGCCGGCACGTGAGGCGCTGCAGGCCCATGTCATCGATCTGATTGCCCCGGACGTACCGACGCTGCTGATGCGCCTTGACGGCCGCCAGGCCATCGTGGCGGGGCGGCCGACGCTGCTGCACACGGCTGATGTGAGCTTCACGCCGATCAGCCCGGACTGGCGCACGGGACTGCTGCTGTTCCTGAGCCATCCGACCATCGCCTACGGGCTGCTGCTGGCCGGCATCTGGGGGTTGCTGCTGGAGGGCTATCACCCCGGCGCCGTGCTGCCCGGCGTGGCCGGTGCTCTGGCCCTGCTGCTGGCACTGTACGGGCTCGAGCTGCTGCAGGTGGATTTCGCGGGCCTGGCGCTGATGGCGCTCGGCGTGGGACTGATCATCGGTGAGTTCTTCATGCCGACGTATGGATCGCTCGGCATTGGCGGGCTCGCAGCCTTCGTCATCGGATCGATTATCCTCTTCAGCAATCAGGGGGCGGGATTACAGGTGGCTTTGCCGTTGATCATCGGGGTCGCCATTGCCGGAGCACTGGTCATCGCCGCCATCGCGGCACTTGCGGCGCGCGCGCGCCGCCGTCCCGTCACCACGGGCGCAGAGGCCATGATCGGCGAGCCGGTCGAGGTCGTCAGCGGCGCTCCCGAAGAGTATCTGGTGCGCTATGGTGGCGAGCTGTGGCGCGCCCACAGCCCCGTGCCGCTCTCCCCAGGTGAGCGCGCGCGCATCGTGCGCGTCAGCGGGCTGATACTCTGGCTCGAACCTCTGCCCCTCTCCATTGCTGCATCCGCATCGCCACTACCACGGGGTCACTCATGAATTCCGCCCTGGTCATCGTCATCGTCATTCTGCTGGTGCTGATCGCCAGCTCGCTGCGCATCCTCAAGGAGTACGAGCGCGGCGTGATGTTCACGCTCGGGCGCTTCACCGGCGTGAAGGGACCGGGCGTGCGTCTGGTGCTGCCAGCCGTGCAGCACATGCGCAAGCTCGAGCTGCGCACCGTGGTCCTGAACGTGCCCAAGCAGGACGTGATCTCGCGAGACAATGTCTCGGTCAAGGTCAGCGCCGTGGTGTACTTCCGCGTCGTCGATCCCGAGAAGGCGGTGCTGCAGGTCGTGAATCCCTATGAGGCCACGAGCCAGCTGGCGCAGACGACGCTGCGCTCGGTCGCCGGCCAGCACGAGATGGACGAGCTGCTGGCACAGCGTGACAAGCTCAATGCCGCGATCCAGCAGGTGCTCGATCAGAACACCGCCGCCTGGGGCGTGAAGGTCACCAACGTGGAGATCAAGGACATCGACCTCGATGAGACCATGATCCGCGCCATGGCCCAGCAGGCCGAGGCCGAGCGCGCCCGTCGCGCCAAGGTCATCCATGCCGAGGGCGAGAAGCAGGCGGCCCAGACCCTGACCGAGGCGGCACAGCTGCTCTCAGCCAACCCCGCCTCGATCCAGTTGCGCTACCTGCAGACCCTGGCGGACATCTCCAACGAGAAGAGCTCGCTGATCGTGTTTCCGCTGCCGCTGGACCTCATCACGCCGCTGCTGCGCTCGGGAGCTCGAAGCTCGAATGAACATACATGAAAAATGCACCATTCCGTTTCCTCGCGGCATGTACGCTGCCGGGAGCCGGGGGCGCGCTGGCCCGGCTCTGATAGCCGCATCGCAGCTTCAGCGCGATGCGCGCCCATCGGGGCCGAGCGCCCGCTCCAGCAGCCACGCGAGGCGTACGCCGGCGCGGCTGAGCTGCAGTGCCACGACCGCGCGGCTGTCGCGCATGTAGCGGGCCGACAGTCGGTAGCGGCCGCGCGCCGTCGGCGCAGGCAGCTCGCCGTAGGCGACGCGCTGGGCGAGCCCGAAGGATTCCAGTACCCAGTCCTGCGGCCTGCCGCGCCGCCAGGCGGCAAGCTCGCGGGGCCCGATCTGCTGCCAGAGCGCGTTCGCCACCTGCGGGGCACTGTCGCCCAGCTCCTCGACGAACACGGTGTCCCAATAGTGGTGCAGGTTGCCCGCGCGCTCAGCGCGTGCACTGACGTGCAGCCGGTTACCGCCCTCGTCGTGATCGTCGGCGGCATGCAGCGGCTGGTGCGCATCGCCGACCAGGTGCAGCAGGAACTGCAGCGCCCGCAGCCGCTCGGGACCGGGCGTCAGAGGCGATGCCAGCTCCACCTCGAATTCATCGATTTTGTCCACGGTACAGTCGCGCGCCGGACCCTCGCTGGCCGGCAGGCGCGGCGGCAGGCGCGGCTCGCCAAAGCAGGCGCTCGCAAGGTCCGGGGCGGTGAGCTCCAGATTGATGAAATGCCAGCGCCAGGTGCGCTCGTAGCGCACACGCGTGCCATCGCGGTCCGAGTCGCGGTAATGATCCGCCCAGGTAGCCTCACTCGCCATCGAGGTGTCTACCGTGAGCCCGCTGTCATCCTGCGTCAGCAGCGCCTGAAGGCGCGTTCGTGTGCGCTCGGACAGAAAGTGCTGCGCGACCAGCGCCACGATGCGATGGCCCTCCTCGCCCCAGGCGTGCGCCCGCTGCGCCGGTGCCATCAGCAGCGCAGCGGCTATCAGCCAGCCGGCTCGGGCCCCTGTCCTGCGATTCATTGCAGCTCTCCCCTGTCGCGGCGTGTACCGACCTCGGCGCAAGTCTATGGTCTAATGGCCCGGCAGCGCCGGACCCCACTACGAGCTAAGCACAGTCCGCGCGCCGACAGGGAGATGTGCAGCTGATGCGATCCGTCAGGTTTCGGGCCACCGTGCAGCTGCTGCTCGTTCTCGCGCTCGCGCTCGCCTGGCCGCGGCAGTCCCCTGCCGCCGACAGCGTGGTGTTCCGTCCCCTGGCCGTGAATCCGCGGGCCACCGACCGCCTGATCGTCAAGTGGCGTGCCGACAGCGTCGCCTCGCTGCAGATCGCCACCGTCGGCGGCCGCGCCCTGCATCTGCGCTCGGTGACGGGCGTGGATGTGTCGCCGGTGCGTCATCTGTTCGGGCAGACCGACGTCATGCAGCTGCCCTACGTGCCCGGCCGTCGCGAGATGTCGGACATCCTGGCACGGCTCAACAGCGACCCGGCGGTCGCGTATGCCGAGCCCGATGCCTGGCGCTACATCGCGGACTTTCCCACCGACCCACCCAACGATCCCTCCTTTTCGGCCGGTTCCGATGTCAATGGCAGCTGGGAGGGACAGTGGTACCTGCAGCCGACCTCCTCCGCGACCCCCGCAGCGATCTCGGCAACCACCGCGTGGCAGAGCACACTGGGCTCACCGGCCATCGTCGTGGCCGTGATCGACACCGGCATCATCGAGCAGCATCCGGACTTCATGTATCCAGCCGGTACGAGTGGCCCGGCGAAGCTCCAGTGCAATACCGGCAGCAGCGGCACGGGCTGCGGCTATGACTTCGTCAGCTGCGATCAGGGCAACCTGACGAGCACCACGAATGGCCACACCACGGCCGACTGCAGTGCCACCGGCTCGGCGGCGACCTATGATTTTGCCAACGATGGGCACGGCTGGGCCCCCGATGCCGCCGATCCAGGCGACTGGATCGATGCGACCGACGTGGCACTGCCCCTGTTCCAGCAGGCCGGCTGTACGACGCAGTCGCCCAGCTCCTGGCATGGGACCAAGGTGGCCGGTGTCATCGGCGCGGTCACCAACAACGGCATCGGCGTCGCCGGCATCGCGCCGCTGACGACGATCCTGCCAGTGCGTGCCATCGGCAAGTGCTCCGGCCGCATCTCCGACATCGCCGCGGCCATCCTCTGGGCCTCGGGAGTCGGGGTCAGGACCGATGCCGGGACCATCGCCTCGAACCCCGCCGCGAACATCATCAATCTGAGCCTGGCCGCCCCGAGTCCCTGCTCGCAGACCGAGCAGGACGCCATTAATCAGGCGATCGACGCGGGGGTGCTGGTCGTGGCCGCCGCCGGTAACGAGGGTGGCCCACTGGATGCACCCGCCAACTGCAGCGGCGTGCTCTCGGTTGTGGGGCTGCGCGCGGCGGGTACCAAAGTTCCCTACAGTAATCTCTCCAGCGGCTCTGCCGCCGCCACCCTCGCTGCCCCCGGTGGCAACTGCGTCACGACGAGCACCACCGCGGGCATCACCGTACCCTGTACCTACGCCATCATCACGACCACCGACGCGGGGGCAACCTCGCCGGCGGCGACACCGGGTTTCTACAGCTACTCGCTGATGGATCAGGGATACATCAGCGCCGGCGGCAACCAGGACAATACCGCCGTGGCCGGCACCAGCTTCGCAGCGCCCATGGTCGCCGCAGTGGCGGCGCTGTTGAAGGCGGCGCTGCCGGCCCTGACTCCCTCGCAGCTCATCGCCCGCCTGCAATCGAGTGCCTTGCCGTTTCCCACCTCCTCGTCCACGACGAAGACGAGCTGCCAGATGCCCTCGACCAGCACCGATTCGAACGGCGATTACACCGATACGAGTGAAGCCGTGGAGTGCGTCTGCACTACGGCGACCTGCGGTGCAGGCATGCTGAATGCCGCCGCGGCCCTCGCGACGACCGAGAACATGTACGTGCAGATCAATGCGTCGAGCACCTCGGGCAGCCCGGGACAGCACATCCGCCTGGATGGCAGCGGCAGTACGGCGGCCGCCGGCGCGAGCATCGTGAGTTGGCAGTGGACCACCGATCCGGCCACCAGCGATCAGCTCATCAATGCCGATCAGTCGGTGGCGACGCTGATCTTCCCTGCCTTCAGCACCATCACCGCCATCCTCACCGTCACCGACAATACCGGCCACAGCGCCACGGCGAGCGTCAAGATCGAAGGCGCCTTCGCCGCCGCCAGCGGAACCGGGGCGATCGATCCGGCGACCCTCGCGATGCTCGCCGCAGCGGCGACCTGGCGGCTGCTGCAGCGCCGTCGACGCTCCACCACCGGTTGAACTGAATCCGGGCGCGACTGTCGCTATGCTAAGCGCCCCTGCCGGGGGCCAGAACCAAGGACCGGCCCAGCCGGGCACCGTTCGCTAAGGAGAAGTCGTTGCCTTTCACTCGTCCTGGGTCGCGCCGCGCAGGCGCCGCGGCCACTCGCCTGCTGTTGCCCTTCGCGGCTGCGCTTACCGCCGCAGTG
>DATBPG010000059.1:0-4853 GCA_036561485.1 Steroidobacteraceae bacterium | reverse complement strand
CGCGGCAGGTGACCTGCAGCACCGGCTCGATGCCCTCGCGCAGCATCAGGCCCGCCGCCGTGAGCGTATCCAAATGGGGACGGGCACTGGCCCCGTCGGTGACATTGACCGCATCGGCGAGGCCGGCCAGCGGCCGCGCCTTCTCCAGCAGCGCCTCGGGGTCGGCGGACAGCGGCGGGGTGATCTCAGCGGTGATGGCAAACTCACCGGCCGCCAGCCGTCGTTGCAGGGACTCGCCCATGTTGATTGCTCCGCCCGTGGTCGTTGCGAGCCTGGCCTGGCGCGTCTCGCTCAGGGTTCAGGGATTCAGTTTATCAATCTCGAGCGAACGCGGACCGGTCTTGCCGGCCACATATTCGATCTGACCGTAGAGGTCTCCCCGCTGTGGCAGCGGACTGCCGGACGCGGAGATGCGCGCCACCACAGTGACCTTCTGACCGGGCCGCACGGCACGCTGCGCGATCATGGCATCGTCCGCCGACAGCACCAGATCCTGTGGCAGCGTCACGGCACTGCGGCGCACCGCCAGCGGCGCACCCCCATCCGCGGCGCGCACGAACACGAACAGCGAGGCATTGGAGGGCACGTGCGCGGCGAGCTGCGGGGCGAGCGAGACGTGCAGGCGGATTGCCGTAGAGGCGTCGATCGCGGGATGCAGCTGGGCATCGATGGTCGAGATCTGCTTCTCCAGCGCCGCGCGCACATTGGCTGGCGGGCCGGGGGTGATGTTCAGCATTGCGGCAAAGCGCGTGCGGGCGAGCTCGAGCCGACCGGCCTGTTCAGCCAGCATTGCGCTGTAAAACAGTCCCTTCGCCGACTTGGGGTCAAGCACCAGCGCGCGCTCGAAGTCGGCGGCAGCCTGAGTGGTCTGCGGCCCCTGCAGGCCCTGCAGCAGCAGCAGCGACTCGCCGATGCCGGTCAGCGCCGTCGCGCTCTGGCCACGCGCCAGCGTATCGGCTTGCTGGTAGGCGTGCAGGGCCAGCGCGTACTGACCGGTCTGTCCATAGGCGCCTCCGAGCTGCAACCATCCCTCGAGGTCGTGCGGGTCGCGCTCCACGTGACGCGCCAGCTGCGCGATGCTGCCCGAGGCAGTCCGTGCGTTGGCGGCAGCCAGACGGATCGAACCGGGGCTGCCGAGCCATGAATAGGTCAGCACGCTCAAGCCGATCAATGCGAGGGCTGCCACGAGCGCGGCAGTGGCGGCGGGCGGGCGCGCAGCGCGCGCGCGCACCAGCGGCAACACCACGAACAGCACGGCGATCAGTGCCAGAGCGCCGGCGCCTGCCAAAAAGCCGCTCATGACTGCCAATGCTCGTCGACGGTATCGTCGAGTGGCTCGTCCGGATCCTCGTCGACCAGGCGTCGCCGGCCAACCACGATGCGCCAGCCCACCAGCAAGCCGATGAGCATCAGTAGAACCGGTGCTCCCCAGAGCCAGGCATTGCGCCAGTTCATCGGCGGCTTGAACAGGATGAACTCGCCGTAGCGCGACACCAGGTAATCCTTGACCTGCTGATCAGTCATGCCTCGCAGCAGCAGGTCGTGCACCTCGCCACGCATCTGGCCAGCCAGATCCACCTCCGAATCGGCCAGCGATTCGTCCTGGCATTGCATGCAGCGCAGCTCGTGCGTGAGCGCCAGATACCGCTGCTGCAGCTGCGCGGTCGGCAGCGGGGGCGTCGCGTCCACGGCCAGCGCCCGTCCCACCCAGAGCAGGCCGATGAGCAGCGCGGCGCTGGCCAGCGCGCGCAGCTGGGAGGGTCGAGGGGAGTGCATCAGCCGCCAGTTGCCGGTGGGGGACTCGCGCCGCCTGCGGCGTCGATACGCGAAAGAAACTGCTCGCGCCAGATCTCGGGGGTGATCTCGCCGACTTCCTTGTAGACGATGACGCCCTGCGGATTGATCAGGAAGCTCTCGGGCGCAGCATAGACGCCCCAGTCGATGGCGACACGGCCGTTGGGATCCTCGCCGACCTGCTGGTAGGGATTGCCGAGCTGCTGCAGCCAGTTGCTGGCATTTGCCGGCGTGTCGTTCCAGTCGATGCCGATGATGGGTACCGCGCCCTGCTGCTTGATCATGAGCAGGGTCTGGTGCTCGTCCCGGCAGGTTGCACACCAGCTGCCCCAGACATTCACCAGTGACCAGTGGCCGCGCAGGGCTGCGTTGCTGACCGGTTCGCCGCCGCTCACGAGATTGGGAATGGAAAACTGCGGGGCGGCCTTGCCCACCAGCGGTGAGGGAATGATGTTTTTCTCCGGCGAGTGCACCAGTCCCACGAACAGCACGATCAGCAGCGCTGCAAAGAGGCCCAGCGGCAGCACGAAGCGCCAGCGGCTGCTCCCAGTACCCGCCTCCTGGGGTGGCGTCGGTGCGCCTTCGATCGGCTGGTTCATGCGGGAGTGCGGCGTGCTGCGCCGATCGGTATGGCGTCGGGTACCGTGGCAGGGCCACGCTGGCGGCGGCCAAAGACTGCCAGCATGCCGCCGAGAGCCATGATCACCCCGCCAATCCAGACCAGCCGGATCAGCGGCCGATACTGCAGCCTCAGGCTCCAGGCTCCGGCGCCCACATTGTCGCCCAATGAGGCGAGCAGATCGCGATGCAGGCCTGGTGCGATCGCCGCAGTGGTCTGCACGGTGCCCTGGACGTAGAAGCGCCGTTTCTCCGGATGCAGCACGGTGATCAACTGCCCGTGACGCGTCACCGTGACCGTGCCGCGCACGGCAGTGAAGTTGGGACCGGAGACGTCACGCACGCCCTCATAGCGGAACGCATAGTCCCCCACCATCGCGACCTGCCCAGGCTTCATCGCGACATCGCGCTCGATGCTGTTGGAGGACACGAAGGTGATGCCCAGCACGAAGATACCGAGCCCGATATGCGCCACGGTCATGCCTACCAGGCTCGCCGAGAGCGTGAGCCGGCGCCGGATCCGGTCAATGGGGTCCACCAGCGAGGACAGCACGATCCATATGCCGAGCACCGCGCCGACCGGCGCCAGGGGCATGGGATGGCCATAGACGGCCAGCGACAGCGGCAGGCCGATGACGAGCCCGCAGAGGAGCGTCGTCAGGATGACGCGCTTGGCGTGCGAGAGCCCCCCGCGCTTCCAGCGCGCATGGATGCCGACTGCCAGCAGCGCCAGCAGCGGCAGCACCGGCACCATGAAACTGGGCGCAAAGTACGGCGCCCCCACCGACAGAGTGCCCAGATGCAGCGCCCCGGCGATGTCCGGCGCAAGTGTGCCTGCCAGCACCACGGCTGCAGCGATCACCAGCAGGATATTGTTGAAGAGCAGGAAGGACTCGCGCGATATCAGATCGAAACCGGCGTTCGACTGCATGCGCGGCGCACGCAGCGCATACAGCGTGAGCGCGCCCCCCACCACGATGACGAGGAAGGCCAGGATGAAGATGCCGCGCGTGGGATCGGCGGCGAAGGAGTGCACGGAGATCAGCAGGCCCGCCCGGACGATGAAGGTGCCGAGCAGGCTCAGTGAGAACGTTGCCAGCGCCAGCAGCAGCGTCCAGCTTTTGAACAGTCCGCGCTTCTCGGTGACGATCAGCGAATGCAGCAGCGCCGTGCCCACCAGCCAGGGCATGAAGGAGACATTCTCGACAGGGTCCCACGACCAGTAGCCGCCCCAGCCGAGCTCGTAGTACGCCCACCAGCTGCCGAGCGCGATACCACAGGCCAGGAATGCCCAGGCCATCACGGTCCACGGACGCATCCAGCGCGCCCAGAGCTGATCACGACGGCCCTCGATCATGGCCGCACAGGCGAAGGCAAAGCTGACGCTGAAGCCGACGTAGCCGGTGTAGAGCACGGGCGGATGCACGGCAAAGGCCGGGTCCTGCAGCAGCGGATTGAGGCTTGCGCCATCCGCGGGCGTGGGGAACAGGCGCGAGAAGGGACTGGAGGTCGCCAGCGTGAAGAGCAGAAAACCGAAGCTCAGAATGCCGAGCACTCCGAGTACGCGGGCGCCGAACTCGGTCGGCAGGTAGCGCAGACGCGCCACCACGGCCATGGTCCACAGCGACAGCACGAAGATCCACAGCAGGATCGAGCCCTCGTGCGCCCCCCAAAGTGCAGTGACGCGATAGAACAGCGGCAGCGCGGAGTTGGAGTTATCCGCGACGTAGCGCACCGAGAAATCATTGCCGATGAAGGCGTGGATCAGTACGCCGACTGCGAGCGCGGTGAACACGAACTGCCCGCAGGCGGCGGACGGGGCTGCGGCCATCCAGCGATCGCGCGAGAGCGCCGGACCCAGCAGCCCGAAGAACGCCTGGGCCGCCGCCAGCAGCATGGCGAGGATCAGCGCGTAATGGCCCAGTTCGACAACCATGTGCGCCTCTCAGTGACGGGCCGGCGTGACGACCGCGGCCTGCTGCAGACTCTTGGCAACCGGTGGAGGCACATAGTTCTCGTCGTGCTTGGCGAGTACCTCATCGGCAATGAAGGTGCCATGGCCGTCCAGATGACCGTGCGCGATGACCCCGGAGCCTTCGCGAAACAGATCTGGCAGCACCTGCGAATAGACCACGGGCACACTGTGGCGCAAATCGGTGACCACGAAATGCACCTCGAGCGTGCCGGGCGTGCGCACGAGACTGCCCTTCTGCACCAGGCCGCCCAGCCGGAAGCTCTCGCCCCGCTTCACCTGCCCCGCGGCGATCTTGCTGGGGTCGAAATAGTACGACACGTTCTGCTGGAACGCGCGCAGCGCCAGTGCGCTGGCCAGACCGACACCGGCCAGGATGCCGACCACCCAGAAGAGTCGACGACGGCGCGCGATCATACGGTCTGCCTGCGACCGTGCAGGAGTCGACGGCGGGCCTCGCGCTGCGCAG
>DATBPG010000058.1:0-11906 GCA_036561485.1 Steroidobacteraceae bacterium | reverse complement strand
CCGAGTAGCCCTTGGCGATGCCGCCCAGATCGATGCGCACGCCCGGGCGCGTGAAGAACACCGTGCGCCGCCTGGGGTCGAGCACGACGTGCTGATAGCCGATTGCCGGCAGCGTCGCCTTGATCTGAGCCGCGTCCGGCCGCTTGTGGGCGTGAAAATCGTACAGGTAGCCGACGCTGGCATAGGTGATATCGAAGGCGCCGTGCGTGATGCGTGAATATTCAAGCGCTGTCTGCAGCAGGCCGAAGAGCTCCGGGCTGATCACCACGGGGTGCTTGGCGGCCTCGCGATTGACCATCGACACTTCGCTCGTGGGCTTGAAGGTGCTCATCGAATCGTCGATGTGGCGCATCTCCGCCATCACCGCGTCGATGTCCTGCTCGCCCTTGGCGGTATCGTCGGCCCACAGTTCGACGAAGATGCGCGTACCCATGATGCCGTCGACGCGGCGCGACACCCAGCCCGCGTGCGTCGCTGGCGCGGGTTGTGCGGCGAGCAGCGCCGGCAGCAGCGCGAGCAGCGCGAGCCACAGGCGCCTGCGAAGCAGGGGCAGTACACGGTTCGGGAAGGGGCGCAACCCCTGCAGCAACTGGCTATTTTTCATAATGGGGCCAGAGGCTAGCGGCCCCGCCGGGCGTGGTCCAGTGAAGCGATCACGCTTCGGACGCGAAACCCGCCGCCTCGAGCAGGCCCTTTTGTGCGAGCCACTCGCGATTGAAGAGCCGCGACAGGTACTTCGAGCCGGTGTCGCAGAGCACCGTGACGATGGTATGGCCCGGGCCCATCTCGCGCGCGATGCGCACCGCGGCGGCCACATTGATGCCGCTGGTGCTGCTGACGAACAGCCCCTCCTCGCGCAGCAGCCGGTACACGTAGTGCACCGTCTCGCGATCCTCGACGTGCACGGCGTCGTCGACGGGAGCGCCCTGCAGATTGGCCGTGACGCGGCCAATGCCGATGCCCTCGGTGATCGAGCCGCTGCCGGTGGCCTTCACGACGCCGTGACGGATGTACTCGTAGAGCGAGCTGCCGGGTGGATCGGCGAGCACTGTGCGCACCTTCGGATTGCGCGACTTCAGGAACTCCGACACGCCCGCCACGGTGCCACCGGTGCCGCTGGCGGCGACGAAGGCGTCGATCTCCCCTTCGCTCTGCTCCCAGATCTCCGGACCGGTGCTCTCCAGGTGCGCGCGGCGATTGGCCGTGTTGTCGAACTGGTTGGACCAGATCGCCCCGGGCAGCTCCTCGGCCAGGCGGCCCGCCACTTTCTGGTAGTGATTCGGGTCGCTGTAAGGGACGGCCTTCACGCGCCGCACCTCGGCGCCGAGGGCCTCGATGAGGCCGTACTTCTCGGGCGACTGGTTATCGGGCATGACGATGATGCAGCGGTAGCCGCGCGCATTGCAGACGTGCGCAAGGCCGATGCCGGTGTTGCCAGCGGTGCCCTCGACCACCGTGCCGCCGGGCTTGAGCACCCCGCGCTTCTCGGCATCCAGGATGATGCCGCGCGCGGCGCGGTCCTTGACCGAGCCGCCGGGATTCATGAACTCGGCCTTGCCGAGGATCTCGCAGCCGGTCTCATCGCTCAGGCGCCGCAGACGGATCAGTGGCGTGTGGCCGATGGCATCGACGAAGTCGCGCACGATTTTCATGGCGGCAATGATTCAACGCTGGCGCGACGCTGGCAAGCCTGCGCGGCCACATCCCCGACGATCAGCAGGGCGGGCGCGCCGATGCCCGCGGCGGCGGCATCGGCGGCGATGCTCGCGAGCGTGCCGACCAGCAGCCGCTCGGCGGGCAGTGTCGCCTGCTCCACGATTGCGACCGGGCGGCTCCCCGGTGCGCCATGGGCGATGAGGTGCTCGACGATGCGCTCGAGCTGAGCGACCCCCATGTAGAACACGACCGTCTGCAGCGGCGCCGCGAGCGCACGCCAGTCGAGCGCCTCGGCGCCCTCGCCCATCGCGGTCACCAGGGTGACGGCCTGCGACAGGCCGCGCTGCGTGAGGCTCATGCCCGCGCGGGCCGCGGCCCCCAGCGCGGCAGTGATGCCCGGAACGACCGTCACCGGTATGCCCGCGGCGCGCAGCACCTGCATCTCCTCTCCGCCGCGTCCGAAGACGAAGGGATCGCCGCCCTTCAGACGCGCAACGCGCAGCCCGCGCTGCGCATACTCGAGCATCAGCGCATGGATACGCTGCTGTGTCACGCGGTGTCGTCCGGACTGCTTGCCGACGAAGACACGCAGCGCTTCGCGCCGCGCGCGCGACAAAATGCGCTCGCTCACGAGACGATCGTAGAGCACGACATCGGCCTGCTGCAGCAGCTGCTGCGCGCGCAGCGTCAGCAGATCCGGGTCCCCGGGGCCGGCACCGATCAGATAGACCTCGCCGCGGGGGAGCGCCGTTTCGGCCCCATCGGCGCCCGGCTGCTGCGATTCGCGGCGAAGCTCGGATTGAAGCTCAGCCTCGGCAACGGCCTCCTGGCCGTCGAGCACCTGGCTGGCCACATGGCCCTCGATCACACGCTCCCAGAAGCGCAGGCGTCGAGCCGCATCCGGCAGCGCGCCGCGCACCTGCCCACGCCATCGACCGAGAAACTGCGCCAGCGCGCCCAGTCGCTCGGGCAGCAGCGTCTCGAGCTGGCCGCGCAGGCGCCGCGCCAGTGTCGGGGAGTGCCCGCCGGTGCTGACCGCCAGGATGACCGGGGAGCGGTCGACGATGGCGGGCAGGATGGCACTGGAGGCGCCAGGGTCGTCGACGACGTTGACGAACAGCCCGCGCGCAGCCGCCGCCGACGCGACCGAGCGATTGACTTCGGCGCGATCGGTCGCAGCGATGACGAAGGCCGCGTCCCCCAGCTGCTCGGGCGCAAACTCCTGCTGCAGGTGCTCGAGTTTGCCCTCCGCGCGCAGGCGCGCGAGCTCGGGATGCAGCGAGGGGGCGACGATGCGCACCAGGGCGTGCGCTTCGAGCAGCAGCAACGCCTTACGCAGCGCGACCTCCCCGCCACCCACCAGCACGGCGCGGCGGCCGGCGAGATCGAGGAAGACCGGCAGGTAATCCATGGACAGCTGATCGGCGCAGGCGGCCCGGCAGGGCCGGCGGCTCAGCGCTCAGCCGGCGGCCGCGGGACGGCGTCGGGGATGCAGGCCGCACTCGCGCGAATCAGCCTGCTCCCACCACCAGCGGCCGGCCCGATGTTCTTGGCCGGGCTCGATGGCGCGCGTACAGGGTGCGCAACCGATGCTCGGATAGCCTCGGTCGTGCAGCACGTTATAGGGCAGCTTTTTCGCCAGGATATAGGTCCAGACGTTGGCTTCGGTCCACTCCAGCAGTGGGCTCACCTTGGTGAGCCCGTTCTGCTCCCGTGCGAGGGCCTCACCGGCCGCGCGCGTTTCCGACTGCTCGCGGCGCAGCCCCGTGACCCAGGCCGCATAGCCGGCGATGGCGCGCTTGAAGGGCTCGATCTTGCGGATCTGGCAGCAGGAGAGGCGCTCCTGCAGGCCGTTGTAGAAGCCATTGATGCCCTGCTCGCGCACGTAACGCTCGACCGCAGCCGCATCGGGGTAGTAGACCTGGATGCGCCGCTGGTAGCGGCGCTCGAGCCGCTCGAGCAGCGAGAGCGTCTCCTCGGGCAGCCGTCCGGTATCGATCGTGATGATGTCGATCTGCGGCACTTCGCTGCAGATCAGATCCGTCAACACCACCGCCTCGGCACCGAGACTGTTGGCGTACACGACGCGTCCGAAGTCACTCGCCGCCCGGCGCAGCAGCGCCGTGCTCTGCTCGATCTTCTGCGCCAGCGCCGCATCGATCACTGCCAGGGCCGGGCGGCCGGCGGGCTGGGGGAAGGCCTGTATGGCGCTCTGGGACATGGGCCGTAGTGTGCCGCCGCAGGTCATAACCTTGGGCTCATAAGTTGAAGGCCGCCGGGTATGCGTTGCCGGCAGGGGGGCGAGTGCCGAACGGTGTCATGTGGGGGGGGCCAGCGCCCGCCTGTCAGCCATGACATTTCAGTGACCCCCGCAGGCCGCAGAGACGGCAAAATCGGGGCAATTATGGTGAGCCCCGCTGCCCGTCCATGTCGAGCCCCTCGAGCCTGACCCTGCGCCGCCTGCGTCAGAGCGAGCACATCCGCGCCCTGACCCGCGAGGTGCACGTGCGCCCCGAGCAGCTCATCCAGCCGCTTTTCGTCGCCGAGGGCAGCGCCCGCGCCCAGCCGGTCCCCGGACTGACCGGCGTGCACCAGGATACGGCCGACTCGCTGCCGCGCCAGGTCGAGGCAGATCTCAAGGCAGGCGTACGCAGCTTCCTGCTCTTCGGCGTGCCCCAGGCCCGAAGCGAGCGCGACATCGACTGGTCCTATACGGCCGGGCAGATCCAGGCGCTCAAGCGCCGCTTCGGGGCGGATCTGTGGCTGGCGGTGGACGTGTGCCTGTGCTCCTCGACTGCGCATGGACACTGCGGGGTGCTGTCCGCCGAGGGCGATCACGTCGACAATGATGCGACGCTGCCCGAGCTCGCACAGGCGGCCGTGGCGTACGCGCAGGCCGGCGCCGACTGCGTCGCCCCGAGCGACATGATGGACGGCCGCATCGGCGCGATCCGCCGCGCGCTCGACGAGGCGCGCCTGCCGCGCACCGTGCTCATGAGCTATGCGGCGAAATTTCACTCCGCCCTCTACGGTCCGTTCCGCGTCGCCGCCGATTCCACCCCGCGCGCCGGCGCGCTCAAGGACCGCTCCACCTACCAGCTCGACCCCGCGCGCCCGAGCGATGCCTGGCAGTGTGCCGAACGCGATGCGGCCGAGGGCGCCGATATCCTCATGGTCAAGCCCGGCCTGCCCTATCTGGACCTGCTGCGCGAGCTCTCCCAGGCGATCCGCAAGCCCTGGGCCGTCTATCACGTCAGCGGGGAATTCGCCGCGCTCGAGGCGCTGGCTGCCCAGGGCCTCGCCAACCGCGCCGCCCTGCACCGCGAGGTGCTGACCGCTTTTCGCCGCGCCGGCGCCAGCATGATCATCACCTATGGCGCGCGCTATGCGCGCGAGTGGCTCGGCGCGTGAGCGCGGCCGATTCTGGCGCAGGCAGCCCCTGCGCCAGCTCCGAGGAGCTGTTTGCGCGTGCGCGTCGCGTTTCCCCCGGCGGCGTGCACTCCCCCGTGCGCGCCTTTCGTGGCGTGGGCGGCACGCCGCGATTCATGAGCGGCGGCGCGGGCAGCCGCCTGCGCGACGTCGAGGGCCGCGAATACCTCGACTTCTGCATGGCCTTCGGGCCGCTGATCCTCGGCCACGGCGATGCCGGCGTGCGCGCCGCGGCCGCGGGCGCGCTCGATCGCGGCTGGAGCCTGGGCACCGCCGAGCCCTACAGCCTGGAGCTGGCTGAATACATCGCGCGCCGAGTGCCGTGGGTCGAGAGCATCCGCTTCGTGAATTCCGGCACCGAGGCGGTGATGTCGGCGCTGCGTGTGGCGCGCGCGGCGACCGGGCGCTCCAAGATCCTCAAGTTCGAAGGCTGCTACCACGGCCACGCCGACGCAATGTTGCTCAAGGCCGGCTCGGGGCTCGCCGAGGCACCCGTGGCCGACAGCGCCGGGCTGGCGCCCGATGTGGTACAGGAAACCCTGATCGCGCCGCTGGATGATGAGGCGGCGCTCGAAGCGATGTTCGCACGTGAGGGCCGGCGCATCGCCGCGGCGATCATCGAGCCGCTGCCCGCAAACTACGGCTTGCTGCCGCAGCGGCCGCAATTTCTGCAGCGCCTGGCCGCGCTCGCGCGCACGCACGGCGCACTGCTCATCTTCGACGAGGTCATCAGCGGCTTCAGGCTCGGCTTCCAGGGCTACGCGGGCCTCAGCGGCATCCACCCCGATCTGGTGACCTACGGCAAGGTCATCGGCGGCGGCTTCCCGGTCGGTGCTTATGGCGGCCGGCGCGCGCTCATGGAGCTCGTGGCTCCGGCCGGCCCGGTGTACCAGGCGGGCACGCTCAGCGCCAACCCGCTCGCCATGTGCGCGGGGCTCGCGACGCTGAAGCGACTGGAGGACGGCCACGTCTATCGGCAGCTCGAGGCGCTGGGAGAGCGGCTGGAGAAAGGACTCGAGGGAGCTCAACGTGTCGCCCTGCAACGCGTGGGCTCGATCTTCTGGTTGCGCAGCGCAAGCGCCGCGCCAGGCGGCAAGCCTGCCTCGCCGATACGCTCACTGGGTGCGCTGCCCGCCGATGCCGCCGCAGGCTATGCGCCGCTGTTCCATCGACTGCTCGATGAGGGTATCTATCTGGCGCCCAGTGCCTATGAGGTGGGCTTTCTGTCCGCGGCGCATGAGGAAGCGGACATCGATCGGCTGATCGCAGCGCTGCGCTAGCTCATCCAGCAGGCGCCGCCCGCACCCGGCTATTGCCGCAGCAGCGCTGCGTAATCCTTCTGCAGCAGCGCTGCATACGCCTGCGCATTCACCGGCCGGCTGATGAGATAGCCTTGCACCCGATCGCAGCCGAGCTCCACCAGCGCCTCGAGCTGCTCGAGGCTCTCCACGCCCTCGGCCACGGCGGTCATGCCGAAGGCGTGCGCCAGCGTGATGATGGTCTGTACGAGTGTGCCGCCGGCCTCATCATGCGGCAGCTTGGCGACGAAGGAGCGGTCGATCTTCAGCCGGTCCACGGGCAGCTCGGAGAGCCGGCTGAGCGATGAGTAGCCGGTGCCGAAATCGTCGATGGCAATGCAGATGCCGCAGTTGCGCAGTCGTTGCAGCTGCGCGAGCGCGGCCGCGTGATCGCCGAGCAGCGCACCCTCGGTGATCTCCACGTCCAGGCCGCAGAGCGCATTCGACCAGCCTTGCGTGTGCTCGAGGAAGCGCTGCGCGAACTCAGCGCGGCGCAGCTCGGCCGGCGAGATATTCACCGCGATGCGCCCGGCCGGCATGCCGAGTCTCTGCCAGTGCTGGCGATCCTGCGCCGCCTGACCGATGACCCAATCGCCCACGGCCAGAATCAGGCCGGTGGACTCCAGCAGCGGCAGAAATGCTGCGGGGGCGATGAGACCTTCCTCCGGATGACGCCAGCGGATGAGCGCCTCGGCGCCGTCGATGCGCCGTGTGGCCAGACTCATGATCGGCTGGTAATGCAGTTCGAACTGGCGCCGTTCGATCGCCAGGCGCAGCGCCTGCTCCAGCTGCAGCCGCGCGTGCACTTCCGAGCGCTGCTGCAGCGTGCGATGCAGGGAGCGCTGACCGCTCGCGCGCGCA
The DNA here is from genome assembly GCA_036561485.1 of Steroidobacteraceae bacterium. Lineage (GTDB taxonomy): Bacteria > Pseudomonadota > Gammaproteobacteria > Steroidobacterales > Steroidobacteraceae > FEN-1191. The sequence goes on along the minus strand of DATBPG010000058.1, from coordinate 4,662 downwards.
TCGCGCAGCGCAGCCTCGGCATTCAGCACCAACGCCTCGGTTTCACGGCCATCGGCCGGATACAGCGACCAACCCGATTTCGTGCCGAGCGGGATCGTCCGGCCCTCGAGCTCGAACGGCGGATCGAATATCGCCGCCAGACGCGCCTGCAGCGTATCGACGGCCTTGCTGTCCGTGCCCTGCACAGCGAGCGCCATGGCAAAGGTGCCCCCGCCGAACTGCGCGATGCATTCGGAATCATGAAAATGACGGCGCAGGCGCTCGGCCACATGCTGCAGCAGCCGATCCCCCGCGTGTCGGCCGATGGAGTCGTTGATGATGCTGAGCTTCTCGATATCCACCACCGCAATGGCGCAGCGCCCATCACTGTGCGTGCTGCGGCCGAGCAGCCGCTTGAGCCGCTCGCAGAACAGCGGTCGTTTGGCAAGTCCCGTCAGCGGATCGAAGTACGAGAGAAACTGCAGCTCGTTGCCCTTGCGCAGATACTGCAGGGCGAACGACAGATTCGCCGCGACCTCCTGCAGCATGCGCAGCTCCTCGGCGCCGATCAGCGCCGGCTCGCGTGTGGCGAGCAGCAACGCCCCCATGCCTGTCTGCTCGAGCTGCAGCGGCAGTGCAATCAGCACCCGCAGCCCGGCGGGCAGATCCGCGGTCTGGCTGACCAGAGGATCGCCGGTACCCTCCAGCAGCGCATTGATCGAGCGGCCCGAGCCTTGCGGCTGTATCGCCAGCGCGCGCAGCGCCGCCTCGGCCGCCGCATCCGCGCCCGCGCCGCCGATGACCTGCAGCTCGCGCGCCCCCGGACGCTGCAGCAAGGCCACGCAGGCGGCATAGCCACCCACCGCCACCGCCAGCCGGCAGCACTCGTCGAAGAGTTCGTTGCGATCGCGGATACGCAGCACCGCGCCATTGACGCCGCCGAGCATGCGCAGCACGCGTGTCAGATGCGCGATCTGCACCTCCTGGCGCTGCCGCTCGGCGCGGCTGTCGGCCTCTGCCAGCGCACGGCGCACCGCCGGCGCGAGTCGCGTCAGGTTGTCCTTCAGCACATAGTCGACCGCCCCGCAATGCAGCGCCTCGATGGCACGCTCCTCGCCGATGGTGCCGGACACGAAGACGAACGGCACCTGCGGTGCCAGTTCGCGTGCGATGGCGAGCGCCGACAGTCCATCGAATTCCGGCAGCCTGAAGTCCGACAGGATGATCTGCGGGCTGAAGCGCTCGAGCGCCTCGCGCACCTGCGCCTCGTTCTCGACCCGGCGGAACTCGCAGCCGATGCCTGCGCGCGTGAGCGCGCGCATCGTAAGCTCCGCTTCCGTGGCGGAATCCTCGACCATCAGTACACGTACCGCCGATCCTGCAGGCATCGCCGGATCGCTGCTGCGGACACTCTCCTGGCGGGAATTATTATGTTGCAACGCAGCGACCACCGTGGGTGAATCCCGTGCGACATGATCCCAGCGCAGGGGCGGCGCCGGGCGGGTGCGCATCACGAATTGCGCCATGCTCCAACACAGTGCAGGTATGCCCGGCCAGCGCAGTCGCCCAGGCGGCCCCGCCGAGCCTCATGCAGGGGGCGCGGGCGGCTTGGGGGGCGTCGGCCGCGGTACCTTCTCCGGCTGCACGGCGGCATCGTCCGCGCGGTGCACGAGGGCACGCTCTGCGCTCTGCGCCGCCCGCGCGCTGAGCAGCTGCACGCTCTGCGCGCCGACATCGACCTGCAGCGTCTCGATGGCGCACTCGGGCAGGCGCGGATCCGCACTGTCCACGCGTAGCGTCCAGTTGAACAGCGGCTGCGGCAGCTGGAAGACGTGGGTCTCGAGGGTACTGTTCACCAGCAGTAGACACAGCTCGCCGCTGCCGTCGGCCAGACGCATTGCCCGGCGCACGCACAGCAGCCGTCCCTCCCAGTAACCCCAGTCCTCCGGACGCATGGTATCGCCGTTTTCATCGAACCATTCGATGTCGCGCACCTGCGGCAACGGTTCGAGCAGGCCGTGCTGGAAATAAGGGCTGCGCAGGCAGCGCTGCTCGCGTCGCAGAGCGATCAGCCTTGCCACATAGGAGCGCATCGCGAGCCCGCCGGGCGAATCGGCGAGCGACCAGTCATGCCAGGACAACTCCGAGTCCTGGCAATAGGCGTTGTTGTTACCGTGCTGCGTGCGGCCGAACTCGTCCCCGCCCAGCAGCATCGGCGTACCGTGCGAGAACAGCAGCGTCGCCAGCATCGCGCGGCGCACGCGCGCGCGCCGCTCGATGATCAATGGATCATCGGTGGCGCCTTCCACCCCCCAGTTGTTGCTCTCGTTGTCGCTGCTGCCATCCTGATTGTCCTCGCCGTTGGCCTCGTTGTGCTTCTGGCTGTAGCTGGTCCAATCTGCCAGCGTGAACCCATCATGCGCCGTGATGAAGTTGATCGAGGCCCAGGGACGCCGACGCTGATGATCGAACACGTCCGCCGAGCCCTGCAGACGCGCCGCCAGGGCGCCGCGCTGGCCCGAGTCGCCACGCCAGAAGCGGCGCACATCGTCGCGAAAGCGATCGTTCCATTCGGCCATGCCGGGCGGATGATTGCCAAGCTGGTAGCCGCCCGGTCCGCTGTCCCAGGGCTCGGAGATCAGCTTCACCGCGGCGAGCACCGGATCCTGCATCAGTGCATCGAAGAAGCCTGCACCCTGCTCGAAGCCCTGATTTTCGCGACCCAGGGTCGCGCACAGGTCGAAGCGAAAGCCGTCGACGTGATAGTTCTGCACCCAGTGGCGCAGCGAATCGAGCGTCAGCTGGATGATGCGCGGATGGCTGAAATTGACGGTATTGCCCACACCGGTGTCATTGACACACGAGCGCGGGTTGTCGGCCTGCAGGCGGTAGTAGCCGGCGTGATCCAGGCCGCGGAAGGACAGTGTTGGGCCGCGTTCGCTGCCCTCGCAGGTGTGGTTGTAGACCACATCGAGCAGAACCTCGATGCCCGCCGCGTGCAGCGCGCGTATGGCGTGCTTGAGCTCGGCGGGCTGGCCACTGGACAGATAACGGGGCTCGGGCGCAAAAAAGGCGAGTGTGTTGTAGCCCCAGTAGTTGAGCAGGCCCCGATCCACCAGCGACCGATCGTGTACCAGCGCATGGATCGGCAGCAGCTCGACCGCGGTGATGCCCAGCTCGCGCAGATAGGCGATGGTGCGCTCGTGGCCGAGCGCGGCGGCCGTGCCACGCTGCGCCTCCGGGATGCCGGGCAGGCGCATCGTCAGCCCGCGCAGATGCGTCTCGTAGATGACCGTATCAGCCCAGGGTACGCGCGGCGGACGATCCCCACACCAGTCGAACTGCTCGCTGGTGACCACGCACTTCGGTACGCCCGCGGCACTGTCACGCCGGTCGAAGGACAGATCCGCGCGCGGAGAAGCCACGCGATAGCCGAACAGCGCATCGGACCAGCGCAGCGCCCCGGCGAGGGCGCGCGCATACGGATCCACCAGCAGCTTGTTGAAGTTGTAGCGATGCCCGCGCTCGGGCTCGTAGGAACCCTGCGCGCGCAGCCCGTACAGCTGGCCGACCCCGATACCGGCGATGTGGCCGTGCCAGATTTCATCGGTGCACTCCGGCAACGCCACGCGGCGCAGCTCCTGCCGACCCGAAGCGTCGAACAGGCACACATACAGCTGCTCGGCGCGGCCACCGAAAACGGCGAAATTGACACCTGCGACGTCCGCGGTGGCGCCCAGGGGCCAGGCAGCGCCCGCCGAGACGACTCCATCGGACAGTGGCGCGATCCCGCCGGGCGCAGCCGCCACGCCCCTGAGCGTCTCAACCGTCATGTCGCAGCAGCACGGTGGCCAGCGGCGGCAGCGTCAGCTCCAGCGAGTACGGTTGGCCGTGCGCGGCTATCTCGCGGGCCGCCACCCAGCCGCCATTGCCGAGATTGCTCCCGCCGTAGATCGCGGCATCGGTGTTGAGGATCTCACGGTAGCCGCCGCTGGACGGCACGCCCACGCGATAGGCGAGCCGCGGCTCGGGCGTGAAGTTGCTGACCGCGATGATCGGCGGCGCCTCTGTGCCTGCGCTGCGCATCCAGGCCAATACGCTGTTGGCGTTGTCATCCACGAGCAGCCAGCGAAATCCCTCGCCATCGTGATCGAGTGCGTGCAGCGCGCGCTCCTGACGGTACAGGCGGTTCAGATCCGAGACGAGATATTGCATGCCGCGATGCGCCGGATGCTCGAGTGCGAGCCAGTCGAGCTCACCGTCGTGGCTCCATTCCCGCTCCTGCCCGAACTCCCCGCCCATGAACAGCAGCTTCTTGCCAGGCTGCGTCCACATGAAGCCAAAGTAGGCGCGCAGATTGGCGAAGCGCTGCCAGGCATCTCCGGGCATGCGTCCGATCAGCGAGCCCTTGCCGTACACGACCTCATCGTGCGAGAGCGGCAGCACGAAGCGCTCGTAGAACGCATACAGCAGCCCGAAGGTCATGTCGTGGTGATCGTAGGCGCGCCACAGCGGATCGTGCTTCATGTAGCGCAGCGTGTCGTGCATCCACCCCATGTTCCACTTGTACGAGAAGCCCAGGCCGCCGTAGCGCGTGGCCTGCGTCACGCCCGGCCAGGCGGTGGACTCCTCGGCGATGGTCAGCGCGCCGGGCACGCGCTCGGCGATGGCATCGTTCAAACG
>DATBPG010000057.1:0-4345 GCA_036561485.1 Steroidobacteraceae bacterium | reverse complement strand
CGACCGGAGCGGGCGGGCCAGGCGCAATGGGTCCGCGCGGATCACGATGCATGCTCCAGCTGATGGTGCCGCCATCGCGCGCGCCGCTCTGGCCACTGACCAGGAGTTGACCGTCCTGCAGGCGCGCGTGCAGGTGATCCTGGAACGCGGTGCTGCCGTCATCGCGCACGTGTGTGATCGTGAAAGTGAGCTCGGAGTCGCCCAATTGCCCGTCCACGAAGGCCAGCGTGGTGGCATCGTCGCAGACCGTGCAGTAGGCGCCCGATATCCGATCTCCAACGATACGCAACTCAAAAATATGCTCGACGCCGTCGACCGTTGTCTCCCATCCACCGCGAACCTGATCGGCGTCCAGTGCCGCGGCGCTCTGCGCCACGGCGCTGTGCGCCACGCCCAGCAGGGCCAACACAAGGAGAATCTTCTTCACGGTCACCCCCAGTCGCTGAGCGCCCAGGGCTCGTGGCGGCCCGCACAGGCGCTTTGAGCCGGGAATATATATCGATCACTGCTTCGATGGCCATGCGCCCGGCAAGACCCGGCTGATCCTGCGCACACGGCTCGGATGTGCCAGGGTCAGCGGCGTCGCAAAGGCTGGGTCCGGGAGCCGATTTCGGCACAACACTCGCCGATAGTTGCTGTACCCTGACGCCGGTAGCCCGCGTCGCTGCTGGTCGGGCTCGCACGGGAGCGGATACATGAACGTGCATGACCTCATCGCCATCGACGTGCATACGCACGCGGAGGTTTCCTGTCGCGATCCGGCCGATGAAGCCTGGCTGCCCTATGAGGCAGCGGCCGAGAAGTACTTCAAGTCGACGCATCGGCCGACGATCCCAGAGACGCTCGCCTACTATCGCGAGCGCCGCATAGGCCTGGTCATGTTCACGGTCGATTCCGAGTTTCAGATGGGCGTGAGACGCGTCTCGAACGAGGAAGTCATCGACGCGGCGCGCGAGAACTCCGACATCATGCTCGCATTCGCCAGCGTCGACCCGCACAAGGGGGCCATGGGCGTGCGCGAGGCGCGCCGTCTGATCGAGCAGGGAGTCATCCGCGGTTTCAAGTTTCATCCGACCTGCCAGGGCTTCTTTCCGAACGACCGGCTCGCCTACCCCCTCTACGAGCTCATTGCCGGGCACAAGCTACCGGCGCTGTTCCACAGTGGACACTCCGGGATCGGCAGCGGCATGCGCGGCGGTGGCGGACTGCGGCTGAAGTATTCCAACCCGATTCATCTGGATGATGTCGCGGTGGACTTTCCGGATATGACCATCATCATTGCGCACCCCTCCTGGCCCTGGCAGGACGAGGCGCTCTCGGTGTGTCTGCACAAGCCGAACGTCTACATCGATCTGTCGGGCTGGTCACCCAAGTACTTTCCACCGCAGCTGGTACGCTACGCCAACGGTCCGCTGCGCGAGCGCATGCTGTTCGGATCGGATTTTCCGCTTCTGACGCCCGAACGCTGGTTGCAGGAATTCAGGGAGGCGGGTTTCAAGCCCGAGGTCCACGAGCTCATCCTGAAGACGAACGCGATCCGGGCACTGCAGCTGCAGACGTAAGGCGGGCTGTCATGCCGGGGCAATGGACAGGGATCCTGATCGTCTGCATGGCGCTCTGGCAGGCCCCGGCAGCCAGGGCCGCCGAGGGCGGCGTGCCGCTGGCTGCCTCGATCGGTGAATTGCAGCAGGCCATGGCCACCGGGCGCCTGAGCGCCGAGGCGCTGACGCGGCGCTCACTCGAGCGGATCGCTGCGCTCGATCGTCATGGGCCCGCGCTGCACGCGGTGCTGCGCATCAATCCGCAGGCGCTTGCGCAGGCACGACAGCTCGACCGCGAGCGACGGGCGCACCACGTGCGTGGCGCTTTGCAAGGCATTCCGGTGCTGATCAAAGACAATATAGAGACCGAGGATCCGATGCCCACGACGGCTGGGTCGCTCGCGCTGCTGCACAACTACGCACGGCATGATGCGCCGGTCGTGGCGGCGCTGCGCGCGGCCGGGGCCGTGATCCTGGGCAAAGCCAATCTCAGTGAGTGGGCAAATTTCCGCTCGACCCATGCAGTGAGCGGCTGGAGCGCCGTGGGCGGCCTGACGCGCAATCCCTATGTGCTCGACCGCACTGCCTGTGGCTCGAGCTCGGGTAGCGCGGTCGCCGTCGCCGCTGGTCTGGTGCCGGCGGCCCTTGGCACCGAGACCGACGGCTCGGTGACCTGCCCCGCAGCCATGAACGGCATCGTGGGACTGAAACCGACCATCGGGCTGTTGTCGCAGCAGGGTATCGTGCCGATCGCCCACAGCCAGGACACGGCCGGGCCCATGGCGCGCAGCGTAGTGGACGTCGCGCAGCTGCTCTCGGTGCTGACCGGGCGCGACTTCACTCGGGCGATCGCTTCCAACGTGTTGCGCGGCAAGCGGCTGGGGGTACTGCGCTTCAAGCCCGGCGCATATCCGGCAACCGATCTGGTCTACGGACAGGCCCTGGACACATTGCGGGCAGCGGGTGCGACATTGGTGGATGTCAGCCCGCCCGACATGGATCCGATCAGCGCCGCCGAGCAGGTCGTGACGCTGCATGAATTCAAGACGGACATCGATGCCTATCTCGCGCAGACACCACCCGCGGTGCACACGCGTGACCTTGCGGCGCTGATCGCATTCGACTATGCCTCGCCCTCTGAACTGCGCTTCTTCGGCCAGGAGCTGTTCACGCAGGCGCAGGCGTCAGACGGCACCGCCGGTGCGGACTACCGCGCGGCGCGTGAGCGTTCCCGGCGGCTCGCCGGAGCGCAGGGCATCGATCGGTTGCTGCACGAACATGCGCTGGATGTACTGATAGCGCCGACCGCCACCCCGGCGTGGCGTGTCGATGTCCTCTATGGCGATCCGAACGAGGATGCCTTCACGACGTTGGCGGCGGTGGCCGGCTATCCGCACCTGACCGTTCCGATGGGACAGGTGCAGGGACTGCCGGTCGGGCTGTCGTTCATCGGTGCCGCGCATGCCGAAGCGCTTCTGCTCGCGCTCGGTGGGGCCTATGAGGCGCGGCGCGGCCCGCTCCCGCCGCCGCGCTACCGGGCGTCCCTGGGGGAGTGACCCGTCAGACCGTGAAGAGGGCGAGCGTCCAGGCAACCGACACCGCGAGCGCCAACCACATCAGAAAATCCAGCACGCGGCGCGGCAGGCGGCAGGCCAGTACGACCACGGTGATGCTGATGACCCACGCGGCAAGCTTGATCATGGGAATCGCGCAGGCCTCTGGCGAGAAGAGCTGGAATATAGCGCAACGACAAAAGAGAAGCCGCCATCGCTGGCGGCTTCAGGTGAGCGTCGGTTCGGGCGCCCAGGGCGAGCGCGACCGGCACGCTCGCCCGCAGCGCTGGCGCCCCCGCCGATATCGGCGGCATAATCGAGCAGAATCGGTCAGATCACCCGGGGGGGGCAGATGTATTGCACAAGCGCCGCGGCAGCAGGCACGCGTACCGCGCTCATCAGCAGCGCAGCAGTGGCGCTCGGCGCATGCCTCGCCAGCGCAGCAGTCGCCCAGGAGGCCCCGGCAGCACCTGCCGCAGCGGCTGCACCCGCCGGGCCGCGCGTGGATTTCTCCAAGATACAGGAAACCTCCAGCGAGCTCGGGCACGGTCTCTACATGATTACCGGCGCAGGGGGAAATACCACCCTCGCTGTGGGCAGTGATGGGTCGATCGTGGTGGATGCTCAGTTCGCACCGGTCTATCCGAAACTCAAGGCAAAGATTGCTGAGCTCTCCACCGCGCCGGTGAAATATCTCATCGATACTCACTACCATGGAGATCATACGGGCGCAAATGCGGACTTCGCGCGCGACGGGGCGAGCATCGTCGCGCAGATCAACGTGGCCAAGCGTCTGCAGTCTGCGCCCACGGCTGCGAACGGCCAGCCCGGCCGGGCAGCGCCGGCAGAGGCAATTCCGACCCGCACCTACACCGATCGCATGACGCTGTCGGTCGGTGGTCAGCGGGCACAGCTCATTCATGTCCCTGCCGCGCACACCGATGGCGATACGGTCGTCTATTTCCCTGCGGGCAACGTCATCTCGACCGGCGACATCGTCAGCAGCCAGAGCTATCCAAACATCGACGTGAAGGTCGGCGGCAGTATCGATGGCATGATCCGGGGCTGCGACGAAGTGCTCAAGCTCGGCAACGATCGGACCAAGATCGTGCCTGGTCACGGCCATCTCACCGATAAAGCGGGCGTGCGCGCGTACCGCTCGATGCTGGTGACAGCGCGGCGCCTGGTTGCCAGGGAGATCGCTGCGGGCAAGAGCGAGGACCAGATGGTCGCGGACAAGCCGCTGGCCGA
>DATBPG010000056.1:0-3044 GCA_036561485.1 Steroidobacteraceae bacterium | reverse complement strand
CTGCTCGGCTGGGGTGTTCCTTTCTACCTGGCCGCCGGCATCGTCATCGTCGTCTATCTGCTGGACTGTCTGTACGGTGAGCGCCGTGATCGCAGCATCCTGTTCTGGCGCTCGATGCCGGTGTCCGATACGCAGACGGTGCTGGCGAAGCTGGTGGTCGGACTGGTGGTGGTGCCGCTCGGGACGTTCCTGCTGGCGGCTGTCACGAGCCTGGTGGCGAGCGCGATCCTCGCGCTGCGTCACCATGTGCTGGTCAATGGGCAGCTCGCCCCGCTGTGGGATGCAGCCACGTGGCTGCACATGCAGCTGCTGATGCTCTATGGCCTCACGGTGCTGCTGCTCTGGTACGCCCCCTACGCTGCCTACCTGATGCTCGCCTCGGTGTGGGCGCGCCGCTCTCCCTACGCCTGGGCCTTCGTGCCCCCGGTGCTGCTGGCGATGTTCGAGAACATTATCTTCGGCACGCGCTATCTGGGCGGCGTGGTCGAGCGCGGCTTCAATCAGGTGCTGCGGCTGGCCTTCAACCTCAATCGCCAGTTCGCCTATACCCTCGGTGATCAGCTGCCAACCCCGCGCGCGGCGCCGGCCAATGGCGGTGGCGCCTCGGTGCTGCTCACGAGCCCGCAGATGTGGCTCGGTCTGCTGGCGGCCGTTCTGATGCTGCTGCTGGTGATCCGTCTGCGCCGCTACCGCGACGATTCCTGACCGGACTGTTAGCATCGCGTGGCAGCACCGCAGGCGCGCCGCCACGTGACGCAGAACCAGCCAGCCCCGCTCGATCCCGATCCGCGCAACTGCGCCCCCGCCTGCCTGGTTCGCGCCAGCCGGGAGGCGGACCGCGTGGATATCGAGCTGCGCGGTGACTGGCATGCGCGCCAGTTCGGCGAGCTCGAGGGGCAGCTCGACGCGATCGATCTGGCCGGGGCACGGCAGCTGCAGATCAGTGCGACCGAGGCGCGCGTGGACATGACCAGCGCCTGGTTGCTGCGCGATTTTCTGCGCCGTGCGCGCGCGTCAGGCGTGAGCGCGCAGTTCGCGGGTGCGCCGCCGCCGATGCTGCAGCTCGTGGATCGAACGCTGACCGGCGAGATCCCCGAGCACACACGCCACGTCGAGTGGCCCACGGCCGGCGGCGCCGTGGAGGGGCTCGGGCGCCAGTTCGTGCGTGGTCTGCGCACCGGACTTGCCATCGTGGGCTTCGTCGGTCATGCCAGCGTGCAGCTGTTGCGCGGGCTGGCGCAGCCGCGGCACCTGCGCCTCACCTCGATCACCCGTCACGTCTACGACACCGGCATCACCGCCATTCCGATCGTCGCGCTGATCGCCTTCCTGGTCAGCGTCATCCTCGCCTATCTGGGCGCGCAGGAGCTGCAGCAGTTCGGCGCCAATGTGTTCGTCGCGGATCTGGTGACCATCGGGGTGCTGCGCGAGCTCGGTGTGCTGCTCACTGCCGTGATCATCGCCGGCCGCTCGGGCAGCGCCTTCACCGCCGAGATCGGCGCCATGCGCCTGAATGAAGAGGTCGATGCGCTGCTGGCGATCGGACTGGATCCCTTCGAGCTGCTGGTGCTGCCGCGTCTCATCGGTCTGGTCATAGCGCTGCCGCTGCTCACCGTGGTGGCGGACATCGTCGGGCTCACGGGCGGGGGGCTGCTCTGCCACGAACTGCTGCACATGCCGCTGCTGCAGTACCTGTCGCGCGTACAGGGGGCCATCGCCAGCACCACCTTCTGGGTGGGCCTGATCAAGGCGCCGGTGTTTGCCGCGCTGATTGCGATGGCCGGCTGTTTCAACGGCATGCGCGTGCGCGGCTCCTCGCGCGAGCTCGGCCGGCTCACCACGCGCGCAGTGGTGCAGGCGATCTTCGGTGTGATACTCGCGGATGCGTTGTTTGCCGTGCTGTTCCTGAATCTGGATATCTGATGGCCGCGCTGCTCGAAGTCCAGGGCATCGTCAATCGCTTCGGTACCCAGACCGTGCACAATGGACTGGATATGCAGGTGCAGGCGGGCGAGATCTTCGGCATCGTCGGCGGCTCGGGGGCGGGCAAGTCGGTGCTGCTGCGGACGATCCTCGGACTGAACCGGCCTCAGGCCGGCACGGTGCGCTTCATGGGACATGATCTCGCGCAGATGGGTCCGCGGGAGCTCAACGGCCTGAAGGCGAATTACGGCGTGACCTTTCAGCAGGGGGCACTGTTCAGCGCGCTGACGGTGCGCGAGAACGTGCAATTGCCGATGCTCGAGCATCTGCAACTGCCCGAGCGCGGGCTCGAGGAGCTCACCGCGCTCAAGATCCAGCTGGTCGGGCTGCCCGCCGAGACCGCCACCAAGTACCCGGCCCAGCTCTCCGGCGGCATGGTCAAGCGCGCCGCGCTGGCACGTGCCCTGGCGCTCGACCCGCTGCTGCTGCTGCTCGATGAGCCGACCTCCGGGCTCGATCCGGTCGGTGCCGCCGCCCTGGACGATCTGCTGCTTTACCTGCATCAGCAGCTCAGGCTCACTGTGGTCATGATCACGCACGACCTGGACAGTATCCTCGCCACCTGCAGCCGCGTCGGTGTCATCGTCGAGGGCCGCATGATCAGCGACACATTGCAGGGAATCACGCACAATCCACACCCGTGGATCCGCGCCTACTTTGGCGGCGAGCGCGCACGGGAGCGGCGGGGTTTCGATGGAGCGTGAGGCCAATTACCTGGCCGTCGGCAGCTTCGTGCTGCTGGTGCTGGGCATGACGGTGCTGTTCGTCTATTGGTATTCGGAGGCCAACGGACACCGCGCCTTCCAGCGCTATGAGATCTATTTCGACGGCAGCGTCAGCGGGCTCTCGGTGGGCAGCCCGGTACGCTACCTCGGCGTGGACGTGGGACGCGTGGAGAGCATCGGCATCGACAGGCGCGCCAGCGATCGCGTGCAGGTCATCGCGCAGATCGATCCGACGACGCCGATCAATGCGCAGACCGTCGCGCAGCTCTCCCTGCAGGGCGTGACGGGCGTCATGTTCATCGACCTGCGTCGTCTCACGCCCGGCAGCGGGCGCTC
>DATBPG010000055.1:0-27042 GCA_036561485.1 Steroidobacteraceae bacterium | reverse complement strand
AGTTCGGCAATGCGCAGCAGGCCCTGGACCCGCAGAAGGATGCGGCGATCATCGGCAGCGGTGGCAGTGGCGGCATCTTCACGACGGCGCAGATCCAGCAGGACTCGGACTTCATGGCGACTGCTTCGGTCATGAAGATGGTCGTGCAGGGTTACGCCGGTGCCGGCACCATCGAGATGGGTGGTTTCGACTATCACACCGGCGATCGCATGACCGGCGAGGGGCGCGACTTCAAGGCCGGCCAGTGCATCGGCGCCTGCCTGCAATACGCAGCGCTTGTGGGTGTGCCGCTGATGATCTACGTCTTCAGCGACGGCTCGCTGGCTTCCGGCGGCATGATCGACAACTCCGTGGGGGGCCGCGGCAAGGGCGTCTGGACTGCAGACAACACCGCCACGGCCGCTTCGCTGATGCTGGTGTTCGATCCGCGCGGCCGGCCGGTGGCAAACAACCAGATCGGCAGTTTCAACCCCGACGGCACCGTCAACGCTACTGGCAGCGTGGCGGCCAATGCCGTCAACCTGCTCGCGGAAACCATCGTGCTCAACTACATGGCGTTGCACGGTCAGGCCAGCCAGTTCGAGAGCGTGAGGTGGGCCAATGGTCTCGGGCAGGGCATGGGCAGCGCGAGCTCGTATCAGAACCTGATCGCATTCCAGCCACTGAACTCGGTCAGCGGCGGCGTCATTCTGCCGCCGGTCTGAACGTTACGCCGATCGGGCTGCAACACGAGCGCGGCGGTACCGCAAGGTCCGCCGCGCTGTCGCTTTTTCCAGACGCAAATCACTATTCCCCGGCGAGCGGGTCCGACGCAAACTCTTCGGACGCTGCGAGCGCGGAACTGCGGCGCACACGGGCGACTTCAAGTGCGAGCGACTTCATGCATTTTCGCTCCCGCTGTCGCGATCGATTTACCAATCATGTCAAATGGGATGTCATGACGGCGACCCTTCCATCGCGCCGACCCCGCGGCGCCGGACTGTCCCTGCTGCCCGTGCTGATACTGGCAGTGCTGGGGCTGTGTTCCGGGGCCGTGGCGGCGCCCCAAGCATTGATTGGCCAGAGCGCGCCGGACTTCGCGCTCGCCGCCTACGCCGGCGACAACGTGCGGCTGTCCGAATCCCTCGGCCAGCCGGTGATCATCACGTTCTGGGGAACCAGTTGCAGCCAGTGCGCCGCGCAGCTCGCGCGGCTCGACCGGCTCTATCAGACCTATCGCTCCTCGGGCCTCGTGGTGCTCGCCATCAGCGTCGATGACGACATGCAGCGCGCCGATCGCTATGCGCGTGCGCATCGCATGCACTATCCAGTGCTGCTCGATCCGTCCAAGGAGGTCAGCCGCGCCTATGAGATCGACCGGTTGCCCACGACCGTGCTCGTCGATCGCGCAGGCACCATCCGCTATCTGCACGATGTCTACCGTGCCAACGATCCAAGCTACGTGGCGCAGATCCGTGCGCTGCTCGACGATGAAGACTCGCTGCGCTCGGCCTCGGTCCTCACGCATTGAAGGTAAGTCATGAACCGCCATCCGCTTCGCCGAATTCTCCGATCCGTGGCACTTGCGGCATTGCTCGCGGCGCTGCCATTCACGCATAGGGTCGGCGCCGCCCCCATTGCCACTGCAGCCGCGACCGGCACTGCGAGCGCAGCGGTTACCACGGCCGCGGCACCGCCCGCATTGGCCACGCCGGCCACGCCGCCCGGCTCAGTCCCGACGAGCGCGACCGGCTCTGCAACGGCTGTAAGCCCGGCGCCGCCCGCTGTCGGCTCTCCGGTAGCCGCAGCGACGGTCACATCCGCTGCTGCGCCCGCCAGCGCCTCGGGCACGCGCTCGCTCGATGAGCAGATTCAGGATCTCAAGCGTCAGACCGTCGAGCTGAACCGCGATCTGTTCGTGCTCGAGGAGGATCTGCTGTTTCCCGCCAATACCCAGGTGGCGGTATTCGTGTCGGTGGATGTCGGGGATTTCTTCGCGCTCGATTCGATCAACCTGAAGATCGACAACAAGGAAGTCAGCAACTATCTCTACACCCCGCGTGAAGTCGCCGCGCTGCTGCGTGGCGGCGTGCAGCGGCTGTATGTGGGCAATCTGAAGGCCGGCTCGCACGAGCTGGTGGCGTTCTTCAACGGCAAGGGTCCGAACGATCGCTATTACCGGCGCGCCGCGAGCCTGCGCTTCGAGAAGGGGCTTGGTGCCAAGTATCTCGAGCTGAAGGTCACCGACCACCAGCATGCGCAGCAGCCGGAATTCGAGATCAAGGACTGGCAGTAGCGGCCGCCAGGCAGGTCAGGTTATCCAGGTATGAAGTTCGCTCGCACAACGGCGCTTTGGCTGCTCGCGCTCGCGGCTGCATTGCCATCCGCGGCGCTGGCGAAGCGCCGCGGCAATCCCGATGCGCTCGCGCCGGTACGCGTGCAGGACCTGGCCTATGGGGATGTGCTGTTCCATTACTGGGCCGATGAGGATTCGGGGCTCGAGGCGCTGACGCGACTGGAAGCCTACGAGCACTGGCGCCTGATGCCGCATCACACCGCCGACGCCGATCTGCTGGCTGCGGGGCTGTATCTGCAGCTCGGGGTGCACAACGAGGCGGGTGTCCGGTTCGCCAGGCTCCTCAATGACCGCGTGCCGCTGCCGGTACGCAATCGCGCCTGGTTCTATCTGGGACGCATCTGGTACGAGCGTGGTTACTATGATCAGGCCGAGCAGGCTCTGGGTCGTATCCAGGGTCAGCTCAGCCCCGAGCTGGAGGGCGAGCGCAGCAACCTCATCGTCAATGCGCTGATGTACCAGGGGCGTTACGACGCCGCCATCGCGCGGCTGTCGGGCTGGCGCGGTCCGCGCGACTGGATGGCCTTCGCACAGTTCAACCTCGGTGTGGCATTGGTGCGTGCCAAGCGCCTGGCGCAGGCCGCGCCGATTCTAACGGCCGTCGGCACGGCGCCACGCAAGTCGAAGAAGGACACCGAGGAGCTCGCCAGCCTGCGTGACCGGGCGAATCTTGCACTCGGGTTTGCCTACCTTCAGGCCAACCAGCCGGCTGCGGCGCGTGTGGCGCTCGCGCGCGTGCGACTGGATGGTCCCTACTCGAGCCGCGCGCTGCTTGCCGACGGCTGGGCGCAGGCGGCGCTCGGACACTACCGCCAGGCTCTGGTGCCTTGGCTGGCGCTACACCAGCGCAACCTGCTGGATGCGGCGGTTCAGGAATCCTACCTCGCCGTGCCGTACGCCTTCAGCCAGCTGAACGCCGGAGCGCAAGCCGCGCAGTATTACCAGGCCGCCCTGCAGTCATTCGACGGCGAGACGCGCAACCTCCAGGCCGCCATCGAGCACGTCAAGAGCGGCGGTCTGCTCAGCGACCTGCTCGGCGAAGATCGCGACGCCCAGCACGGCTGGTTCTGGCAGCTGGGAGCGCTGCCCGATGCGCCTCAATCGCGCTATCTCTACGAGCTGCTGGCGGACGATGACTTTCAGGAAGGACTGAAGAACTTTCGCGACCTCGGCTTCATGCAGCAGAGTCTGTCGCACTGGGACGGCAGCATGGCGGCCTTCGCCGCCATGATCGATGCACGCACGCGCGCCTATGGCGAGCGCGTGCCGCGTGCCGATGCGCTGCTGGCCACCGATGCGCCGACCAGGCTTCGAGCGCTGCGCACCGATACCGAGTCGAAGCTGCAGGCCATCGAAACCGGCGATGACGTGGTCGCACTGGCGACCCCGCACGAGCGCGAGCAATGGACACGCATCCAGCACATGCAGGCGATCATCGCGCAGCTGCCGCCCAGTCTCGAGCGCGACAACGCCGCCGATAAGCTGCGGCTGGTGCGCGGTGTGCTGTACTGGCGGCTGGAGGCGGCCTTCAAGGGCCGCAGCTACCAGGAGCAGCGCTCGCTGCGCGAGGTCGATACCGCACTCGAGGAGCTGCAGAACCGCTGGGTGCGGGTGCAGCAGGCGCGGGCCAGCGTGCCGAGCACCAACGGTGACTTCGCGGCGCGAGTGACCGAGCTCGGCCACCGCATCGATCAGCTGCATGCGGACCTCGCGCGTGCCCAGCAGCAGCAGGCTGGCTACCTCGACGGACTGGCCGAGGCCGCTCTGGATGCACAGCAGGCGCGCCTGGCCTCCTATTCGCAGCAGGCGCGTTTCGCGCTGGCCAATCTCTATGACCGGGCGGCCAATGCCAATGCGCACCCGGGCGCCCATGCGGCTGCGCCGGCCTCGGCCCCGGCTGCGGCGCCAGCGACAGGAGGGCAGCCGTGAGCCGTGCTCTCGCGCGCGCGGTGCTGCTGGCGGGCTGCATTGCCGGGCTCACGGCGGCCTGTGCGCACCATCGCGCGGGCGTGCCGGGGACCATCGGGGAGCTCTCCGATCGCGTGAGCGTGCCGGTGCAGACCGGACAGCTGCCGCCGCCCAATCCGACCGCCGCGATGGCGACCTACCAGCAGTTCCTGCAGATGCAGAACGCCGATCCGGCGCTGCGTGCCGAGGCGCTGCGACGGCTCGGGGATCTGAACCTCGAGGCCGGCGAGCTCGAGCGCATGAGCACGGAGGTGTCGCGCGTCGATGTGCACGGCGCTCAGGCCATCCAGCTCTACACCATGCTGCTGAAGGCCTATCCGAACTACCCGCACAACGATGAGGTGCTCTACCAGCTCGCGCGCGCGTATGACACCACCGGGCAGACGGCGCTCGCGCTCTCCACGCTCGATCGCATCGTGGCCGAGTATCCGCACGAAGCGCATCTGGGCGAGGTGCAATTTCGCCGTGCTGAGCTGCTGTTCTCGTTGCAGCGCTACCCCGAGGCGCAGCACGCCTACGAGGCGGTGCTCGCTCTGGGACGCGATGGCTCGACCTTCTATCCGCAAAGCCTGTACAAGCGCGCCTGGTCGCAGTTCAAGCAGAACCAGAACGAAGAGTGTCTGGATTCCTTCGCGCAGCTGCTCGACTACACGCTCGTCGATGCCCAGGGCCGCGCGCGCGACCTGCAGAAGCTCGCTCGCGCGGATCGCGAGCTCGTCGACGATACGCTGCGCGTCATGAGCATCAGCTTCTCCTATCTGGACGGGCCGATGTCGATTCGCCAGCTGGCGATGCGCCGCGGCCATCCGCCCTACGTCTGGCTGCTGTATCAGCGGCTCGGCGACCTGTACGTGAGCAAGCAGCGCTACCAGGACGCCGCAACGACCGATCGCGCCTTCGTGGCGGACTATCCGATCGATGCACATGCACCGCTGCTGTCCATGGCCGCCATCGAGGCCTATCGGCGCGGCGGCTTTCCCGAGCTGATGCTGCAGGGCAAGCTCGAGTACGTGCAGCGCTACGGCTTCTCGGCGCCGTTCTGGCAGGGACGAGCGCACGGCGACCATCCCGATGTCGTCGCGCAGCTCAAAGTCAACCTGCGCGACGTCGCCCAGTACTATCACGCGCTCGCGCAGAAGACGCACAAAAACGCCGACTTCGCCTCTGCGGCAGACTGGTACCGCGCTTATCTGGCCTCCTTCCCGGGCGAGCCCGACTCGGCTGCGACCAACTATCTGCTGGCGGATGCGCTGTTCGAGAGTGGCCAGTACCTGACCGCCGCAACCGAATACGAGCGCACGGCCTACAGCTATCCGCCGCACGCGCGCGATGCGCAGGCCGGCTACGCCGCGCTGGTGGCGTATCAGAAGTACGAGGACAGCGTGCCGGCGGCGGCGCGGGGGCCGGTGCATCTGCGCGCCACCGACTCGGCGCTGCACTTCGCGCAGAGCTTCCCGCGCGATCCAGCCAGCGCCGGAGTGCTCACGCGCGCCGCGCAGGATCTGTTTACCGCGGGGGATCACGCGCGCGCGATCGCTGCCGCGCGGCTGCTGCTGTCGCGTCCAGGCGTAACGGCGGCTCAGCAGCGTATCGGCTTGAGCATCGTTGCGCAGACCAGTTTCGACCAGGGCAATTACGCCGCTGCCGAGGATGCCTTCAGGCACGGTCTGGCGCTGACTCCGGCCAGCGATCCCGAGCACGCCGATCTCATCGAGCGGCTGGCTGCATCCGTCTACAAGCAGGGCGACAGCGAACGCACCGCCGGGCACCTGGCCGCCGCGGCGGACGATTTCCTGCGTGTGGCCCAGGTGGCCCCCGGATCGAAGATTGTCGAGACCGCGCAATACGATGCGGCTGCCGCCCTCATCGATGCGCAGCAGTGGCAGCGGGCCATCCCGATTCTGGAGAGCCTGCGGCGCGAAGATCCGCATGGCCAATACAGCGCGGGCATCGGCAGCAAGCTTGCGGTTGCCTATGCGGCGGCGGGTCAGTCGGCACAGGCAGCCTCTGAGTTCGAGCGCATCGCCGCCACGCCCGATCAGGCTCCGGCCGTGGTTCGCGAGGCGCTGAGCAAGGCTGCCGATCTGTATCAGAAGTCCGGAGACGATGCGCACGCCGCGGCCATGCTCGAGCGGCTGGTGGATCAGTTCCCAACTCCGGTGCCCGATGCCATCGAGGTGCGGGCACGACTGGCCGAGATGGCGAGTCACCGGGGCGATGCCGAGCGCACGCTTTACTGGCAGCGACAGATCGTACAGGCCGATGCCACGGCGGGGGCGGCGCGCACCGATCGCACGCGCTACCTTGCGGCCCAGGCTTCCCTGGCGCTGGCCGCTCCGCTGCGCGATCGGTTCCGCGATATCAAGCTCGTCGCACCCCTCAAGCGCTCGCTCGAGCAGAAGAAGCGCGCGCTCGAGGACGCGGTACAGGCCTATCGCGGCGTGGCCGCCTATGAGGTGGCGCAGACCACGACCGCGGCGACGTACGAGACGGCCGAACTCTATCGCGCATTGTCCGACGATCTGCTGCATTCGCAGCGGCCACCGCGACTGTCAGCCGATGAGCTCGAGCAGTACGAGTCGCTGCTGGAGGATCAGGCCGAGCCTTTCGAAGAGCAGGCGATCTCGATCCATGAGATCAACGCGGCGCGTGCCCAGCAAGGTGTCTTTGACGACTCGGTGCGCAAGAGCTTCGCAGCGCTCGCTCAGCTCTCACCGGCGCGCTACGGCAAAACCGAGGCCGCGCAGGTGTGGATCGCAGCGCTGAGCGTGCCCGTGCCGGCTCCCCACAGCGATGACCCGCCCGCGGTGGCAGCCGGGACGGGTGGGCCAGGCAGTGCCGCGCCGGAAGGCTCGAATGCGGGCAAGAGTCACAAGCGCGGCGGTGCAAACAAGCGGGCCCCCGCTGCAAGTCCGGGCGGTACGAGGACTGCAGCCGCGGCTGCGGCCTCGGGCGCGGGCGCCGCAGCGCGCGCGGCGGCCCCTGCCATTGCACCACCGAGTGCCGCTGCCCTCGCGGACTTCCAGCACGTCACCGATCTGGCCAATGCCGGACGCGACACCGACGCGCAGCTCGAGCTCGAGCAGTTCGAGCTGCGCTATCCGGGCTATCCGACCGCGCTCATCGATCTGGGTCTGCTTGCACGGCGTGACGGCAAGCTCGATCAGTCCGAGACCAGCCTGCGCCACGCAGCCCAGATCGATGCGTTCAACCCGCTGGTTTGGAACGAGCTGGGGGTGACGCTGCGCGATGAGGGCAAATTCAAGGATGCGCATGCCGCCTATATACAGGCGCTGGCGCTTGATCCTGACTACGCCCCGGGGCATCGCAACCTCGGCGTGCTGCTCGATCTGTATCAGGGAGATGCGGTGGCGGCCATGGCGCAGTTCCAGCGCTACAAGCAACTGACCGGAGAGGACAAGCCCGTGAGCACCTGGCTTGCGGACCTGCGCCGTCGCACCGGCGCGCATGGTGCCTCGCCGGCAGCGGCCCCGTCCGCCGCTCCCGCTGCCCCGCCCCCTTCCGCCACGGGGCTCACCCCCGGGACGGCCAACCCGACAGCGACGGCCAAGGCAAGCACCCCATGAGCGCTCGACATATCTCTGGTCTGTCATGCATCGCCTTGGCGGCCATCTGGGCGGCACCGGCGCTGGCCCAAACCCCGGCCGACGTGAATCCGGCGGTCAACACCAGTGCCGCGCCGACCGCAAGCGTGGATGGCGCGGCGGCCGCCACGGCAGCGAGCGCCACGTCGGCAGTGGCGGCGAGCAACGCCGCGGCCGCGGCCCAGCCTGACGCCTCGCACGCCCCCTCGGCCCCCCCGGCGCCCTCGGCCCAGTCGGGACAGCCGGCCCAGCCGAGCCAGCCGGCCCAGCCGAGCCAGCCGTCCGAGCCTGCGCCAGCCGCGAAGAATCCCCGGGGGCCAGCCCCCGATCAGCTGGTGGCCACGCAGGCCGCCGCCAAGGCGGCGGCGGGCAGCAGCGATCGCATCGAGCTCGGCACCACCGAGATCAGCGGCAACCGTGAGCTGCCCAAGCTCATGTACATCGTGCCCTGGCAGCGTGCTCAGGTTGGCAAGATCACCGGGCGGCCGCCCAACAGCCTCGTCGATGAGGCGCTTACCCCGGTGGATCGCAGCGTCTTCGAGCGGCAGAACAGCTACTACGCCGCCCTGCAGGCGGCGAGTGCATCGGCCGCGTCACAGCCTGCGGTGCCGGCTGTCTCGCCCCTGGCCGCGGCTCCGCGGGATGAGAAATAGGTCGCGGTATTGGACCTCCGTAACACCATAGTTTGAGGATCCGACGGATCATGGCGCCAGAGGGACGGGAGAGAGCAGGATGAACATCTTCGATCATATTGTGCGTTTCTTTCAGGGCGGCGGATTCATGATGTATCCGATCGCCGTGGTGCTGGTGCTGGGCGTCTGCATCGCCCTCGAGCGCTGGATCTACCTGACGCACACCGCTCTGCGCAACCGCGGACTGTGGGTCGAGGTGGCGCCGCTGCTGGCGCAGGGCAACTTCCGCCAGGCCGTGCAGATGACCTCCAAGTCGCCTGCCGCCATCGGCCAGATCCTCAACTACGGCCTGGCCCGCATCGGCTCCTCGCGCCGGCGCGACGATATCGAGAAGGCGATGGAAGAGAGCCTGATGGATGTGGTGCCGCGCCTGGAGAAGCGCACGCACTACATCGCGACGTTTGCCAACGTCGCAACGCTGCTCGGCCTGCTCGGCACCGTGGTCGGCCTCATCAATGCATTCGCGGCCGTCGCCACCGTCAATCCGGCCGAGAAGGCCAATCTGCTCTCCGCCAGCATCTCGGTGGCGATGAACTGCACGGCGTTCGGTCTGATCACCGCGGTGCCGTTGCTGCTGATCCATGCGGTCATCCAGACCAAGACCACCGAGCTCATCGACAGCCTGGAGATGGCATCGGTGAAGTTCCTCAATGCCGTGACCGAGCGCGCGACCGTGCCGCCCATGCCCGAGCGGCATGCGGGGCAGGTCGCCGCGCAGGCCTCCTGAGGCCGGCGCGCCGTTCGGGGCAGCGCCGGGACCGTTCATGCGCCGTTCTTCCTACACTGCGCGCCGTGTGACGCGCCATCAGCGCAAGCCCGGCGAGCTGATGCTGGTGTCGATGATCGACATCTTCACCGTACTCGTGACCTTCCTGCTGATGACGGCGGTGTTTTCGCGTACGGTGATCCTCGAGCTGAAGCTCCCACCGAAAAATTCGCAGTACCAGCCGCTGCCGCCGGGACTGCATCTGGAAGTGATCGTGCGCAAGGACCGACTGCAGGTTGCCGACACACGCATCGGTCCGCTGGCACCGCCATTCATGAACAAGAACGGCAACTACGACTTCGACGCGCTGGCGCAGTATCTGCAGTTCGTGAAGAGCAATCCCAAGTACAAGGACGTGACCGACGCCTCGGTGCTGGTCGAGGCCGACACACCCTACGACACGCTGGTGCAGGTGATGGACCATGTGCGAGTGCTGGACGTCAACGCGGGGCTGAGCGATGTGCAGTACGAGCTGTTCCCTGATATCTCCATCGGCGACGCACCACCCGCCGCGCCCGGTTCTCCCGTGGCCAGCGCCGCCCCCGCGCATGCACCACGGGTAGCAGGCCTGGAAGCGCCCCGATGAGCATGTCCAACCGCGCGCGGCGCATGCTGCAGCATCAACTGCGCAATCGCGCCGATGCCCATCTGAACCTCATACCCATGATCGACATCCTCTCGGTGATGGTGTCGTTCCTGCTGGTCTACTCGACCAATGTGGAGGTGCTGCAGAACACGCGCGCGATCCAGATCCCGCAATCGATCTCCGAGCAGCAACCACGTGTCACTGTCGTGGTGATGCTCAGCCAGGATGAGCTCTATCTGCAGGGCGCACCGATCGCGACCGTCGCGCAGATACGCGCCGGCGGGGACATCATCGCGCCGCTGCGCTCGGCACTGGATCGACCGATGGTGCTCGGCAGCCAGGCCTCCGAGCAGAAGGTCGCGGATCGGGAGATCACCGTCATGGCCGACAAGGCACTGCCCTACGGGGTGCTCAAAAAGGTCATGGCGACCTGTACCGATGCCAACTACGGGCGTATCTCGCTGGCGGTCATGCAGAAGGATAAGCCGGTGCCGGCCGGTGCGGTGCGGAGCTCCTGATGGCCACGCCCGCCAAGGCCTCGCGACCCGCGCCGCGTACACCGGTGAGCGCCGCACAGGCCGCCGGTATGGTGCTCGGTCCCAACTACCGCAGCTACCGGCTGCCCTGGGAGATCGACCCGAACGAGCAGCAGCGGCTGCGGCGCCTGCTGGCCTTCGGCCTGGGTGTCGTCGTGCTCATGGGCCTGGTGTTGCCGCTGATCCATCTGCCGCCGATCACCGAGGCGACCACGGAAGTGCCCGACCGGCTCGCGCGCCTGATGGTGCAGCCGGTCAAGCCGCCAACGCCGGTCGTGCAGCCCAGGCCCAAACCCAAGGCTGAGACCAAACCCGTCCCCAAGCCGGTCGCGAAGCCGATCGAGGCGCCCAAGCCCGTCGATCGTGCCGCGCAGGCCCGGCGCCGCGCGCAGAACGAGATCAACAAGATCCAGGATGACCTGGCGGACATCCGCCAGCAGATGGACCCCTCGACGCTGGGCCAGACCAAGAACCTGCAGGGTGCGGTCGGTGCCCAGGAGCACGCCGAGCGCTCGCTGATTACCTCCAACGCCACTGCCGGCTCGGGTGCCTACGTGACCACGGCCAATGCCAGCGGCGGCTTTGGCAGCGGTGCGGGCTCGCTGACCGGACATCAGGCCGAGCACGTCACCTCGCGCATCGCCCAGGCGGCAACGGCCGAGCATATCTCCCATGGCAGCAGCGGCCGCGCTTCCCGCTCCGAGGAGGAGATCGCGCTGGTGTTCGATCGCAACAAGGGAGCGATCTACGCGCTCTATGAGCGTGTGTTGCGACAGCAGCCCGATTTGCAGGGCAAACTTGTGCTTCAGTTCACCATCGCCCCGGATGGCGAAGTGACAGAATGTCACGTGGTTTCCAGCGAGCTGCATGATCCCGATCTGGAGCGCATGATCGTTGCGCGTGTGAAGCTGTTCCGGTTCGAGGCCAGGGACGTCGCCGCGATCACCACTACCAAGCCGATCGAGTTCGTCCCGACGAGCTGATCGGCTCACAGCCGATACCGCCACCCCCCGGCCCGCCGCCCGTGAACCTGCAGTCGGAAATCGATTATTTCAGCGAACTGCCGACCCTGGATCAGGCGCGGCTCATCGCCGTATTCCTGCACGAGCTGACCGCCGAAGCGCGCGGCACCTACGGGGCGGGCAACGATCAGGTGCACGATGGGGCGCGGCTGCGCTTCGTCAACGAGATCGTCTGCCGCCTGGCGCGCTTCCTGGAGCAGGTGCTGGCCGATGATGCCTCACGGCCGGCCAACGACGTGGTCATGCGCATGCTGCTGGCCGCGCGCCCAGACAAGGCCGCCGAGCGGCTGGTGATGACCGCCTACCGGCGCGCCATCCACGGCTTCGATCGCTACGACACCACGATGACCATCGACAACTGAGCGCCGGCGCGCGCCGCGCCCGGCTCGCGCGGCGCCCGCACCACGCGGCGCTGTGCAGCTGGCGCGGCGGGTGCACCATGGACGGCCCGACAGGGTGCACGTAACGTGGCGCCGTGCCGGTCAACTCCCTCAGTCAGCTGCTGCTGCTCCTGCTCGCCACCGTGCCGGTGCTTGCCCTGGCACGGCGACTGCGCCTGCCCGCGATCCTCGGCTATCTGATCGTCGGCATCGCCGTCGGCCCGCATGCGCTCGGGATTCTGCACGCGGGCAGCGAGGAGCGGGCACTCGGGGAGATCGGCGTGGTTTTCCTGCTGTTCACCCTGGGACTGGAATTCTCCTTCCCACGCATGGTCGCGATGCGCCGCGAAGTCTTCGGCGTCGGCTCGGCGCAGACGCTGGCGATCAGTGCAGGCGGCATGCTGCTGGCACATTGGGCCGGGGCGGGCTGGCCGGCCGCCATTGTCATGGGTGGGGCCATGGCGAGCTGCTCGACCGCCATCGTGGTGCAGCAGCTCGGCGAGCAGGACGAGCTCAATCGCACGCATGGGCGGCTGTCCTTTGCCGTGCTGTTGTTTCAGGACCTGGCCTTCGTGCCGCTGCTGGCGCTGGCCGGCGTGCTCGCGCAACTCTCGCAGGGAACGCCGGCCGCGGGGGGCGCCACGCCCGGTGAGATCGCGGTGCGCCTGGCGGGCCTCGGCGCGCTCGCGCTCGCCGCGGTGCTCGCGCTGGGACGCTGGGTCGTGCGCCCGCTGCTGCACGAGATCGCCCACAGCCGCCTGCGTGAGCTCTTCACGCTCGCGGCTCTCCTGGTCGTGCTGGCCTCGGCGTGGCTCACCGAGCGGCTGGGTCTGTCCATGACGCTGGGAGCATTTCTTGCCGGCATGATGCTGGCCGAGAGCGAATACAGCCATCAGATCGATGCGGTCATCCGTCCGTTTCGCGAGCTGCTGCTCGGGCTGTTTTTCCTCTCAGTCGGGGCGCTGCTGAACCTTTCGGTGCTATTCCGCAATCTCCCGACCGTGATCGGCCTGCTGGCGCTGCTGACGCTGGCGAAGGCGCTGCTGTCGACTCTGACGCTGAGCGCCTTCGGCATTCCGCGCTTCAAGGCGCTGCGCACGGGCGTGGTGCTCGCCGGGGGCGGAGAGCTCGGCGTGGCGCTGCTGACCATCGTCGCCGCCGCGCCGCAGCTGGTGCCGGCACGCTTCACGCAGCTGCTGCTGGCCGCGCTGGTGCTCGGCATGATCGCGAGCCCACTGATTGTCCGCTACAACAAGCGCCTCGCGCGCCTGCTGCTTGCCGAGCGCGGGCCGCCGCTGGTGCGAATGCCGGCCGCGTACGATGCCACGGGGGGGCTCGCGGCGCGCGATCACGTGCTGCTGTGTGGATTCGGGCGCGTCGGCACCAACCTGGCGCGCGTGCTCGTCTCCCAGGGCTTTGAGTTCCTGGCACTGGATCTCGATCCCGATAATGTGCGTGCCGCGCGCCGCGCGGGCGAGCCGGTCGTGTGGGGTGACAGCGCCGATGAGCAGCTGCTGCGCAATCTCGGCCTGGATCACGCCACGGTCGTCATCGTCACCTTCGCCGATCCCGACATCGCGCTCCAGGTCGTGCGCAGCGTACGGCGCGTGCGCGCCGATGTGCCGGTGCTGGTGCGCGTGCAGGACGACTCGCGGCTCGCCGAGCTCTCCAACGCCGGCGCAACCGAGGTCGTGCCCGAGGTCTTCGAGGCGAGCCTGACGCTGGTATCGCAGGCGCTGACGCTGCTGCGTCTGCCAGCCGATGAGGTCACGCGCGTGGCGGAGGAACTGCGCCGGGCACGTTATGGCACCTTGCGCCAGCTCGCCGGCTCGGGTGCTCGCGCCAGCGTCGCCGACGGTGCCGAGGAGCGTCTGCGCTCGGTGGTGCTGCCGCCGGGTGCCTGGGCAGTGGGGCGGCGGCTGGTCGAAGCGCGCGCACAAGGTGCCGCCGTGATCTTCGCGGCGCTGCACCGCCACGGCATTGTCGGACGCGAGCCCGACGCCCAGACGCTGCTGCGCGAGGGCGACGTCGTGGTGCTCTACGGCAGCCCGGCGGACCTGGAGCACGCCGAGGCGGTGCTGCTGGCCGGTTGAGGAGGGGGGCGCCACGGGCGTGTCAGGGTAGAATGCCGGCCCCTGATGGATCGTGAAAACCTGCATTTTCCGCCGCGCCATGCGCCGCTGCGCGAAGACCTCGGCGCCCTCGGGCAGCTGCTCGATGAGGTGCTGCGTGAGCAGTGCGGCGAGGAATTCTTCGGCCTGATGCTGCAGGACCGCCTGACTGCCACGCGCTGGCGCGAGGGGGAAGCGGCAGCCGGGGAGGCGCTGGCCATGCGCGTGCGCGGCCGTCCGGCGTCCGCCGCGCGCGAGCTGCTGCGCGCCTTCGCCTCCTGGTTTCAGCTCGCCAACGTCGCCGAGAAAGTGCACCGTATCCGCCGGCGTCGGGAATATTTCCAGCGCGACAGCGATCGTCCGCAGCCCGGAGGCGTCGACGATGCGGTGTCCGAGCTCAAGGCGGCCGGCCTGTCGCTGTCCGACGTGCTGGCGCTGCTCGCGACGCTGTCGATCGAGCCGGTGATGCTGGCGCATCCGATGGAATCCACGCGGCGCACGACGCTGCTGCGCCAGCAGCGCCTCGCCGCGCTGCTGCTCGAGCGCGACAATGCCACGCTCGCCCCCTATGAGCGACGCGCGCTGCTCGAGCGCATCCGCAGCGAGATCAGCACCGACTGGCAGACCGAGGAGCATCCGCGCGAGCGGCTCACGATCGCCGATGAGCGCGAGCACGCGATCTTCTTCCTGGCCGAGATCATCTATCGCATCATCCCGGCATTCTACCTGGAGATCGCCAGCGCACTCTCCAAGCACTACGCCGTGTCCATCGATACGCTCGAGCTGCCCGTGATCGTGCACTTCGGCAGCTGGGTGGGCGGGGACATGGAGACCTCGGCGGACGTGCACGCCAAGAGCATTCGCGAGACGCTGGCGCGCGCGCAGCGCGTGATCATCGGCAACTATCACGGCGAGTGCCTGGCGCTCGCACAGATGCTCTCACAAAGCGCCAACCGCACGGGCATCACCCCGGAGGTCATGAGCCGCATCGAGCGGTACCGCACTCTGCTGCCCGGGACGCAGTCGATCACCCCCTCACGTCACGACCGCATGCCCTACCGCGTACTGCTCACGCAAATCGCCGAGCGACTGCAGGCCACCTATGAGGGACGCTCCAATGGCTATGAGGGGCCCGGTCAGTTCCGCGCCGACATCGCGCTGATCGGACAGAGTCTGCTGGTCAATCGCGGCATGCATGCCGGTCATTTTCAGATCCGCCGCCTGCTCTGGCGCATCGACACGTTCGGCTTTCACCTGGCGAGTCTCGATCTGCGCCAGCACACGCGCGTGCATCACGCCGTGCTGGCGCAGGGCCTGGATGATCCGCAGTGGTGCTCGCGCAGCCCCGCCGAGCGGCACGCGCGCCTGGTCGAGCTGCTGGAGCGCGATGCCGGGCCCGTTGGCGGTTTCGATGCGCTCGGCAAGCGCACGCTGGCCGTGTTCGAGGCCATGGTGCAGAGCCGCCATCGCTACGGCGCGGAGGCTGTCGGCCTGTATATCGTGGGCGGCGCGGCGCATCCGGATGACGTACTGGCCCCGCTCGTGCTGGCGCGCTGGGCGGAAGCCTACGACAAGAGCAGCGGACAGGTGGCGCTCGACGTCGCCCCCCTGTTCGAGCAGGTCGCAACGCTGGAGCAATGCGGCCAGACGATGCGCGAGCTGCTCGAGGATGAGGTCTACAAGCGCCATCTGGAGTCGCGCGGCCGGCTGCAGACCGTGCTGATCGGCTATTCGGAGAGCAACGAGGAGAGCGGCATCGTCGCCTCGCGCTTCGCGGCCTACCGCGCGCAGCGCAATCTGACCGAGGCGCTCGCCGAGGCGCGCAAGCAACACGTGCTCTTCTACAGCCGCGGGGGCAGCATTCCGCGCGGCGGCGGGCGCATCGATACGCTGCTGCGCGCGGCGCCGGCCGAGTCGGTGAACGGCACGCTGCGCTTCACCGAGCAGGGCGAAAACGTGTCGCAGAGCTATGGCCTGCGCCCCAACGCCATGCGCACCCTGGAGCGCGCCTTCAGTACGCTTGCGCTCGCGACGCTCGCCGTCAAGCGCGCAGTGCCGCTGCGAGAGAGCGCGGCGCTCTCGGAGTGTGCCGGACTGGTCGCAGGCCACAGCGCGCAGGCCTGGCGCGGCCTGGTTTTCGAAGAGCCGCGCTTCTATGAGTACTTTCGCGAGGTCACGCCTATCGACGTCATCGAGCGCATGCAGATCGGCTCGGCGCTGCCGACGCGCGCCGCCGGCGGCATCGCGCAGGTTCCTCCGGCGGCCTGGGTGTATGCCTGGTCGCAGTCGCGGCACATGCTGCCCGGCTGGTACGGGGCTGGCACGGGACTGGAATTCGCGCGTGGCGAGCGGGGTCTTGCGCTGCTGCGTACCTGCTATCAGGGCTGGCCCTTCTTCCGCAGCCTGATCGATGACATCGAAGCGATGCTGGCACGCGCGGACTTCGCCATCGTCGCGCACTACGAGCGGCTCGTCGCCCCGGAGCTACGCAGCTTCAGCGAACCGCTGCGTGCGGAGTACGAGCGCAGCTGCACCGAGGTGCTGCAGATCAAGGAGGCGACGCGTCTGCTCGATGGCGATCGCACCCTGCAGCGGGCCATCGCCCTGCGCAATGCCTATCTGGATCCGCTGCACTTCATGCAGGTGGATCTGCTGGAGCGCTGGCGCACGGGCTCGCGCCAGGCGCGCGATCTGTTCGAGGCGCTGCAGGCGAGCGTCAGCGGGATTGCGCGCGGGCTGCAGACGACCGGTTGACGGCATCGGGCCCTGCTTGCTGCGCGCCGGCAGCGATACCCAGCCGGCTCAGGTGCGCCCGCAGGGCGTTGTTTTCCCATGGAATCAAAAGATTAAAGAGTATTCCTCATGTTTAGAATAACCTGGTCCGGCGGCCGCCGCGCGCAGTGCGCCGACAGGCGAATGCGCTGCGACAACTGTGTCAGCGTCGGTTCCGTCCCGGCGAATATGCATATATCGCCTTGGGGCTGTTGAGCGAGTCGGCGGGCGGCCTATCATTGCCAACCCGGCCATTGCAGGGCGTTCGCGCGCCCATACTGGCGCTTCCATCCTCACAGCGACACCTACGGAACAGACATTGGCCAGCTGGAAAGAACGTCTTGCAGATCGGATGCCCGTCGAGCTCGCGCGCGAGATCGACGTGTTCGAAGGCCAGATCGAGCTCAAGAAGCTCGGCAAGATCGAGGACAAGCTGTTTGCGGAAACGCGGCTGCGCCGCGGCGCCTATGGCCAGCGCTACGACAACGGCCAGCGCCATGACGGTATCGCGCAGCGCAGTCTGGCGTATCCCAGCACGCGCACCAAGGGCACCGACACGCTGTGGGATGCGCCGGGCATGCAGCGTATCAAGATTCCGTTCGGCGGCCTGAATGCGCAGCAGATGGAAGTGCTGGCGGACGTCGCGGAGGAGTATTCCGATGCGATCTGTCACATCACCACACGCCAGGATGTGCAGCTGCACTACGTACACATCGATGATACGCCCGACCTCATGCGGCGCCTGGCCGCGGCGGGCATCACCACGCGCGAGGCCTGCGGCAATTCGGTACGCAACGTCACGGCCTGCTCGCTGGCCGGCGTGTGCCGCTGCGAAGCCTTCGATACCACGCCCTATGCCAAGGCCATGGCCTACCACCTCCTCGGCCACCCCGACACTCAGGATATGGGGCGCAAGTTCAAGGTGGCTTTCTCCGGCTGCAAGACCAGCAGCTGCGGCCTGACCAACATCCACGATCTTGGCTTCATTGCCAAGACCTGGAGCTCGGGCGGCGTTACGCGTCGTGGCTTCGAGGTGGTGGTCGGCGGCGGTCTGGGCGCGGTCCCTTACGATGCCCAGCTGTTCGATGCCACGGTTCCCGAAGAGGAGATCCTGCCGCTGGCGCAGGCGGTGTGCCGCGTCTTTGCGCGCCTGGGCGAGAAGCGCAATCGCGGCCGCGCGCGCCTGAAGTTTCTGCTGGAGAAGCTCGGCCTGGAAGAATTTCGTCGACTCGTGCTCGAAGAGCGTCGCATCCTGCGCCCCGATCCGCGCTGGACCGAGTACCTCGGAGATGTCGAGCGTCACCACGAGGCACCGATCAAGGCCGCAGCAGACCTTCCGGCCGCGCAGACGCAGGCCGACGACGCGCAATTTCAGGCCTGGCGCGCGACCAATGTGTACGCACAGCGCCAGCCGGGCTATGTCGTCGCAACGGTCACGCTGCCGCTCGGCGATATCACCTCCTGGCAGATGCGGCAGCTGGCCGCGCTGGCGCGCCGCTACGTGGGCGACAACATCCGTACCACGGTGGAGCAGAACATCGTGCTGCGCTGGGTATTGGAGGCCGATCTGCCGGCGCTGTACGCCGAGCTGACGCGGCTGGACCTGGCGCTGGGGGGCGCGGGCAAGATCGAGGACGTGGTCGCCTGCCCGGGAACCGACACCTGCAAGCTTGGCATTGCCGCCTCGCGCGGACTCGCCGCCGAGCTGCACGAGCGTTACGTGCAGCGCCAGAAGGACGGGCAGATCGATCCGGTCACGCGTGATCTGCATATCAAGATGTCGGGCTGTTTCAATTCCTGTGGGCAACATCATCTGGCGGATATCGGCTTCTACGGCGTGTCGCGCAAGATCGGCGGGGCGACGGTGCCGCACTTTCGCGTGCTCATGGGCGGGGAGTGGGAGAACAACGGTGCCACCTACGGCCTGACGATCGGTGCGGTACCCTCCAAGCGCATCCCCGAGTTCATCGACCACGTGACGCAGCGCTACCTGGCCGAACGAGCGCCGGACGAGCGCTTCAAGGCCTATGTCACGCGCATCGGCAAGAAAGCACTCAAGCAGATGGTGGACGCGTTCGCCACGGTGCCGCCCTATGCGGTGGACCGCTCGCTCTACTCGGACTGGCGCGACCCGCGCGAGTTTACGACCGCCGACATCACCACCGGTGAGTGTGCCGGAGAGGTGGTGATGCAGATCGAGTTCGATCTGCAGGCGGCCGAGCAGCGCAATTTCGAGGCGCAGGTGTACCTGGAGCAGGGCGAGGTCGCCAAGGCCGACGAGGCCGCGTACCAGTCGATGCTGATCGCGGCGCGCGGCCTGGTGCGCACGCAATTCTGGGATCTTCCCGATGAGCCCGAGCGCATCGTTGGCGAGTTCAGAACGCGCTTTTACGACACGCAGCTGTTCCAGTCGCCCGATGCCGGCCAGTACGCGGGCGGCAAATTCGCCCTGTACCTGCTGAATCGGCATGCCGACCGCGAGCGCAGCTTCACGGCCGACAAGGCGCGTCACCTGGTCGAGGAGGCGCAGCTGTTCATCGAGGCAGCCTACAGCTGCCATCAGCGCCTCAGTGAGCACCGCACCCTGGCGCTGGCCGGCGCGGACGCCGGCGCCGTCGCCGAAGCGGTGAGCTGACGCGCATGGACCTGCACAAGTTCGGCATCAAATTCTTCGCCACACCCGGCAAGCGCTTCGACATCCTGAAGCTCATCCCCATGTATCACCGCTGGATTCAGCACAAGGCGCTGCAGGATCTGCTCATCGACGTGGCCGACTACAGCCACGTCCCCGCCGGCCCCGGAGTCATGCTGATCGCGCACGAGGGCAACTACGCCCTCGACGAGACCGGACACGAGCGGGGCGTGCTGTACTACAGCAAGCGCCGGCTCGACGGCGAGCTGCCCGAACGCTTCGCGCGTGTTGCCGCCCGGGCGCTCACAGCCGCGCAGCTCATGAGCGAGGCCGAGGAGGTCGGCGGCGCACTCACCATCGACGGCAATCGCCTGCAGTTCTTCGCCAACGACCGCCTGGCGGCACCCAACACCGATGCCGCCTACGCCGAGCTCGAGCCTGCGCTGAAGTCACTGCTCGAGCGCCTCTATGAGGGCGTTCCCTACACACTCACTCGCGAGCTCGATCCGCGCGAGCGGCTGTCGGTGCGCGTGCACGCGGCGGGCGAGGCGCCCGTTCAGACATTGCTCGAGCGTCTCGCCTAGGAGCCCGTCCGGGTAACGGGCTCTGAAGATGGCGGCAGTGATGGTAGGGAATGAATTGGCATGAAATACGTGACCGGAAGCGGAGCGGTCAGGCAGCGCGGCGCAATGCGCGGCGAGCCTTCAGCTCGCTCTCACTGCTTTAGCCAGCTTCAGCAGGTTGTGCACGGTACAGATCAAACTCCATTCCCCTCGCACCTGGTGCAAGCCGCGCAGCAGGAACTGCCGGAACCCGCGTGCCTGTTTGATCTGCCCGAACACCGGCTCGGGCAATGTCTTTCTGAGCCGATAGCGGCTGCGCCGACCGGCCCGCGCCAGCTTGGTGCGCATCGCCGCCACGCGAGTGCCCGCGCGCACTCGGCGTCGGCCCGTCGCGGCCGCCTCGCTATGGCGCTGGCGCCCGGTAGCGATGTAACTGTCCACATGATGGCGGACCAGCACCGCCAGGTTGCCCTCCGAGCAGTAGCCGGCATCGGCCGAGAACTCCCGTGCCTGCCGTCCGGTGTTGATCTTGATCTGCTTGACGATCGGCTCGAGCTGCTGCGCATCGGCTGCGCAGTTGCTCAGGCTCTGTGCGACGATGACCTGCGCCTTCTCATCCACGGCGGCCTGCCCGTTGTACGCCTGCACGTACTCCTTGCCACGCTTGCCCATGATGGCGCTGTCCGGATCGGTGAAGTTGCGCTGCGCGTCGGGCTTGGGAGCCTCTTTGCCCTGCGAGCGAGCTTCCGCTTCCAGCGCCGCCTTGGCCTCGCGGATCTTCTGGATCCGCCGCTGCTTGTCGGCGACCCAGTCCGGCAGCTCATCGCCGCCTCGTGCGGCTCCGTGCTGCCGATCCTCAATCTCATCGACACTGCGGGCGCGCTCGAACCAGTCCTTGACCTCGCGCTTGAGTCGCCGCTCACTCTCGCCCATGCGCTCGTAGCTCATCGCCTTGTGCTTGCTGGCATTGGCCTTGATCTTGGTGCCATCCAGCGCCACGTGCCCCAGGCTCACCAGCCCGCTTCTCTGGCACAGGCGCAGCACCTGCACGAACAGCCCCTGAAGGGCGGGCAGGTGGCGCTTGCGAAAATCGCTCACGGTGCGAAAGTCCGGCCGGTTCAACCCCGTCACCGCCATGAAGTCCACCCGCTCCTCACAGGCCCGGGCAATGCGCCGCGAGGAATACACCCCCTGGCAGTACGCATACAGCAGCAGCGCCGTCATCATCACCGGGTGGTAGGGCGGGAAGCCGCGCTCTTCCTGCTCGTAGGGGGCCACAATCTCGCTCAGGTCCAGCTGCTCGCGCACCGTGTCGCGCACAAAGTGCGCCACGTGATCGGCCGGCACAAAATCCATCACCGAGGGCGGCAGCAGCCAGCTCTGTTCCACGTTCCACTCACGGAAGGTCTTCGCCATGCAGCTTGATCCCCGAATAACCTCACGCAAGTGTAGCGGAAGCATTACTCGGACGGGCTCCTAGCGCCGGCTGCACCGATCGGCGGCGTATGCCATCGGTGCACGCCTTTATCGAGGATGCAGCAGCAGCTTCTGGACACGCCAGTTCAACAGCTCCGCTGCGTAGACCTCGTTTTCCGACGGACAGGCCAGTTCGTGAATCCAACCGAACTGCTTGAGCTGATGACCCGCCTTTCCGAGCCAGCCCAGCACCTGTCCATCGAGCGATAGCTTGTAAATCCTGCCGGGGAAAGCATCCGCAACGTAGAGCACCTGGTGGGGTGGAGGCGTGATGCAGATCGCCCAGGGAGCACCTGGCTGGTTAACGGCGGAGGACGCGGGCATGAGGATGGGGCGGGCGTCGGGCGGCACGGGTACGTCGATGTGAAAGATGTTCAGTACCTTTCCGGAAGTATCGAGCACCTGGATGCGCCGATTGCCGCGGTCAGCGATATACAGCCGATTCTGCGCATCGATGACGATGGAGTGCAGCGTGTTGAACTGACCCGGGCCGGTGCCCGGCGCGCCAAATGAGCCAATCCAATTGCCGTCGCGGTCGTACTTGGCGACGCGGGAGTTGATGTAGCCGTCGGTGATATAGATGTTGTCGTCGGAATCCCATGCAACATCGGTCACCTGACGGAACAGACCGTCCACGGGCGGCAGGGGCGGACGCGGATGCGCGAGCGGGTGCGCGCCCTCGTCCGAGGCTTCAGATTTTCGACCCAGTACAAGCGTGACGCGGCCCTTCGGATCGAAACGCACGACTTCATCCGAGCCCTTGTCCATCGCCCAGAGATTGTCATGGCGATCGACACGAACAGCATGCGCGAAGGACCAGGCATAGAGGTTGTGGCCGATCTCGCGCAGGAAGCGACCGTGGGAATCGAATTCGAGCAGTTGTGCGGCGGCGGCGCCATAGGCGGGACCGGTGGTATTGCCGCGCGAAAATACGAAAATATTGTGATGGGAATCCAGAGCTACGCCCGCGACCTCGCCCAGGTAGAGCTTATCGGGCAGCTGCAGGAAATCCGGTACCGAGTCGAACGGGATCTGCGGCGGCGCTGTCTGTGCCAGAGTCAGCAGCGGAGCGGCCAGAAACCCTACCAGGGATGAGGCCAGGAGCCTGCAAATGATCCGGGTGTTCTTCATTTATCTGGCCCCCCAAGCGTCGTAGTTCGTAGAAGTGATTTTGACGACTTCAGATCGGCCTGTCACGGCGCCGGGTGCGGTCAATATCGAAATTCGTCAGTGCCCGAGTCGCAGAAGTAGTCGACAGAGGCGATCTTTCCGGCGACGAGGCGCACGAGCAGTTGTGCACTATCTCCCTGGATCTCCCAACTGCCCTGACGCGGCAGGGCGGGCCACCGCGTGCTGAGCGATACCGCATTGATGCTGGTTCCCACCTGCAGGGCCGAGAGCTGCCAGTGAGCGGAACCGATCTGCACTCTCGCCACCTGGTAGCGATCCGGATCGGCTGAAAAGAGATACACCAGGATCCGCAGGCCGGGAAATTCAATCTGCCGCAGGGTGGTCGTCAGAGCGCGTTCGCTCTGCTTGCGCACATCCCGGCTGCTTCGTACAGGCCCGAGGTGCAGCAGCTGTGCATAGGTGTCGGGCAGCCGCAGCGCCAGCGGGGCTGCGTAGCATTCGAAGTTGCCGTCGTAGAAGCGCACGCGCGCTGCCGGGTCTGCCAGCGCGCCGCGGGCGTGCAGGCCGGGCCCCATCCCCACCAGCGCCAGTACGCAGGCCAGAATGCGGACGATGCCGCCGGCGACACGGCGCGCGCTGCGCGGCGCCGAAGAAGCCCAAGTTACGGATACTGCGGTATTTTCGGACGCACAGACGGTCTGGCTGGCGGCGGCCGCCGCGATGCGGATACCGGCGGCAGCAGGGCGGTGCTGGCGGCCACGGGGCGACTGACGCACAATCGCGGCACGATCGACCCGTCGACACGGATATCGAGGTGTCATCATGGTTCGCGCTACCTCGCTGGTTCGTTCCGTCCCGTCACAACCCGAATTCGAGCCGGATCTTGCCCGCCGCGCCTTTCTGAAGGCGAGCCTGCTCGCCGGCGGCGGGTTGATGCTGGCCGTAAGTCTGCCGCGCCCGGCCGAAGCCGTTCCCGGACGCTCAGACGAGCGCGCGGGAGCAGGAGCGGCGATAGTCCTGACAGGCTACATCCGTATCGCCCCCGACGGCATCGTCACGATCATGGCGAAGAACCCGGAGATGGGACAGGGGGTCAAGACCTCGCTGCCGATGATGATCGCCGATGAGCTGGATGTGGCCTGGGAAAACGTACGCACCGAGTACGCGCCATTGGACCCCGCCGTTTATGGACCCCAGGCCTCGGGCGGCAGCATGTCGACGCCGACCAACTGGGATCCCATGCGCCGCGCGGGAGCTGCCGGCCGTCAGATGCTGCTCACCGCGGCAGCGCGCAGCTGGCGTGTGCCGGCTTCGGAGTGCAGCACCGAGGCGGGCGTCGTGCACCACCGCGCAACAGGCCGCTCGCTGCGCTATGAGGCTCTGGCCCGCCGCGCCGTGCGCGTTGCTCCCCCGGATCTGAAGACGGTAGCGCTGAAGGATCCAAGAGATTACAGGATCATCGGCCATTTCACGCCGCAGGTGGACGGCCCGCGGGTGCTGGCTGGCGAGCCCCTGTTCGGAATCGACCAGCAGGTGCCCGGCATGCTGTATGCGGTTTACGAGAAGGCGCCGGTGTTTGGCAGCCGTGCAGTCAGTGCCAACCTGGAGCAGATCAAGGCGCTGCCGGGGGTGCGCGACGCGTTCATCATTCACGGCGATCCGGCCGCCGTGTTCAGCCGCGGTCTGGTGGACGGCGTGGCCATCGTTGCCGATCGCTGGCACCAGGCGAATAAGGCGCTGGACAGTCTGCAGGTGCAGTGGGCAGACAACCCCGCAGCCACCCAGAGCTCCGCGGGATACGAACGACAGGCGGCAGCCTTCGCCGTGCAGGCACCGCAGCAGATCCTGCGGCGCGACGGTGATGTCGAGCGGGCGTTTCAAGGCGCGGCGAAGACGCTCAATGCGTCCTATTCCACGCCGTTTCTGGCCCATGTGCCGCTCGAGCCGATGAACTGCACCGCCTGGGCCAAGCCGGACGGCACACTGGAGATCTGGTCCCCCACGCAATCGCCCGGTGGCGCGCGCACGTTGATTGCGACGACGCTCCGGATCGATCCGGCCCGTATCACGGTGCACATGACGCGCGTGGGAGGCGCATTCGGCCGGCGCGGGGAGAACGACTACAGCGTCGAGGCGGCCGCGATTTCGCGTCAGATCGGCAAGCCGGTCAAGCTGCTGTGGAATCGGCGGCAGGATATCCAGCACGACGTATATCGATGCGGGGGCTTCCACCATTTCAAGGGCGCACTGGATGCGCGGGGCGGCGTCGCGGCCTTCTCCGATCACTTCATCACCTTTGGGCAGCACGGCAAGGTGGCGCGGCGCGCGGAGCTGCCGCCGGACTACTTTCCGGCCGGCTTCGTGCCGAATCTGCAGTACGGTCAGTCCCTCATCGAACTGGGCCTGCCGACCGGCTCCTGGCGCAACCCGCTCAATAATGGTCTGTGTTTTGCGTTCGAGTCGTTTCTCGACGAGCTGGCACACGCCGCCGGGCGTGATCCGCTCGAGCTGCGCCTGACGTTGTACGGGCCGCCCCGCGTGTTTCCGGCACCGCCGTCGGCCTTCGGCAGTCGTCTACCACCGTTCGATACCGGTCGCGTCCGCGCAGTGCTGCAGCTGGTTGCCGAAAAATCGGGGTGGGGCGGGCGGCAGTCCCTGCCGAAGGGTGTGGGCATGGGGCTGGCGTTCTGCTACAGCCATCTCGGCTACGTCGCGGAAGTGGTCAAGGCGAGCGTTGACGAGCGCGGCGTGCCGAAGATTCACAAGGTGTGGGCCGCCGTGGACATCGGCCGGCAGGTCGTCAATCCGGCCGGAGCCTACAACCAGGCGCAGGGAGCCATTCTCGACGGCCTGGGCTCGGCGCTGCATCAGGCCATCCGCGTCGAGAACGGGGCAGTGGTCAACGAGAATTTCAACACCTTCGGCTTGCTGCGCATCCGTGAGGCGCCGCCGGTCGAGGTGCATTTCAACATCACGGATCATCCGCCGACCGGACTGGGCGAGCCGACTCTGCCGCCGGCATTGCCTGCGCTGACCAATGCATTGTTTGCCGCCACCGGCAAGCGCATCCGTAACCTGCCGATCGATCCGGGACAGCTGCTCCCCGATTCCTCGGCGCTGTGATTTGCTGCGGTCGATGCATGGCGCTTCACGAGCCTCTTCGTTACAGTCCCGCCCGCATGCGCTCGAGGGGATGACGCAAAGACCTACGACGCTTGAGCGGTGACTTCCCGGGGGGGGACTTATGAAGGACCGTACGTATCGGTTGGCGCTGCTGCTGTTGCTGCTGATGGCCGCCGGCGCGGCGCAGGCCGGCCCAGGTTGCGCCGAGCTGCTCAAGTTTTCAGCGACCGGCGTGTCCATTACCGGCGCCAGAGACGTGCCCGCAGGCCCATACGCGGCTGCGCGCGGGGCCCCGCCGCTCTCCTTTCAGGCTCCCGCCTACTGCCGTGTCGATGGATTGATCGGTGCGCATACCGGTGCCGGCGACCATGCCTATGGCATTCACTTCGCGGTTGCAATGCCCGAGCGCTGGAACGGCCGGCTTCTGTACCAGGGTGGCGGTGGTCTCGACGGCTCCGTGCAGCCTCCCATCGGCGCGGTCGCGGCCGGCGCCATGCCTGCGCTGGCGCGTGGATTTGCCGTGGTCGACAGCGACTCGGGACATGAGGCAGCCGGATTCGACGCCTCTTTTCTGCATGATCAGCAGGCTGCACTCGACTTTCTCTATCAGTCCGTCGGCAAGGTCATGGCGGTCGCGCGGCCGCTGATCACGAGGCATTACAGCCGCGCGATCTCGCACAGCTACTTCATCGGCTGCTCGACGGGCGGTCGCGAGGCGATGATCGCCGCGCAGCGATACCCGCTCGAATTCGATGGCATCGTCGCCGGCTCGCCCGCGATGCGCACCAACTATTCGAACCTCGGGCTGCGCTGGGTCACGGTGGCGCTCAACACTGCGGCGCCCAAGGATGCACAGGGGCGCTCCCTGACTGCGCAGGCCCTGTCCGATACCGATCGGCGCCTGATCATCGCGAGCCTGCTGAAGTCATGCGATGGGCTCGATGGGGTCAGGGACAACATGATTTTCGATGTGCGCGACTGTCACTTCGATCCCCGGGCACTGCAGTGCGCCGGCGCCAAGAACGATGGCTGCCTCACGGGGGCTCAGGTCCAGGCCATCCGGCGAGCTTTCGCCGGACCGACGACCCGCTCCGGCATCCAGGTCTATCCCGGGTATCCGTACGACAGCGGCATTGCCTTTCACGGTCGCGGAATTCCGGGTCTGCTCTATGGCGGCACCATTCCGGAAGGTTCCACCCCGACCGGTACCAGCATGGACGTGGAAGCCGAGGCTTTTGCCGCGCACGATGGCCGGGAGATGGCCGGGGACACCAATGCGTGGACCAACCTCTCGTCCTTCAGGGCCCATGGCGGCCGCCTCATTTTCTACCATGGCCTGAGTGA
>DATBPG010000054.1:0-7046 GCA_036561485.1 Steroidobacteraceae bacterium | reverse complement strand
GCGGCCCGCAACTCGCCGGGACGCGCGAACAGCAGCGGTGCGAGTCGCAGTGCCGCCCAGGTGCCGCCCTGCCCCTGATAGCCATCGATGGCCAGCAGCAGCTCCCCAAAGCGGCGCGGCGCAGTGATGGCGCTGCGGTTGACGGTCTTGGGAGCTTTGAGTGCCCCGCGCAAGTCTCCTGTGGGGTCACGCAGGGCGCGGCCCGTGGACACTGCGTAGCGGATGATCTGGCCGATACGCCACTTGGCACGGTGGCAGGTCTCGAGCCGCCCACGCGCCTCGATGCGCCGCAGCACCGCAAGGATCTCGGGGGACGTGAGTTCATGGATCGGCCGCGAGCCGATGTACGGCACGACCAGGTCATGGATCATCCACTCGGCCTTGGTGCGCGTCTTCTCGGTGAAGGTCTGCCTGGCGAGCCATTCCGTCGCGATGGCCTCGAAGGTCACGTTCCGCCGCTCGCGGGCCTCGGCCCGAATGCTGGATGGATTCAGCCCGGCTTCGATCTGCTTGCGGGCAGCATCCCGCCGCTCGCGCGCCTCCTTGAGGCTGGTGGCCGGGTAGCTACCGACAGAGATCATTCCCTCGCGCCCGGCAAACCGGTAGCGCAGCCGCCAGAGCCGCGCGCCGGTCGGGGAGACCAGCAATACCAGCCCCTGGCCGTCCGTCAGCTTGTAGGGCTTCTCACGCGGTTTGGCCGCACGGATCTGATATTCCGAAAGTGGCATATGGGTACGACGATGCGGGTACGGAGCCCCTTTTTGTCTTCGCGTACCCGCATTCGTACCCGCACCGACCCCTGGCTGTCAACCGACCGCCCTGGACGTAGCGGAGCATAAACTCTTTAAAAACAGGCACTTCTTGGATGACGTCGGACGTCTCTGGACGTCCTTGGACGAGGGGGATTGGTGCCGGAGATAGGAGTCGAACCTACGACCTACGCATTACGAATGCGCCGCTCTACCAACTGAGCTACTCCGGCACGGGAGATGGGGGCGCTCGACAGCGCGTCTATGGTAGCGGCCGCGACGCGCTGCGGCTACCCGGCCTAGTCGCTGCGCCGGCGCAGGCGGATGACCACGTCGATGCCGGCCACTTCCATTCCCGAGGGCGGCGCGGGCAGACGGCTGAACTGCACATCGCGCGGCTCCACATCCAGCAGTGCGCCGGTCTGCTGGTCATGGAAGTGATAGTGCGGCGCCACGTTCGAGTCGAACCAGGCGCAGTTGCCGTCGAGATTGACCTGACGGATGAGGCCACGGGCGGCGAACAGGTTCAGCGTGTTGTAGACCGTCGCCTTGGAGACGCGGGTGCCGCCCTGCCGCAGTGCCTCGGCGATCTGCTCGGCCGACAGGTGCTGGGGAGCCGACAATAGCAGGCTTGCGAGCTGCAGGCGCTGGGGGGTCACGCGAATGCCGCACGCCGCCAGGCGCTGGGCAGCCGACGACGACGGGGGGTCTGCTAGCACGGCCTCATGCGTCATGGGCGCCATTATAGCGCCACAGCTCAGGGTCTCCCGGGCGGGCGTCAGACGGCCGCGCGCAGCGCTCGCGGCAACCCAAAAATGACCTTTTCCTCGATTCCCGACAGCTCCGCCGGGGCCTCGACCCCCCAGCCGCGTAGCTGGTCGATGACCTGCTGGACCAGCACTTCGGGGGCAGATGCGCCGGCCGTGACGCCCACGGCACTGCGGCCCTCGAGCCACTCGCGCTTGAGGTCGCGCGCATCATCGACGAGATAACCCGGAATGCCGGCCCGATCCGCCAGTTCCCGCAGACGATTGGAATTGCTGCTGGTACGCGAGCCCACCACGATGAGCAGATCGCACTGCGATAGCAGGTCCTTGACCGCGTCCTGACGGTTCTGAGTGGCGTAGCAGATATCCTCGCGCCGCGGGGCCTGCAGGCTCGGGAAGCGCTCGCGCAGCGCCGCCACCATCGCCGCGGTGTCGTCGACCGACAGCGTGGTCTGGGTGACGAACGCGAGCTGGTCCGGATCGCGCACACTCAGGCGCGCCACATCCTCGAGGTTCTCGACCAGATGCATGCGGCCGCCCTGACTGCTGTCGAAGCGGCCCATGGTGCCCTCGACCTCCGGGTGGCCGTGGTGGCCGATCAGAATAACGTCCCGCCCCTCGCGCGCGTAGCGCGCCACTTCCATATGGACCTTGCTGACCAGCGGGCAGGTGGCATCGAAGATCTGCAGGCCGCGCTGCGCGGCCTCGCGCTCCACCGCCGTGGATACGCCATGCGCCGAGAAGATGACCGTGGCGCCGGGCGGCACCTCCTCGAGCTCCTCGACGAACACCGCACCCATCCCGCGCAGCCGATCGACGACGTGGCGGTTATGCACCACCTCGTGGCGCACATAGATGGGGGCACCAAACATGCGCAGCGCGCGCTCGACGAT
Source organism: Steroidobacteraceae bacterium (assembly GCA_036561485.1). GTDB lineage: Bacteria > Pseudomonadota > Gammaproteobacteria > Steroidobacterales > Steroidobacteraceae > FEN-1191. The sequence goes on along the minus strand of DATBPG010000054.1, from coordinate 4,637 downwards.
CTCGATGGCTCGGTCGACGCCGGCACAGAAGCCGCGGGGATTGGCGAGCAGCATTTTCATGCGTCCGATCTTACCGGGCTTTGTGTCGCGCTTCGAGCCACGCGTCCGCAAGCCACAGAATGACCCCGATGGTGATGGCAGAATCGGCCAGATTGAAGGTCGGAAAGTAGTGTGGACCCCAGTGGGCGGCCACGAAGTCGACCACGCGCCCGAGCCGCAGCCGATCGATGAGGTTGCCGATGGCCCCCCCGAGCACCAGCGCCACGCCCGTGGCCAGCGCCACTTCGCGCCGATCGATCTGACGCAGCCAGCCGAGCAGCAGCACGCTGACGATGACCGCCAGCCCCGCGAATGCCCAGCGCTGCCACCCGGAAGCCTCGTTGAGGAAGCTGAAGGCGGCGCCGCGATTGTAGACGTGCGTGATCTGCAGTATCGGCAGCACGTTCACGGCCTGAAACAGACCGATTCTCGCGACGATCCAGGCCTTGGTGAGCTGGTCGAGCACCACGATGACAAGCGACAGCCAGACGTAGGGCAGACTGCCACGCGCGGGCATCAACAGTGCCTCCGCGTCTCGCCCGGCATGGACAGATTGCCAACGCAGCGGGCGCAGAGCTGCGGATGCGCGCCAGCAGCACCGACGTCGGGACGATGATGCCAGCAGCGCACGCACTTTGCGGCCGCACTGGGACGCACGGCGAGCCACACACCCGGCATGCTCGCAGCGGGCACCGCCTCGGCTGCAACCCCCGCAGGTGAGCGAGCGACATCGGCTGACAGCTGCGTGACGCTCTCGGCAGACACGCGATGCAGGCTCGTCTCGGACGTCACCGTGAAGAAGCGCAGCTCCGCTCCGAGCGCGCTGCTGCGCTGGTGCTGTTCGGGCACGCACCAGATCGTCAGCTCCGCATCCAGCGGCGCGCCGATCTGCCCGGCGATGCGCAGGCGCTCGAGCTCGCGCGCCACGTCCTTGCGCAGGCCAAAGAGCAGGTCCCAGTCGACAGGGTCGGCGGCCGGCGGGGGCAGTGTGTGCCACGTGGAGAGAAAAACGGACTCGGGCCTGTCTGCAGACAGATGCCGCCACATTTCTTCCGCTGTAAACGCCAGGATGGGTGCAAGCCAGCGCACCATCGCTTCCGCCGTATGCCACAGCGCCGTCTGCGCCGAGCGGCGCGCATGGCTGGCTGCCGGGGTGGTGTAGAGCCGGTCGCGCACGATCTCCAGATACAGCCCGCCCAGGTCCACAACGCAGAAGTTGTGCACCTTCTGGTAGATGAGGTGGAAGGCGTAGCTGCGATAGTGCGCAACGATCTCCTCCTGCAGCGTGCGCGTGCGTCCGATCGCCCAGCGGTCGAGCTCCACGAGCTCACTGAGCGCCACTGCATCGCGCGCCGGATCGAAGTCATGCAGGTTGCCGAGCAGGAAGCGCACGGTATTGCGCATGCGGCGATAGGAGTCGGTGATGCGCTTGAGGATCTCCTGCGAGAGACTCATCTCATGGGCGTAGTCGGTGGCCGCGACCCACAGGCGCAGCACATCGGCACCGAGCGTGCGCAGGATGTCCTGCGGCTCGATACCATTGCCGAGGGACTTGGACATCTTGCGGCCCTGCTCATCGACGGTGAAGCCGTGGGTGAGCACCCCGCGGTAGGGGGCGCGCGCATAAAGCGCCTCGGACATCAGCAGCGAGCTGTGGAACCAGCCGCGATGCTGATCGGAGCCTTCCAGATACAGATCGACGGGGGCGTGAAAGTCCTCGCGCAGCGCCGCCACACACTCGAAGGACAGTCCGGAGTCGGCCCAGACATCCATGACGTCCTGCAGCTTCTCGTACTGCGCGGCCTGCTCGCCCAGCAGATCGGCAGGATCAAGCGCGAACCAGGCATCGATACCGTCGCGCTCGACACGCGCGGCGACCGCTTCGAGCAACTCTTCGGTGCGCGGATGCAACGCACCGCTTTGCCGGTGCACGAACAGCGCCAGGGGCACGCCCCAGGTGCGCTGGCGTGAGATGCACCAGTCCGGCCGATCCGCAATCATGCTGGTGATGCGCTGCTCGCCCCAGGCGGGCGTCCAGCGCACGGCGCGGATATCGCGCAGCGCATGCGAGCGCAGCCCGCGCTGATCCATGCTGATGAACCACTGCGGGGTCGCCCGGAAGATGACAGGGGAGTGATGCCGCCAGCAGTGCGGGTAGCTGTGCCGCAGCTTCTCCCGGTGCAGCAACGCCCCGCGATGCTCGAGCTCGGCGATGATCACGTCATTGGCTTTCTGGATGGGCACCCCGCCCACCAGCGGGATGTCCGGCCCGAAGCGCCCGTCCGCTCCCACCGGATTGACCACCGGCAGCCCATAGCGCAGGCCGACGAGGTAATCCTCCTGGCCATGCGCGGGGGCGGTGTGCACGGCACCGGTGCCGGCGTCGAGCGTCACATGCTCGCCCAGCACGACCGGGACCTGACGCGGCAGGAAGGGATGCTCGAGCATCAGGCCCTCGAGCACATGGCCCTTGAAGCTGCCGAGCGTCTGCGCCTGATGCGTGCCGACGCCATAGCGCGCAAGCGTCGCCTCCAGCAGGCCTGCCGCCAGCACGATGACGCGCGCCTCGGCGAAGGCCGGCCCGGGAGCTGCATCCGCTGGCAGCGCGACCGCGACGTAATCGAAGTCCTCGCGCAGCGCGACCGCCTCATTGGCGGGCAGCGTCCAGGGTGTCGTGGTCCAGATCACCAGCGCGACACGCGGGCCGAGGCGCGCAACCGGCAGATCCGTGCGGCGCGCGAACTCGCCGATCTCCTGCACCGCGAAGGCGACGTCGATCGCGGGGGACACGTGGTCCTCGTATTCGACCTCGGCTTCGGCGAGCGCGGAGCGGCAATCCAGGCACCAGTGCACCGGCTTGGCGCCGCGGTAGAGGTGGCCATTGCGAATGATGTGGCCGAGCGAGCGGATCTGCTGTGCCTCGTAGCGCGGATCCATCGTCAGATAGGGATGTGCCCAGTCGCCGAACACACCCAGACGTTGAAAGTCCGCGCGCTGCGCATCGATCTGCGCCTGCGCGAAGGCGCGGCAGGCAGCGCGGAACTGCGCCGCATCCAGCTTGGCGCCCGGCTTGCCGTGCTTCTTCTCGACCGCCAGCTCGATCGGCAGGCCATGACAGTCCCAGCCGGGCACGTACGGCGCATCGCGCCCGTCCATCGACTGCGACTTGACGATGATGTCCTTGAGGATCTTGTTGACCGCGTGCCCGAGGTGAATCGCGCCGTTGGCATACGGCGGCCCATCGTGCAGCACGAACGGCGGGCGCGAGCGCGCGACCTCGCGCATGCGCTGATAGATCTGCTGCTGCTGCCAGCGCGAGAGCTGCTCGGGCTCGCGCCGCGCGAGGTCCGCCTTCATGGGGAACTCGGTCTGCGGCAGGTTCACGGTCTGCTTGTAATCGGTCACTCGCACATCCTTGGGATCATTGCGCGTCCAGCAGCACGCGCGCCTGCGCGGCATCGCGGTGCATCTGCGCGACCATTGCTGCCATGGACTCGAACTTCAGCTCATCGCGCAAGCGCGCGACGAATTGCACCTCGAGCTCCCGGCCATACAGATCGCCATCGAAATCGAACAGATGCGCCTCGAGCAGCATCTGAGATCCGTCGACCATGGGACGGGTACCGAGGTTGGCAACGCCCGCCAGGCCGCGCCGGGCGCCGGCCCCCTCCGGGGCTTGCGCCGCGCGCCGCCCGCCACCGCCACTGCCACTGCCACTGCCACCGCCACCGCGGCCGTCCCCGCCCGCGCCATGCACGCGCACCGCGAAGACCCCCTGCAGCGGCACGCGACGGCGTTTGACTGCGATATTGGCGGTCGGAAAGCCGAGCGTGCGCCCGAGGCGATTACCGCTGCGCACGCGCCCGCGCATGCAGTAGTCGCGTCCCAGCAGCTGCGCCGCCGCCGTAAAGTCGCTCGCCTGCAGCGCAGCGCGCACCCGGCCGCTGCTGACGCGCTCCCCCAGCACTTGCACCGGAGCCACCACGTCCACTTCGAAGCCGAAGGCGCCGGCACGCCCGGCACACCAGGCAGCGCTGGCCTCCCCGCCGCGGCCGAAGTGAAAGTCGTGCCCGACGACGATCACGCGCGCCTGCGCGGCCGCGAGCAGCTGCATGAATTCGCTGCCCGAGGACAGGCGCAGCGCCTCATCGAAGCGCAGCAGCCAGAGCCGGTCGAGCCCAAAGCCGGCCAGCAGGCGCCAGCGCTCGCGAAAATTCGTCAGGCGCGCCGGCGGATCCGAGCGCTGCAGGAACTCGCGCGGCAGCGGTTCGAAGCTCAGCATCATGGTGGGCAGGCGCAGGCGTCGACCGTGCCATTTGAGCCGCTCGATCAGTGCCTGATGGCCCAGGTGGATACCATCGAAGCTGCCGATGGTCACGACACACTGCACGCCCCGCGGCGCCGCCGGTCCCCGAATGAGCTCCATGTCGCCGAAAAACACGCTGTCAAACGAAAAATTATAGCGGATCAGGGGGTGCTTCCGGGGGAAGTGCCCCCTGTGGGCCGGCGATTGACAAGGCACGGGCGCCTCGGCAGACTGCCGCGCCCTTCAAGCACGAACCGGTGCGGAGCATCGCTTGGCCAACACAAAATCGGCG
>DATBPG010000053.1:0-7422 GCA_036561485.1 Steroidobacteraceae bacterium | reverse complement strand
ACGCGCGAAGCCTGCCGTTTGTCAGGGTGGGCTGTGCACGTCGCGACCAGTTCACGCGGTGCAGGACAGCTGGGAGCGCCAGGCGCCGCGGACCGTTCACCAGGTATCCCTCCTGCGCCAGCAGCAGGTGCGGCACGTCCGCTGCGCTGTTGCCATAAGCATAGACACGCGCGGGACGCTCGCGTTCGATCAGCGCCTGCAGGCGCCGCTGCTTCTCGAGCCCGCGGCAGTTGGCGCCATCGAGCCGGCCATCCAGACGCCCATCATGCTCCCAGCGCACCTGCGAGCACTGCACCAGCTCGAAGCCGAGCGCCTCGGCGAGCTGCGGAATGTACAGGTCGGTGCTGGCTGACATCAGCATCAGCCGATCGCCTCGCAAGCGATGCCTGTCGATGCTCTCCAGCGCCTCGGCGTACAGCGCGCGGCGCAGCACCCAGCGCACGAATACCGCGCTGCGCTCGGCAAGCCACACGCGCGACAGTCCCCCCAGGGCCGCATGCAACAGCGCGCCTTTGAGCGCGCCGCGATCACGCTGGATGAGGTAGCGCGCCGCCGCCGGTAGCACCAAGGCCAGCCGCGCCAGTCGCCATGGGCGGCGCGCCAGACACGCCATGAGGAATGGACCGAGCGTATCGAACCGGGTGATGGTGCCGTCCAGATCGAAGACCGCCACGGGGCGGGCCTGCGGGAGCTGATCGGCGCTCACCGCGGGGGCGTCCCGAGGATCGCCGCCGCCGCTCCCGCGTCGCCAGCCTCAGGCGGCGCGGGTCTGGGCGGCGAGCTGACGCAGCACGTAGTGCAGGATGCCGCCGTGGCGGTAATAGTCACGCTCCTTGGGTGTATCGATGCGCACACGCACTTCGAACTGCACGGGTTTCGCGCCCGGCGCACCGTGGGCGCTCACCTGCGCGGTGCGCGCATCGCCCGCATCGAAGCCGGCGATGTCGAAAGTCTCCCGGCCGGTGAGGCCGAGAGACTGTGCGTTCTGCCCGTCCTTGAACTGCAGCGGCAGCACGCCCATGCCGATGAGGTTGGAGCGGTGGATGCGCTCGAAGCTCTCAGCGATGACGGCGCGCACGCCCAGCAGCATGGGACCCTTGGCCGCCCAGTCGCGTGACGAGCCGGTGCCGTACTCCTTGCCGGCGAGGATGATCTGCGCAATGCCCTCGGCCTTGTAGCGCATGGCGGCGTCGAAGATGCTCATCTGTTCGCCATCGGGCAGATGCACCGTGACGGCACCCTCGGTGCCCGGCACCAGCAGATTACGCAGGCGGATGTTGGCGAAGGTACCGCGCATCATCACCTCGTGGTTGCCGCGCCGTGCACCGTACTGATTGAAATCCGCCGGCTGTACGCCCTGCTGCATCAGGTACTGCGCCGCCGGGCTGTTACGCGCGATGTTGCCCGCCGGCGAGATGTGATCGGTGGTGACCGAGTCACCCAGGAGCGCCAGCACCCGCGCGCCGCGGATGGCGGCAACCGCTGCCGGCTGCATGCCCATGCCCTCGAAGTAGGGCGGATTCTTTACGTAGGTGGACTTGGCATCCCAGGCATAAAGCTTGCCCGGTGGTACCTGAATGCCCTGCCAGCGCTCATCGCCGGTGAATACGCTGCCGTAGCTGCGGCGGAACATTTCGGAGTCGAGATTGTGCTGTACGGCTTCGGCGACTTCGCTGGCTGGCGGCCAGATGTCGCGCAGGTAGACGGGCTTGCCGTCCGTTCCCTGCCCGAGCGGTTCCTGATTCAGGTCGATATCGAGCGTGCCAGCGATCGCATAGGCGACCACCAGGGGCGGGGAGGCGAGGAAGTTCATGCGCACCTCCGGATGCACACGTCCCTCGAAATTGCGATTGCCCGAGAGCACCGAGCAGCCGATGATGTCGCCGGCCTTCACGGCGGCGGAAATCTCGGGCTTGAGGGGGCCGGAGTTACCGATGCAGTTATGCACGCAGACCGTACCTGCCACGAAAGCATGCAGATCATCCACCGCGATATCGAATACCGCACGGGTTCCGATCTCGCGCCGGTCGATGACCTGCAGCGCGAAGGTCGGCAGACTCATCGCATCCTTTTCGTTGCAGTAGCGCCTCGAGGATGCGGCCGGCTCATCGCCCCGATCCTGTAGCGCGGCGAACCAGTCGCGCGCTCCGATGTCCCGCAGAAGCCGTACGGGCGAAGGAAAGCCGCAGCTGTCGCGGTGCAGGGGTTTGAAAGGCGCTGTCTGCCGGCTCGGCAGCCGCTCGAAGCGGTCATGACCTTCCAGCAGCGAATAGTGCGCAAAGACCGGCGTATCGCGCCTGATCAGTTCTGCGGCGGCGATACGGCGACTGTCCGGAAAGGAAAAGTCGTGCTGCTGATGCAGGTCTTCCAGCCGATCCGCCATCCACAGGCGCTGGCGGTTGATGCTGTCGATGGTGCGCCAGTACACGGCCGCAGCGCTGGCACGCAGCGCCTTGTCGACGCAGTAACGAAATCCCACACGTCGGACGAAGGAGAGGCCGTGGGTCAGCTGCAGTCGCACCTCCGTTCGCGCGATCGCATCGCGCGCGGGCGGATAGCTCGACAAAGAGCGACGTGTGGCGAACTCATCAATCTTCGCGCCCTGGGCCTTGACCCCGCAGCGCGTGAGCAGATCGATCAGCGAGCGCATGAGCTGCTTGAGCTGCGTCACGTGCTCCGGCTTCGCACTGTGCGAGAAGGCGGGAGCCTGCAGGAGCGCATCGTCTTCATCTGCCCCGTGACGATGCAATACCGGAGCATGACCGTCGGCGCCGAACATGCCGCCCAGAAACTCGCGCACCAGCGCGACCGGACAGTGCTCTGCCTGAACGAAGTGCGGCAGCGAAGGTGGCTGATCGATCCGACGGCCGACCACGACGCCCGGCAGCGCCGCGATGGCGCGTGTCAGCTCCTGTGGCAGCACGATGCTCCATTTGCGCTCGTCATAGCGGCTGCCCTGCGGGCGCTTACCGGTGAGCAGTTCGATATCGTTCAGCGCCGCTTCCCGATCGAGCGCCTGCCCGACGTGCATTCGGACCTGGCCCGTAACGCTCATCGAGCCATCGCTCAGAACGTGGCCCAGCAGGCGCGCGAATGCCAGTGCGCGGCGGCGCTCATGCGCAGTTGCGAAATTGAAGCTCAGCTCCCCGGCCTGCAGCCCGTAGCCGGCTTCATCCGCCGCCGGCTGATCGAGCGGCGCCTCCAGTCCCATGACGACCCGGTCGCGTCCGAGCACCAGCTCATCCGCGCGCACCCAGCAGCCATCCGAGCGCAGCAGCTTGTGGTCGGGCGTGCAATCGAGCGTGCGGCCATCCTGAAGCACCAGCGAGACGCACTCGCGCTGCCCCTGAACCATCTTCTGGCTCTGCAGCGCCATGCCCAGGCGCTTGTCGCGGTTGGGGCCGTACACTCTGGCGCCCCCGGCCTGCGGCAGCGTCTCGATGGCACGGCTGGTGCCATCGGCCAGCAAGACGGGCGTTCCTGCGGCGATGCAGGTGGTGCAGCCATAGCCGACGAGGTCGAAGCCGAGGCTCTCGAGCTTGCTGAGGAGCCCTGCGCGCTTTAAGTAGTCGGTCACCACGCGCGAGCCAGGGGCCAGACTGGTCTTGACCCACGGACGCGCCGTGAGCCCACGGCGATGCGCGTTGCGCGCCAGCAGGCCCGCGGCCATGAGCACCGACGGGTTGGACGTATTGGTGCAGCTGGTGATCGCTGCGATGAGGACGGCACCGTCCGTGAGCTGCAGCGCGCGGCCGTCGAGAGTGAGAGCGGCGCGCCCGAGGGCAGCACTGGCGCTGCCCGCCTTGCCACCCGCCGCGTGGCGCTTGCTGCGCTCTTCGGCCATGCGAGCGTGCTGCTTCTGATACACGCCCTTGGCCGTGCGCAGCGGCACGCGATCCTGCGGCCGGCTCGGGCCTGCGAGCGAGGGCTCGATGGTGCCGAGGTCCAGCTCCAGCAGGTCCGAGTACTGCGCCGGGGGCGCACCATTGGCGCGCCACAGCCCTTGGGCGCGCGCATAGTCCTCGACCAGCCGCACCTGCTCGGCGGGACGACCCGAGAGCCGCAGATAGCGCAGCGTTTCCTCGTCGATCGGAAAGATCGCGCAGGTGCTGCCGAATTCCGGGGACATGTTGCCGATGGTGGCGCGATCGGCCAGCGGCAGGTTCGCAAGCCCATCGCCGAAGAACTCGACGAACTTATCCACCACGCCCTTCTTGCGCAGCAGCTCGGTGACGGTGAGCACGAGGTCCGTGGCTGTGGCCCCGGCGGGAAGGCTGCCGCTGAGGCGCACGCCCACGACCTGCGGGATGAGCATGGTGACCGGCTGGCCGAGCATGGCCGCCTCGGCCTCGATGCCGCCCACGCCCCAGCCGAGCACGCCCAGACCGTTGATCATCGTGGTGTGCGAATCGGTGCCGACGAGGGTGTCGGGATAGGCCTGACGATGGCCGCCCTCATTCTTCGCGAACACCACGCGGCCGAGGTATTCGAGATTGACCTGATGCACGATGCCGGTGTTGGGCGGCACCACCTTGAAATTGCGAAACGCCGACTGACCCCAGCGCAGGAAGGCGTAGCGCTCGGCGTTGCGCTCGAACTCGATGCGATTGTTCTCGGCGAGCGCATTGGGCGTGCCGTAGCTGTCGACCTGCACGGAGTGGTCGATGACCAGCTCCGCGGGCGCCAGTGGGTTGATCTCATCGGCGTTGCCGCCAAGCCGCTGCATGGCCTCACGCATGGCCGCCAGATCGACGATGGCCGGCACACCGGTGAAGTCCTGCATGATGACGCGTGCGGGCGTGAAGGAGATCTCGTAGTGCGGCTGCGCCTTGGGATCCCAGTTGAGCAGCGCCTCGATGTCGGCACGCTTCACGGTCACACCGTCCTCGAAGCGCAGCAGATTCTCGAGCAGAATCTTCAGCGAGTACGGCAGGCGCGCCACCTTCTCGGTGCCGAGCGCGGGCAGGCTGAAGATCTCGAAATTTTCCGCTCCGGACTTCAGCGTCGTGCGGGCTTTGAAGCTGTCAGCCATAGATCCTCCGCGCTGGCAAGCGCGGCAGAGGGCCGCGCATTGAGATCCGCGATTATAACGATGCGCCTGGCGCCCGTGTGACGGCGGCGGCAGCCCGGGGGCCGGCCGCGGGAGCAGCGAAGCTCAGCAGCGCCAGTCCGTGCGCCGGTACCGTCACGTCCAGGCTCCCCGCATGCAGCCGGGCATGTTCGGGCGGCGCAAGCGCCGCCGCAGCCTGCAGGCGCTGCACCTGTGCACGTGTCAGATCGCCGCTTGGGCGCCCCATGGCATCGAAGCTCTTGAGCGCGTTGCCGTGATCGTCATCGACACGCCAGATGCTCACGTCGGTGGAAGCTGCGTTGCGTATCAGCAGATGAAACGTACGGGCAGGCCCCGCTGACGTCCCGGGTGCCGTGTAGTTCGGGCCCGAACCCGAGGGCGGTGCATAGTTCCATAACGCCACAATCAGCTCATGATCGGCGCTGCTGGTCGCCAGCGCCGACTGCGAATCGAGCGCGATGCGCCGATCCCCGAGCTTGTGCAGCAGCCGAAAGGCATTCAAGGCGGGCTTGTCGATATGGTCGGCGGCTACCAGACCGAAGCCGCCGTAGAAGGGCGTGCGCACCACGCCCTGCTCCTCGAACACGTCGGAGAAGGCCCAGTAATCGATGCTCTGCGCCAGTCCATCGCACAGCCGGATGGTGTTCGCGAGCCACGGCCCCATATAGTCGGTGTCGGTGACGTCCGGCTCGTTGGCAAAGCTGGCGTTGAACTCGGAGAAGATCAGCGGCAGCGTGGGATAGGCGGAGCGCTGGATCTGCTGGTGCACCTGGCGCACGGCGCGGCAGACGAATTGATCGCGAGGAACGGTCTGGAAGCTGCCAAAGACGGCATGCGAACTGTCATTCGCGTACACGTGTGTGGATACGAAGTCGACCGGTACCCCGGCCCGATGCGTGTGGTCCAGAAAAGCGACTACCCAGGCCGCTGCAGCGGTGGCAGGGCCGCCCACCTGCAGGCGCGGGGACACCGACTTCAATGCCCGCGCCGTGTGATCGTAGAGCTCGAAGTAGCTGGACTGCTTGGGCAGGCCCTGCCAGAAGTCCAGATTCGGCTCGTTCCAGACCTCGAACTTCCATTGACTCACCTCGTCCAGTCCGTAGCGCCCGATGAGGTGCTGCGCGAAGGCGCGGATTAGCGCGTCCCAGTCGGGGTAACTCCTGGGCGGAGAGGGATTCGGGTGGTACCAGAACGGTTGCTGGTCCTCGGGGTCCGACGCCAGTTTCCTCGGCATGAAGCTCAACTCGACGAACGGCCGCACGCCCTGAGCCAGCAGCCCGTCATAGATCTCATCTACATAGGAAAAGTTGTAGATCGAGGCATCATTGGCCGCAACCGTTGCCCGGCCGGGATTGTGCGTCCTGCGGTCCGGATCGTAGAGCCCGACGTCATCGTCGAGAATGCCGTGAAAGCGGATCGACTGAAATCCGGTGGCCTGCTTTACGGTCGCGAGGTCCTGGCGATAGCTTGCGCGTAGCGCCAGAATCGCGCGGCCGGAGCCGAACGTCTGTTCCCAGAAATGCGGAAATGGCGTCGTCTGTGCCTGGGCATCGATCGTGAGGGACTCCTGTAGAGCCTGCCGCACCGGCGGGACGCCGGCGATCCGGGCAGCCCCGGTCGCCGAGGGACCCAGGGGCGCGGCCTGCTCTGGCTGCGGCGGCTTGCCGCAGCCGGCCAGCGTCATTGCAAGCAGGGCGATGATGAGCGAGTGCGCGAGCAGCGCAGTGCACTGCCCCGGCGCGCCGGTGTCGGACGGACGGTGGATGCGGGAATCAGACTGAGGCATTGGAGAGCGGGGCGCAGAAGCCCAGAATACGGCCGCCGATGGTCAGCGACAACCATACCTCCTCGAACCAGCGCACCAGCGTGCTGCGAGTCTGCGTCGTCGGGCTGTTTTTTCTCTGGGGCTTCTCCACGGTTCTCAACGATACGCTGGTGCCGCGCTTCAAGGCGCTGTTTGCGCTCAACTACGCGCAGGTCATGCTCACGCAGTTCGCATTCTTCCTGGCGTACTTCATAGTCTCGGTACCGGCGGGATTGCTGGTGGCCCGCATCGGCTACGTACGCAGCATCGTGGTGGGTCTGGCCGTCATGACTGCCGGTTGTCTGCTGTTCGTGCCGGCATCCGCAGCGGTGCTCTATACGCTGTTTCTGGTGGCGCTGTTCGTGGTGGCCGCGGGTATCAGCGTGTTGCAGGTGGCAGCCAATCCGTTCATTGCGCAGCTCGGGCCTGCCGCGACGTCGCACAGCCGGCTGAATCTGGCACAGGCATTCAACTCACTGGGCACGTTCGTGGGTCCCTATTTCGGTGCCTGGCTGATCCTCGGTGCGATTCCGGACACAGCCACGCA
>DATBPG010000052.1:0-2587 GCA_036561485.1 Steroidobacteraceae bacterium | reverse complement strand
CAAGGCTGTGATTCACTAGGCGAATCGCGGCCGGCAAGCCGGCACGCGCCGGGGAATCTCATGAGCGCCTATCGCCGCATCCTGGTAGCCGTGGACCTCTCGCACGACAGCCATGCCGTCGGCAGCCGCGCCCTGCAGATCGCGGCACCCGACGCCACGTTGCGGCTGCTGCACGTGGTCGAATTCGTGCCGATCGAGCCGCTGAGCGACTCGCTCGTGCCGGTCGTGCAGATCGATGATCAGATGGTCGCGCGCGCCCGCGAGCAGATCGAGGCGCTCACCGGCGAGCTCAGCTTGCCGCCCGACAGCGCGCGCGTGGAGACGGGCAACGTCAAGAGCGAGATCCTGCGCTACGCGCGCGAGGAGCACAGCGATCTGATCGTCATGGGCTGTCGTGAGCGTCATGGTCTGTCGCTGCTCGTGCACCGCACGGAGAATTCGGTGCTGCACGGGGCTCCCTGCGACGTGCTGGCGGTACGTGTGCGTGACACCCCCCCGGAGCGGCCGGGACGCTGATGTGGCCGACCAGAAGTACAACATCCGCGTGGAGGTCGAGACGACCTACCTCGAGCATCAATCCGAGCCACGGGAGAATCGCTTCGTATTCGCCTACACCATCACGATCCGCAATGAGGGGGCCGTACCGGCGAAGCTGCTGACGCGGCGCTGGATCATCACCGACGCGAACGGACAGGTGCAGCAAATGCAGGGCGAGGGCGTGGTCGGCGAGCAGCCGCATCTGCAGCCCGGCCAGGGCTTCCGCTACTCGAGCGCTGCGGCGCTGGAAACCCCGGTGGGCTCGATGCAGGGCAGCTACCAGATGGTCGCCGACGACGGCGCGCGCTTCGACGCGCCCATTGCCGCGTTTCGCCTCGCCATCCCCGGCATGCTGCACTGAGCGCAGGCGCGAAAGCGGCACGCATGGCGCGCTGGGCGATCGGGGACATCCAGGGGTGCGGCGAGGAGCTCGCAGAGCTGCTCGAGCGCATCGACTTTTCGGCCGGCCGCGATCGGCTGTGGCTGGTCGGCGATCTGGTCAATCGCGGCCCGCGCTCCCTGCAGGTACTGCGGCGCATCCGTGCGTTCGGCGAGGCGGCCGTGTGCGTGCTCGGCAATCATGATCTGCACCTGCTGGCGGTCGCATTGGCGGGAGCGCGTCAGCGACGCAGCGACACGCTCGCCGAGGTGCTCGCGGCCCCCGACCGTGACACGCTGACGGAGTGGCTGCTGCACCGCCCCCTGGCGGTGTATCAGCCGACGAGCCTCGCAGGGACGAGCACTCGCGGCGATCTGCTCTTGCACGCCGGGCTCGTGCCGCAGTGGAGCGTTGAGCAAACCCTGGCGCTGGCGGCCGAGCTACAGCGTGCCCTGCAGAGCGATCCGCGCCGGCTGCTCTCCCGCATGTACGGGGATCGGCCCGAGCGCTGGACGCCTGCTCTGGGCGGGATGGCGCGGCTGCGCTTTACCGTCAACGTGCTCACTCGACTGCGATTCTGTACGGCCGAGGGACGCATCGACCTGCAGCACAAGGGCCGGCCCGAATCGGCCGAGGCACCCTGGATTCCCTGGTTCAAGGCCCCCGCACGCGCCAGCGCCGAGGCGCGCATCGTCTTTGGCCATTGGTCAGCACTCGGCCTGTACCGTGCGCCGGGACTGCTGGGGCTGGATAGCGGCTGCGTCTGGGGCGGCTCACTGACTGCGGTCAATCTCGATGAGCCGGCGAGCCCGCCCGTCAGCGTGGCAAGTCGGCAACCGCACTCCAATGAAGCGTAAGGCTGGGTGTCTTGACCACGTAGACCCCCGGATCGAGCCGCAGCGTGGTCGCAGCGCCCCGCGCGGGGAGCGTGAACTGCACGCGCTGTGCGCCTTCGACCGTCAGGCTGGCCATACTGCCCGGCACGCGAAATGCCAGCCGCGCGGGCCAGCCCGCCTGGGGCGGCGGAGTCAGCGTGGCGCTGCCGTCGCCGGCCAGATGGGTCAGATCCACCAGCAGGGTGTTGCGCTGCCAGCTCTGCGGCACCACGGCTGCGCCGGCCCCCTGCCCTGCGATCACGATGGCCAGCCCGGGCGCTGCGGCGCCGGCGGGCGCGCCGTGCGCGCGATGGTGCCAGGGCAGATGCCAGGTGAAGGCGAAGCACGCCGGCGCCACCGCCAGGGCAAGCGTCGCCCCGCACGCCACGGCGAGCGCCCGGCGCCCGGCCCTGCGCCCGCGTCGCCTTCTGCCTCCGCTCTGCTCATTTGTCACCACGCATGCCTCCACTGTCGCCAGTGCCGTCCCTTACGCTTACCATACTCGCTCCAAATGAGGCTGTGACTCGTCCATCGGTTTTCCCATGCCCTCCCTCAAGCCCTTGAATCTGCAACAGTGGATCGAGGCCCATCGCGAGCTGCTGCGCCCGCCGGTCGGCAACAAGCTGCTCTATGAGAACGGCGAGTTCCTGGTCATGGCGGTCGGTGGGCCCAACGCCCGCAAGGACTTTCATGTCGATCCAGCCGAGGAGCTCTTCTACCAGATCGAGGGGCAGATGACGCTGCGTCTGCGCGAGGGCCGGCACATCGTCGACGTGCCCATCGGCCCCGGGGAGCT
>DATBPG010000051.1:0-4087 GCA_036561485.1 Steroidobacteraceae bacterium | reverse complement strand
GTGCCAGACAGGCCGGCGTCATCGGTGCCGTGCAGGGCCTGTCGCTGCCGTTTCGCGGTTTCTCGCGCTCCGGGGCCACGATCTCCACCGGCATGCTGCTGGGAGTCGCCAAGGTGCGCGCGGAGATCTTCAGCTTTGCGCTCGCCGTGGTGCTCACCCCGCCGGTCGTGGCGCGCGAGGTGCTGCGCCTGTGGCACAACACCGCTCCGGCTGATCATCATGCGCTCGCGGGCATCGCGGTACGTACGTTGTTCGGCGCGCTGGTGTCGTTCGTGGCCGGACTGGCGGCACTGCGCTGGCTGAGCCGCTGGCTCGAGCGCGGCCAGTGGTACCTGTTCGGACTCTACTGTCTGCTTGCCGCTGCGGTCGTGGGCGCGTTGCATTTTCGCTTCGGCTTCTGAAAGCCGCGGTGACTGGAGGTGTGGGAGCGAGCATAATCGGCGCGTTTTACCCAGGCAGAGCCTCGGGCTGCTTCACGTCGCGGATCGGCGACATCAGGCACTGATAAAGTCATACGCGCCGATTGCATTACGTATCTGCCGGCAGATTGAAACTGCGCGATGCCCCTGATGCACCCGTAATCTGTGCTGCGCGTCGCTGGCGTCGCTTACGCCACTGGCCTAGACTTTTGCTCCTGGCCGCCCCGCGCAGCAACGAACTCAGAGGCACCGGCTGATCTTGAAACAGCTCATGCCCAGTCCCCGCCGCAGCGATTACGACATCACCAACACCGTGCGGGTGAGCTCTCCCGGCGAGGTGCTGCGCGCAGTCGAGCAACTGCTCGTCACCGAATGGCCGCAGTTGCCGCTCGAGCCGATCGAGCGCGCCTTCGGCGACTTCGATCTGCTGTCCTCCGGACGCATGCCCGGCTACGCCGGCGTCGATACGGTCTATCACGATCGACAGCACACGCTGGACGTGACCCTCGCCATGGCGCGCCTGCTCATCGCCAACGAGCGTGAGGCCACGCCCGCCGAGAAGCTGACCGCCGGGCGTGCCACGCTCGGGGTGGTGCTGGCGCTGTTCCACGATGTGGGGTACCTGCGCCGGCCGAACGACGATGCGCAGCTCAACGGCGCGGAATTCACGCGCAACCACGTGAGTCGCGGCGCGCGCTTCCTGCAGGAGTATCTGCCACGCATCGGCCTGTCCGAGTGGGCGGAGGTGGCAAGCGAGATCATTCATTTCACCGGCTACGAACGCCCGTTCGACAAGATCGTGACGCACGATGCGCGCGACGTGCGCCTCGGACACCTGCTGGGCACGGCCGACATGATCGCGCAGCTCGCTGACCGCTGTTATCTCGAGAAGTGCCGCGACCGGCTGTATCCGGAGTTCGTGCTCGGCGGGGTGGCGTTGTCCAAGGCGGACGGCGCACCGCAGGTCAAATATGCCTCGGGCCTGGACCTGCTGCGCCAGACGCCCGGTTTCGTCGCGCACACTCGCCGTACGCGGCTCGACGGCGAATTTCACGCTGCCTATCACTGCCTCGAATTGCTGTTCGACGGAGAGAATCCCTACATCGAGGCCATTGACCGCAACATGCAGTACCTCGAGCAGGTGCTGCGCAGCGAGAGCTGGCGTCTGCTGCGGCGTCAGCCGCCGCTGCACGCCGCCGACCCCGACACGCTCAATCGCGTGCGTGGCCTGATGGTCGGCTACTTCAAGAAGGCCTGGCTGCAGGAGTAGGCGTCGGGGCGACCCGGCAGACGTAGCGCTCATAGATCTCGGGCAGCCGCCGCTGCACGACCGATGCCCCGCACAGCGGCGCATCAATCAATGCACCCTCGAGCACACTCAGTGTGAGCGCCGGCAGCGCCGCTGCCGCCACCGGCGCGTAGCTCAGATGCCATGGCTCCGGCTTTACCCCGCCGCGCTCGCTGTCATAAGGGAGGAAGAATTCATACTGCGCTGCCTTGTCGGCAAGAAAAGCCGCGAGACGTGCAAAAGCCCCGTCACGGACATATTCACTGCGCACCAATTGGGGCCGTTGATCGGCCGTGATCGCGGCGCGATCGTAGACATCGACCTCGCTGCCCCAGTGGTGACGGCTGGCGCCCGGCAGTGCAGACCACTCGAGGATGGCACCCACGATGGCTTCCTCGTCCATCGTGCGCACATCCACCGGGACACTGTCACGATCCAGCAGCGGCCGTTCACCGCGGAATTTGCCGTTCCAGATGGCAAGCTGGCGCTCGAAGTCGCGGAACCCGGACGCTACCGCGAGGTCTATGTCATATGCGGCCGCCTCCTGCGCGAGCCGCAGCAGCGCATCGGCTGCTGCAGGATGCAGCCGGCAGGACAGTGCGGACACCGTGCGCACGTGACCGCTGGCGCGACCGGTCAGTTCTTCGGGCGTCAGAATGCTCATCCGAGGCTGGTGGCCGAGTCCCACATACGGCATCATTTTACGGCCCCATCAGCATGGAGGCTGCATGCGCCCGGCGCAATTCAAATACATCACCCTGGTTGCCTGCGCCATCATCGCCGCGATCGCCTCGCTCCTGTGGGCCGCCGATCGCGGGCACCACCTGCCGCTCTGGCTGCTCGCCCTGGGCGGCGCGTTCGGCATGATCGCGCTGCTGCTGCCGGGTCTGTGGTCCTGGCGACAGCGTATCGGGCTGGACAGCGTGGTGCATTCGCTCATCGGTGCGACCGGTGAGATCGCGCGCGGGGAGTTTCGCCGCGCGCTGGTCAGTACGCGCCGCGACCGTCTCGGAGAGCTCGAGGCGGCCTTCGAACACATGCGCGTCGCCCTGCGCAACACCACCTACACCCGCGACTACCTGCTCAGCGTGCTCAACAGCATGACCGATGCGGTGTTCGTGACCGCCCCCGGGGGCGTGGTGCGGGTGGCCAACGACTCGGCCGGCCGCCTGACCGGCTTTGGGCCGGGCGAGCTCGTCGGTATGGAACTGGTGAAGCTGCTGGCCGAGGGCGAGCGCACCGGCGGCGAGACGCTGCAGGCGGCGCGCGAGGCCGGCGAGGCGCTGCTGCGCACACGAGCGGGGCAGACTATTCCGGTGTCCTTCGTGGGTTCGACCATCGCCAGCGATGATCCGCAGTTTCAGGGCGAGATCTACGTCGCACGCGACATCACCGAGCGCAAGCGCGCCGAGCGGCGTATCCGCTACCTGGCGCGCTATGACGCGCTGACCAAGATTCCCAATCGCATGCTGTTTCAGCATCTGCTGCAGCAGGGCATCGCACGCGCACGCCGTCAGGGCCGCGGGCTGGCGCTGCTGTATATCGACATGGATCGCTTCAAGGAGGTCAACGACACCTTTGGGCACTCCTCGGGTGACCGCGCGCTCGAGGCGCTCACCGAGCGGCTGAATCGCGTGCTCAACAGCGAGGCGGTGCTCGGCCGCCTCGCCGGTGATGAATTCGCGCTGTTCGTGGATGGCGTGAGCCCCGACCCCGATGAGGCCGCCGGCCCGATCGCGCAGCTGGCGCGCACGGTGCTGCACGCGGCCGGCGAGGCGCTGCACATCAGCCAGCAGGAGGTGTTTCTCTCGGTGAGCATCGGCATTGCGCTCTGTCCGCGCGATGCCGACAGCGTCATCGACCTCATCCGCAATGCCGACGCCGCCATGTACTACGCCAAGCAGAATGGCGGCAACAGCTACGCCTTTTATTCCCCCGAGATGAACGCCGCCTCGGTCGAGCGCCTCATGCTCAAGAGCAAGCTGCGCCGCGCGGTGGAGCGCAATGAATTCGTGGTGCGCTATCAACCCAAGGTCGACCTCGCCGACGGACGCGTCGTCGGCGCCGAGGCGCTGCTGCGCTGGCGCCTGCCCGGGCATGGCGACATTCCCCCGGCGCAGTTCATTCCGCTCGCCGAGGAGAGCAATCTCATCAATGCCATCGGCCAGTGGGTGCTCGAGCGCGTGTGCGCCGACTTCTGCAACCTGCACCGCCGCGTGCGCGAGCCGGGGCGCATCTCGCTGAACCTCTCGCTCAAGCAGCTCAAGCAGGCGAGCTTCATCCTGAAATGCCGCTCCGTATTCGAGCGCCATGCGGTGGCGCCCAATAACTTCGAGCTGGAGATCACCGAGACGACGCTGATGGCCGATCCGCGCCGCAC
>DATBPG010000050.1:0-4235 GCA_036561485.1 Steroidobacteraceae bacterium | reverse complement strand
ATTGCTGCCGCGCGCATGCTGGATATGCTACCATCCGTAGCACGACAATCGGTAGCATAGAATGATCCGCACGACCGCAGAATTGGGCGAGCTCGAACGCCAGGTGCTCCAGCTCATCTGGAACACGGGCGATGTCACGGCCGACCAGGTTCGACAGGCGCTGGATCGGCCTTTGAAGGAATCGACCGTGCGTACCGTGCTGGGTCGACTCGAGCGCAAGGGCTATCTCGTGCACCAGGTAGATCAACGCACCTTCATCTATCGCGCCGCCAAGCCGCGTGCGCAGGTGGCCGCTCGGGCCGTGAAGCGCATTGCCGACTGGTTTTGCAATGGTTCGCTCGACGAAGTGGTGGTTGGCATGGTCGAGGCGAAGCTGCTCGATCGGCGCGATCTGCAGCGCATCGTTGATAAGGTCACGAAGGAGAAAGCCAGGACCGGGAGTAAATGATGCTCAGCTTCCTCATCGAAGCCCTGGTGCGCAGTAGCGTTCTGATCGCCGCAGTGTGGGTACTGCTGCAAGTGTGCCGCATACGCCACGCAGGGGGAGAGAAGTTCGCCTGGACTCTGGTGGCAGCGGCTTTGCTCGCCATGCCGCTGCTCATAGCGTCGATGGTCGCGGGAACGATGCTGCCTGTGGCGATATTGCCAGCGCAGCTGGCCGCATCAGGGGGCGCGCTTACCGCTTTACCGCCCGTGGCCCATGCGCTCTGCAGCTTCCTCATCGCTGTTTACGGGGTGGGGGTGGCGGCCTTTGCTGCACGCCTCGGATCGGGTCTTTTGCTCGGGGCTCGGCTGCGTCGGGGCGCGCAGCCGGTGGCGCGCTGGGGGCAGGGTATGGATGTGCGTCTGAGCGCCAAGGTACATGCCCCCGTGTCGTTCGGATCAACCGTGCTGCTGCCCGCTGCCAGCGTCCGGTGGGACGCAGCTACGCTGCGCGCGGTGCTGGCGCATGAGCGCGAGCATATCCGCAATCGTGACGGCCAGCGTCTGTGGCTCGCGTCGCTGTGCCGGGCGATTTTCTGGTTCAACCCACTGGTCCATTGGTTGAACAGACGCCTTGCCATTCTGGCGGAGCTGACCAGCGATGCAGCCGCGGTAGAGGAGGTTGGCGATCGCTCGACCTATCTGCAGGTTCTGATGCGCATCGCGAGCGCGGAGGCGTCGCCCGAGTTGCTGCTGCCCATGGCTTCGCGCGCGGATTTGCCGCTACGCCTGCGCCGGCTGCTTTCACCCAGCGAGCAGGCCGCACGCTCCCCGGCGTCGCATCAGGCGGTGCTGGGAAGTGCGGTGGTGCTCCTGAGCACCCTGATCGGCGCGTGCGCCGCCAAACCGTTGGTATTGACCGGCCCCGCAGCGGCGGCGGCGCTGCAGCTCGAGCAGACGCCCAGCGCCTCGCAACTGAAGAGCTTCTATCCACCGCTGTTGCGACGGCGGAATATTCAGGGACTGGTCATCGTGCGCATCACGGTGGATGCAGGCGGGCATGTCGTGGACACTCGCATCGTCGCCGAGACGCCGGCGGGTGTCGGTTTGGGTGCAGCAGCGCAGAGAGTGGCCCGCAGCTATCAATTTGCCAATCGCCTTCACCGGCCAGTCGTCACGAGCCTGCCGATCAAATTTGCGCTGCAGAGATCGGCGTCCACGGCGCCTGCAGCCAAGCCGCTAACGCGAGACTGAGGCGGCGGCAGCCGGCCGAACGGCAGCTCGCATGATTGCCCCGGCGTCGGAGGCGTGCGGCAGTCCCCACAGCGAATCCAGCAGCGGCTGCACGGCGATGCCGGACGCGCCATAGGCGGCCAGTTCGCGCAGCTTCGACTCGAGCTCGGTATCACTGAGCGCTCTTGCAGGCGCGCCGCGCGGTGTGTCCACCCGGCACTCCACGGTGCGGCCGGAGCGCAGCGTGACGGCGACGCGGGCCGCCTCGATGGCGAAGTCCGGATCATCGACGAGCACGACCCGCTGGCGCAGTGCCTGAAGTTCCGGATCTGCGATGCTCTCGTCGGTGAAATCCGCCAGTCCGGCCCTGCCGCGTGCCAATGCCACCGCAACCGCATGCTGGGCACTGACTTGCGCCTCGGAGCTGCTGGCGGGCCGGGGCCGATCGGCACGCTCGCGCAGCAGTGGATGACCGGTGAGCTCGATGTGCTCGATCGCGGCACTGCTCCAGGAGGCGTCGGCGGCGTCCTCGCGCAGTTGCAGGCAGGCGTCGATCGCGGCATGCAGCACGATCCCGCACGGGTAGGGCTTGTAGCCGGTGCACAGCAGTGCCCACTCACTGCCGAGCCTGTCCAGCGCAGCGGCCGGATCCACCTGTTCGCTGCTTACCCTGAGGAACCCGCGTCTGCCCGTCAGGGGTTCGCGCGGGCCGGAGAAGTCCTGCGCTGCCAGCAGTGCAGCCAGCAGACCCCCGCGAGCGGCGTGACCGACGCCAAGACTCTTCGCCATGGTGCCAAGGTTCTCCAGCACGCCTGCGGCCTGCGCGCTCGCCTGCCCGAAGGCCCACACCAGGTGCTCGGCATCGAGCTGCAGCGCCTTGCCGGCGGCCGCGGCGGCACCGAACACGCCGCAGGTCGAGCTGATATGCCAGCCGCGCCGGTAGTGCCCCGGCGAGACGGCAAGCCCGATCCGGCATGAGCACTCCACGCCCAGGACGAGCGCCAGCAGCAGCTGCTCGCCGCTCATGCGGGTGGATTGGGCCACCGCAAACAGTGGCGCGGCTACCAGCGCAGTCGGGTGGATGACGGTCGGCAGGTGGGTGTCATCGAAATCGTGCACATTGGCGCTCATGGCATTGAGTCCAGCGGCGTTCAGCACATCCGTGCGCTCGCGGCGGCCGATCAATCCTGCCGCCGCGCTGGCGCTAAACGGTGCAAACACCGCGGCAGCCCGCTCGATGACCGGACTGGCACAGCCGGCCAGTGCCGCGGCAAAGTAATTGACCAGTGCGCGCACGGCCTCGTGCTGCACGGCTGCCGGCACATCGCCCCAGCGTGTGCGCTCGATGAATTGCGCCAGCGTGCGGCTCACGCCCGGGGAGCCGTCAGCCGCACAGGCACTCACACCCAACGGCTCACCCTGCAAGCCAGCCTCCTTCGATCGGCAGCATCGCCCCCGTGATCTGGGCTGCCGAGTCACCGCAGAGGAACAGCACCAGGTCAGCCACATGGGCCGCTTCGATCGGCTCTCCTGTGGGCTGCTTGCCTCGCAGGAACGCGCGCGTCGCGGCCTCGCGCGTCAAGGCGCGCTGCGCCATCAGCTCATCGATCCGACCCTCCACGAAGGGAGTCAGCACGGTACCGGGACAGATCGCATTGCAGGTCACGCCCTGATTCAACGTCTCGATGGCCACCGAGCGCGTCAGGCCGAGCAGCGCGGTCTTGGTGGTCACGTAGTCGACCCGCCCCGCCACCGCGCGCGAGCCGTAAACCGATGTCATATTGAAAATGCGTCCCCAGCGACGCTCGCGCATGCCCGGCAATACCAGCTGGATCGCGCGCAGCGCCGCGGTCAGATTCACCGCCAGCGCCTGTTGCCACTGCTGCATCGGCAGCGACTCGATCGGGGCGAAATTGCGCACCACGGCGTTGTTGATGAGCACGTCGATCGCGCCCATGCGTGACTCTGCCTCACGCACCAGCTGCTCGAGGGCCGTCGGCTCGGTCAGATCGGCCTGCAGATAGCGGCACTGGATTGCATGCGCTGCCGCGAGCTCGGCGGCAATCGGACCGATCTGCTCCGGCGCCTGCGGCCCGTGCAGCACGATATTGCAACCGCAGCGCGCGAGCGCGCGTGCCATCGCCAGACCCAGCCCGGCGCCCGATCCGGTAATCAGCGCAGATTTGCCCCTCAGATCGGGCTGCATGGATGGTATGGAGAGTTCCGGGCGCGCACGGTTGCCGTGCTGCGATTATCTCATCTCACCCGCCAGGCGTCCTAATGGGCCCCAAGGGCAGCAGCCCTGGGTCCCTGCCGTAGCCGCTGTCAGCGCAAGCCCCTTTGCCTGCCTGCGACGCCCGTCGTACCCTCGGCGCGTACGACAAACGTCGTATTCCTGGCCGGCTCATGTCGCAATTCCGTCTGCCTGAGCGTGAGCTGTGGGCGGCTGCTATCGATGCGGGTGCTCCTGTTGAGTGGGCGGGGCCTGCAGACGTTGGCCGGGGCGGGGCTCGCAGTACTTCTGGGAAGGCCGGTTTGGAGTCCGCCGTCGCATTGAGGTGTCCATCGTGGGTCATCGC
>DATBPG010000049.1:0-7956 GCA_036561485.1 Steroidobacteraceae bacterium | reverse complement strand
GGCGTTCCGGGCTTGCGCAGTGGGTGCTGCAGGCCGCGGCAGGCTTTGCGGGCGCTGCGCTCGTGGCCTGTACCACCACGACGACCACCACGTCGAGCTTCGCACCCCAGGGCGCGCAGGCAAAGCTCGATAACACCGGCGCCGCGGCCATCAATGTGCAGCTGGGGATCGACTATCTGCAGAAGAACGAGCTCGCCCTCGCGCAGACCAAGCTGCAGCGGGCGCTGCGCGAGAATCCGCGCAGCACCGACGTACACGACGCACTGGCGCTGCTCGATGAGCAGCTCGGGGACGCCAAGGGCGCCGACCGCGAGTACCGGCGAGCACTGGAGCTCTCGGCACACTCTCCGCGCGAGCTGAACAACTACGCCGTTTATCTGTGCAGTCACGGCCGCTCGGCCGAGGGCGTGCGCTACTTCGAGGAGGCAGCCTCCAACCGGCTCTATTCAACACCCTGGGCCGCCTACACCAATGCGGGTATCTGCCTGCGAGGCGTGCGCCAGAATGCCGCGGCCATGCAGCGCTTCACGCGCGCGCTGCAGATCAATCCCACGTTTGCCGATGCGGCCTTCGAGGCCGCGAGCCTGGAGTATGCCGAGCAGGATTTCGCCGCCGCGCGCGAGCGCGTGGATGGCTTCATCATGAGCAACCGTCCAACGGCGGCGCTGCTGCTGCTCGGCTGGCAGGTCGCCCGCGCGCAGAGCGATGCGCTTGCCGAGCAGCGCTATGCGCTGCTGCTCGCGCGCGACTTCCCGAACTCCCCGCAGGCCCATGCGCTCGAGCTGTCGAGGCGGGGCGGCTCGGGTTGAGTCGCGAGGGGGCACGCGCGCCGATCCCGCCGGTGCGCGGGATGAACGATGTGCTGCCCGATCAGATCGGCGCCTGGCAGCATCTCGAGCAGATCGCGCAGCGGCTGCTCGGCGCCTATGGCTATGAGGAGCTGCGCCTGCCGGTGGTGGAGCATACCGAGCTCTTCAAGCGCTCGATCGGTGAGTACACCGACATCGTCGAGAAGGAGATGTACACCTTCGAGGATGTGGGGGGCGGCAGCCTGACACTGCGTCCGGAGGCCACCGCCGGTGTGGCACGCGCGGTGATCTCCAATGGCCTGCTGCGCGGGGCGCGCCACAAGTTCTGGTGCAGCGGCCCGATGTTCCGTCACGAGCGCCCGCAGGCCGGCCGTTACCGCCAGTTCCATCAGATCGATGTCGAGGCGCTCGGGTTTCCCGGTCCGGATGTGGATGTCGAGCTGATCGCGCTGACCGCGCGGTTGTGGCGCGAGCTCGGCCTCACGCGCGTGCGCCTCATGATCAACTCCCTGGGCACCCCCGTGGCACGCGCGGACTACCGCGAGCGGCTGGTGGAGTATTTCCAGGCGCACGAGGGCGAGCTCGATGAGGACAGTCGCCGTCGCCTCACGGGCAACCCGCTGCGTGTCCTGGACAGCAAGAATCCGCACATGCGAGCGCTTATCGATGCCGCGCCGCTGCTGACGGACTACCTGGACGCCGACTCGCGCGTGCACTTCGAGACATTGTGCGCGGCGCTGGAGGGGCTCGGCATCCCCTATACGGTCAATCCGCGGCTGGTGCGCGGATTGGACTATTATTCGCGCACTGTGTTCGAGTGGGTCAGCGATGCGCTCGGCTCGCAGGATGCGGTGTGCTCGGGCGGCCGCTACGACGGACTGATTGCGCAGCTGGGCGCAGAGAGCACTCCGGCCATCGGCTTTGCCATGGGCATGGAGCGCTGTGTGGCGCTGATGCAGGCTGCGGGCAGCGTGCCCGCGGCAAGCCCGCCGGAACTGTACATCGTGGCGAACGGGGCGCTGGCGGAACGCGAGGCGGCACGGCTCGCCGAGCAGCTGCGCGATGTGCTGCCCGGGCGCTCGGTGCTGACCAACCTGGGCGGTGGAAATTTCAAGACACAGTTTCGCCGCGCCGATCGCAGCGGCGCACGATTGGCGTTGATTCTGGGCGAGGAGGAGCTCGCACGCGGCGTGGCCGGTGTGAAACCTTTGCGCCGTGAGGGCGGTCAGAGCGAGTGTCCGCTGCCGCTGCTGGCCGAGCGCATCGGACAGCTGCTGGAGCAGGAGCCGCGCGGTGCCGCCGCCAGGGACGAGCCGGGGAGAGGATAAGTGGACGAATATCTGGATGAACAGGAGCAGTGGCGACGCGTCGTCGCCTGGCTGCGCGAGTCCGGTCCGGCGATGCTCGCGGCCGTGCTCATCGTGCTGCTTGGATACGGCGGCTGGCGCTACTGGCAGAACCGCAAAACCAACATTGCTCTGGCCGCCGAGGCGCGCTACCAGCAGGTGCTCAGTGCCCTGGATCAGGGCAACCTCACGCTCGGTTCGACCCTGGCCGACCGGCTGATCCATGACTATCCCAACACGCCCTACGCCGCCCAGGCCGATCTCATGGCTGCGCGGGTCGCCGTGCAGAACGATCAGCTCTCCGATGCGGCCAAGCGGCTGCGTCACGTGCTCGATACCACCAGCGATCCGGAGCTGAAGCTGCTGGTGCGCCTGCGCCTGGCGCGCGTGCTGCTCGGAGAGAACCAGCCCGATGAGGCGCTGAAGCTCATCGACGGCACGCAGAGCGGGGCCTTCGCGTCGCGCTACGCGGAGGTGCGCGGCGATGCGCTGCTCGCCAAGGGAGATCGCGCCGGCGCGCTGCAGGCCTATCGCAGCGCCCGTGCCGGGGCCGATACCCTCGATGCTCAACTGCTCGATCTGAAGATCGAAGACCTGGCGCGCTCGTGAGTTCCGCCCTGAGGGGGCCGCGCCGCACGCGGCAGGGGCTCGCTGCGCTGGTGCTCGGCGCCGTGGTGCTCACGCTCGTGGCCTGCAGCACCAAGAGCCCGCAACGTCCCGCACCACTGGTCAAGAAGCTCGTGCAGCGAGTGTCCGTGCACACCGTGTGGCGCACGCGCCTGCAGCGCCAGTCGCCGAAGCTGCGTGTGGGACTGGTCGTGGCGGTGGATGGACAGCGCGCCTTCATCGCCAGTCACAACGGGCGTGTCGAGGCACTGGATCTGGCGAGCGGGCGGCACCTGTGGCGCACACGCGTGCGCGCCACGCTCTCGGGCGGTCCAGGGGCGGGCGCCGGCGTCGTCGTGGTCGGCGGCGCCAAGGGCAACGTCATCGCGCTCTCGGAGACGGACGGCAAAGTGCGCTGGCAGCGACGCATCAACTCGGAGATTCTCTCGGCGCCGGCGGTCGGCAGCGACTTCGTGGTGGTGCGCGGGGTCGATGGGCGCCTGCAGGCGCTCGCCACGGCGAGCGGTGCGGACACCTGGATCGCCACGCAGGTTGTGCCGCGCCTGTCGCTGCGAGGTACCAGCATGCCGATCCTCGATGGGGATCTGGCCATCTGCGGTTTCGATGACGGCCACGTGCTGGCGGTCGATCGCAGCAATGGCACGGTGGCCTGGAACGCCGCCGTCGGTCAGCCGCATGGCACCTCGGAGCTGCAGCGGCTCATCGATCTGGATGCTCCGGTCGTGCCCGCCGGCGATGACCTGTTTGCCGTCGCCTATCAGGGGCGCGTCGCGCGCCTGGACCGCAACAGCGGGCGCATCGCCTGGACGCATGACTTCTCCAGCTACCGCGGCCTGGCGCTGGACGGCACGGCGCTGTACGTCGCCGGCGCCGATGGCACGCTGATGCGACTGTCGCGCCAGAACGGCGCGGTGCAGTGGCAGCAGCGCATCCTCGCCAACCGCGTGCTCTCTACGCCCGTGATCTATCACGGGGAGCTCGTGGTCGGTGATCTCGACGGCTATCTGCACTGGTTCGACGCAGCCAGCGGCCGATACCTTGCGCGCGTGCGTGTCGGCAAGAGCCGCATCAGCGGCGCGCCGATCGTCGCGGGCGATGAGCTGCTGGTTTTCAACGACGACGGCACGCTGGCGGCGCTGCGCACGCCCGATACTCCGGTGGTGCTGCCGGCGCCGGCCGCCTCGGGAGCCGCGACGCGGTGAGCCGATGCTGCCCATCGTCGCCATTGTCGGTCGGCCGAGCGTCGGCAAGTCCACGCTCTTCAATGCCCTGACGCGCACGCGCGCGGCGATCGTCGCCGACGTGCCCGGGGTGACGCGCGATCGGCAGTACGGCTATGCGCGCGTGGGTCGCGTCCCGTGCGTGCTGATCGACACCGGGGGCCTCACGGCTTCGCCGCGCGGGCTGGATGCGCAGATCCGCGAGCAGACCGACCGCGCCATCGCCGAGGCCGACCGGTTGATTCTCGTTGCCGATGCGCGCGCCGGCCTCACGGCGCAGGAAGAATTCATCGCACGCGAGCTGCGACGCAGCGGCAAGCCGGTCGTGCTGGCGGTCAACAAGGCTGAAGGGCGCGATCCGGATGTGGTCGCGGCCGAATTTCATCGCCTCGGTCTCGGCGCCCCCGTGGCGATCGCCGCTGCACACGCTTCGGGCATCCGCGAGCTCATCGACATCGTCCTTGAGGATCTGGCCCCGGGCGACGGCGCCGATGCGGATCAGGAGGCAGAGGGGGCAGGGGACACACAGGCGGCGACGCAGGCAGCGACGCGCACCGGGCCGGGCGCTCGGGACGCATCCGCCGAGGCCATCCGCGTCGCGGTCATCGGCCGGCCCAACGTGGGCAAGTCGACGCTGGTGAATCGACTCATCGGCGAGGAGCGCGTCATCGCCAGCGAGCAGCCGGGTACCACGCGCGACAGCATCCTGGTGCCCTTCGAGCGTGAAGGCCGGCACTTCCTGCTGGTTGACACGGCCGGCCTGCGCAGGCGAGCGCAGGTGCAGGACACCATCGAGCGCGCCAGCGTCGCCCGCACGCTGCAGGCGATCGCCGAGGCGCACGTCGTCATTCTCGTGCTCGATGCGCACGACAGCGTCGGCGAGCAGGACGCCAGCGTGCTCGGCCAGGCGCTCGAGCGCGGCCGCGTGCTCCTGATCGCCGTCAACAAGTGGGACGGCATCCAGGATACGCAGCGCGAGGACATCCGCCGCCAGCTTGCCCTGAAGCTCGATTTCGTGCCCTTTGCGCCCCTGCACTTCATCTCCGCTCGCCACGGCAGCGGCGTGGGAGAGCTGATGCGCGACGTCGTGCGCGGCTATGAGGGCTCGATGCGGGAGATGCCGACCGGCGAGATCATGCGCACGCTCGAGCGCGCGCTCGAGGCGCATCAGCCCCCGCTGGTCAAAGGGCGGCGCATCAAGCTGCGCTATGCACACCAGGGCGGACGCAATCCGCCTCGAATCGTCGTGCATGGCAGTCAGGCCAGGGCAGTGCCGGATGCTTACCGGCGCTATCTTGCCAATGTGTTTCGCGAGCGCTTCGACCTGTATGCAACCCCGGTGGCCGTCGAGTTTCGCAGCGACGCCAATCCCTATGACCGGCGCCCGGGCCGCTCGCGAGCTACGGTGGCGGCAGGAACAATGCCGGGTCGACGAAGGCGCGGTTGAGGACCACGCCGAAGTGCAGGTGCGGGCCGGTCACGCGCCCGGTCGCGCCGACGCGGCCGATCGGAGCACCGCGCGCCACGCTCTGGCCGATATGCACGTCGATGCGCGAGAGATGACAGTACAGGGTGACGAAGCCGCTGCCGTGGTCGATGAGCACGGTCTTGCCGTCGAAGAAATAATCGCCAGTGTCGATGACGCGCCCCGCGGCAGCCGCATGCACCGGCGTGCCGCTGCGCGCGGCGATGTCCATGCCGGTATGCGGGGCACGGGGCTCGTTGTTGAAGACACGCCGCGAGCCGAAGGAGCTGGTGCGCACGCCGCGCACCGGGGCGGAGAGCGCGAACGTCACCGGCAGCGCATCCGAGAAGGTCGCGATGGCCGCCTGCAGCCGGGCGTGCTCGCGCTCGTAGCGCGCCAGATCCTGCGGCGATAGATCCACCTGCGCGGGCTTCACGCGCAGACTCTGCACCACATATTGCTTGAAGCCGATCCTGAAAGGCAGGGGTGCCCCATCGACCTCGACCTGGGCGGGCCCGGCCATCACCGTCAGCGGCACCCCGACGACCGCGACCCAGCCCGAACCGCGGCGCAGCACCGCTACGCGATCTCCGCCATAGCGCACCGGTGGCGCCTGAGTCGCATCATCGAGCGCCGCTGGCAGGCGCAGCAGCACGACGCCACCCGGCACGGCTTGCGCGCGCGGCAGTTGCATGGCGCGCGCCGGCTGCGCCAGGCCCGCGAGGCTCACGAGCAGTGCCAGCGCGCAGAGGCAGCGGCGCGTAGCACTCATCCCTGGGTCTCGGGCGGGTCGCGTTCCAGCACGCTGGCCGCAATGCGCCCGCTGGCCAGCCGCACGTCGATGCGCTCGTCGCGCACCAGCTGCGCGGCGGACGTGATCAATTCCCCATCGCGACTGCGCGTCACCACGGCGAATCCGCGCTCCAGGGTCGCCAGGGGACTGACTGCCTGCAGCGCGCGCGCCAGCGACTGCACGCGTGTCTGCTCGCGCGCCAGGCGCGCCTGCAGGATGAACTGCAGCCGGCCCTCGAGCTCGTCGAGCCGCTGCGCCATCGACTGCAGGCGCATGCCCGGGTGCGAGGCGGTCAGGCGCCGTTCCAGCCGCGTGAGCGCAGCATCCTCGGCAGCGAGCGTGCGACGCATGGCGGCCAGGAAGCGCTCGTGCAGCTGTGCCAGCCGCGTGCGCCAGGCGGCGCCGTCGGGCACCACCAGCTCCGCTGCGCCCGAGGGGGTTGGAGCGCGCAAATCGGCGACGAAATCGGCGATGGTGAAGTCGATCTCATGACCGATGCCCGTGACGATGGGCAGGCGCGCGCGATGAATGGCGCGTGCCACGCGCTCATCGTTGAAGGCCCACAGATCCTCGAGCGAGCCGCCGCCACGCGCCACGATGAGCACATCGCACTCGGCGCGAACGCTGGCCAGATCCAGCGCCGCCACGATGGCCGGTACCGCCGCCGCCCCCTGCACCGGCACGCCATAGATGAGCACGCGAGCCGCGGGGAAGCGGCGCGCCAGTATGTGCAGAATGTCGCGGATGG
This sequence comes from Steroidobacteraceae bacterium, assembly GCA_036561485.1. Classification (GTDB taxonomy): domain Bacteria; phylum Pseudomonadota; class Gammaproteobacteria; order Steroidobacterales; family Steroidobacteraceae; genus FEN-1191. Next base: position 948 of record DATBPG010000049.1, on the reverse strand, counting down.
CCGCGCCACTCGGCGAGGTGATCACCCCGATGCAGCGTGGCGCGGCAGGCAGCGGGCGCTTGCGAGCGGAGTCGAACAGGCCTTCGGCTGCCAGGCGCCGCTTGAGCTCCTCGAAGGCGCGCTGCAGGGCACCGAGCCCCGCATCCTCGAGCTCCTCGACCAGCAGCTGGTACTCGCCACGCGGCTCATACAGGCCCACGCGCGCGCGAAGCAGCACCTGCTGCCCGTCGCGTGGCACGAAGCCCGTGCGCGCATTGCGCAGCCGGAACATCGCGCAGCGCACCTGCGCGTCGCGGTCCTTCAACGAGAAGTACCAGTGGCCTGAAGCCGGGCGCGAGAAATTGGACAGCTCGCCCTGCACCCAGATCTGCCCGATGCCGGACTCGAGCAGCTCGCGCACCTCGCGATTGAGCCGCGAGACGGAGTACACGGTGCGCGCGGCGGCCGTGCCGCCGGGGGTTGCGGGGCTGCGTGGCGCCGTGGGGCTGCGTGTGCTGCCTGTGGTGGTGGGGCTGGCTGGCGGCGTTGCGGAGGAGGTGGCAATGGGCGCAGCGCTGGCAGCGGCGCCCGCCGACACCAGCGGCAGCTGCAGCGACGGCCCCGGGTGCGGCGCGACGCGCACTGCCCGCCGCGTGCGCTCGCCCGCCGACGCATCCGGCCGGCCCAGGCCCGCCGGCGATGGCGGGGGCGTTGGCTTCATCGTCAGGATCTTAGCGGCGGGCCGAGGCATTTGCTACAATGGCGCGCTTCCTTACTCTTGGTACGCCGCACGAGGCTGCATGCGAATACTCGAGGAAGCGCTGACCTTCGATGATGTCCTGCTGGTGCCGGCGCGCTCCGATGTGCTGCCGCGCTCCGTGGACCTCTCCACCCAACTGACCCGCAAGATCCGCCTTGGCCTGCCGGTACTCTCGGCTGCCATGGATACGGTGACCGAAGCGCGCCTGG
>DATBPG010000048.1:0-8857 GCA_036561485.1 Steroidobacteraceae bacterium | reverse complement strand
AACTTCTGCCCGCGATAGAACCTTTGGCCCGCCAGCGGCACTTACTTGCATGAATCCGCTGGGTAGAGGGGGGCCGCGGGCGCCGGCGGACGCTGCAGCGGCCGGAGTGCCGTTCAACATGATGCTGAGCGAGACCCGGCGTGCATTCGACAGCGTCGCCGGGGCCTACGATGGTCCCCGCGGCAATAACGCCCTGATTCAGGACATGCGTGCCCTGAGCTGGCGGCTCATCGAGCGGCAGCTGCTCCCGCACAGCCGACTGCTCGATATCGGTTGCGGCACCGGGATCGATGCGCTGCACTTCGCGACACTGGGCCACTCGGTATGCGCCATCGATGCTTCGGGCGGGATGATCGCGCGCGCCAGGGAACAGGCGGCCGAACGGGGCCTGCAACGAGGTGTCGACTTCAGGCAACTCGGCGCACAGGAGCTCGAACGGCTCGAGGGCAGCTTCGATCTGGCGTACTCGAACTTCGGACCTCTCAATTGTGTGCCCGATCTGCATCAGGCGGCGAGTCAATGTGCCCGGCTCCTGACGCCCCAGGGCCTTGCGATCTTTACCGTGATGGGCCGCTTTTGCCCATGGGAGACGGCCTATTACCTGCTGAAGGGCCGGGGGCGCCGAGCCAGTGTGCGTTTCGCACGCAAGATGACCGCAGTGGGCCTGAACGGCCATACCGCCTGGGTCCATTACTACACGCCGCACGAATTTTACCGCTGCTTTTCGCCGCATTTCTCGCTGGTGAGCTATCAGGCGCTGAGCCTGTGGATGCCGCCACCGTATCTGCTGGCATGGCACGAGCGCCACGTGGCGTTGGGCCGGGCGCTGCGCTGGCTCGATGAACGCACGGGCAGCTGGCCGCTGCTGCGAAACGCCGGGGATCACTTCCTGATGATCCTGCGAAAGCGACCCTGAGCATGTCGATTCCCCTGGACTTGCCGTTGCCACGTCCGGATCCGATCGGGCAGCTGCCCCTGCTGGTCCTGTTCCCGCACAGCCGCTGCAATTGCCGCTGCGTCATGTGCGATATCTGGCAGGGCAGCGGCCGCGAGCTCATCGGCCCCGAGAGCGTGAGGGCGTGGCTGCCGCAGTGGCAGCGCTTGGGCGTGCGCCGCGTCGTGCTGAGCGGTGGCGAGGCGCTGATGCATCCTCGGCTCTGGGAGCTGTGCGCTGCCCTCAGGGACGCGGGGATCGACCTGACCCTGTTGAGCAGCGGTCTGCTGCTGGCCCGGCACGCTGCCGACATCGCATTACACTGCGACGAAGTGATCGTGAGCCTGGATGGGCCGCCCGGACTGCACGATGCCATCCGCCGCGTGCCGCGCGCGTTCGAGCGACTCGCGCGCGGCATCGAGGCAGTGGCTGCCGCCGCCGCAGCGGGCGGCGCCGCCGTGTCCCTGTCCGGGCGTTGCACCGTGCAGCGGCAGAATTATCACGCCCTGCGAGCGGTGGTGCGCACGGCACGCGAGCTGTCACTGGCGCATATCAGTTTCCTCGCTGCCGATGTCAGCAGCAGCGCCTTCAATCGGCCCGGCGGCTGGGACGCGCAGCGTACGGCGCAGATCGCGCTGAGCGAGGAGGATCTGCCGCAGCTGCAGGCCGAACTCGGACTGCTGGCGCAGGAACACGCCGAAGATTTCGCCAGCGGCTTCATTGCCGAGTCGCCGCGCAAGCTTCGCGAGCGGCTCTATCAGCACTACGCCGCGCTGCTTGGCAGGGGAGAGTTCGCTCCCAACCGATGCAACGCTCCGTGGGTTTCGACGGTCATCGAGACTGACGGTACGGTGCGGCCCTGCTTCTTCCAGCCGCCGCTTGGCAACCTGCATCGGGCGGCTGATCTGCAGTCGATCCTGAACGCTCCAGAGGCGCGCAGCTGGCGAGCCGGGCTCGACGTGCGACGCAACGAGATCTGTCGCCGCTGCGTGTGCACGCTGTCGATGCAGATCCCGACGCCCTGCGCAAGCGCGAGGCACGCCGGTGCGTGAGGCCCTGCGGCTGCGTCAGGCGCGCATGGCTCGGCCGGCAAGCGGGCGCGTGCCTACCGAGGAGCTCGTGCTGCGCTCGCGCAGGCCCTCGTTGCCGCCGTATCGGCTGGATCTTCCGGATCACACCGTGCTCCCGGGACTCGTCAACGCACACGATCATCTGCAGTTGAACTGCATACCGCCCCTGCAGCCGGCGCGTCGCTTCGCCAACGGCTACGACTGGTCGGCGGCCTTCCGGCCGCATTTCGATGAGCCCGCGGTCAAGGCGGCGGTGGCGCTACCCGCGGCCGCGCGCCACTGGCACGGTGCGCTCAAGAACGCACTCTGCGGCGCCACCACCGTCATGCATCACGATCCATTGCCTGCGATCGCGCGCACTGCGGATTTCCCGGCACGCGCCGTACGCCGCTACGGGTGGGCGCATTCGCTGCACTTGTCCTATGGGCCGGATGTGCGCACGAGCTTTCAGGCGACTGCGGCTCGCCGGCGCTGGTTCATTCACCTGGCCGAGGGCATCGACGACACAGCGGCACGGGAGCTGCGCGAACTGGAGACATTGGGCTGCCTGCAGGCCAACACGGTACTGATCCATGGGGTGGGTCTGACTGATGCGGACATTGCGCGTGTCATCGAGGTCGGTGCGGCGCTGGTCTGGTGTCCGGCGAGTAATCTGACCATTCTCGGCCAGACACTCAGCGCAGCGCGCCTGCGCCGCCTGTTCGCAGCCGGACGGCTCGCACTGGGCACCGATTCGCGCCTGAGCGGCGCACCCGATCTGCTCGAGGAGCTCAAGGTTGCCTCAGCGCACGGGGGATTCTCCGCCCGAGAGCTGCTGCTGCTCGTCACGCGCTTGGGGCGGGCGGTACTGGGCGAGGCTGCCCACAACGACGTCATCATCATCCGCACATCGAGCGCCGATCCGTTTGCGGACCTTTTGCAGCTGAGCCGTGCGGATCTGCGCGCAGTCGTGCGCGATGGTGAACCGCTCATCGCCGATCCTGATTTCGAAGAGTGGTTCGAGCGCCGTGCGATCAGTTATTCGGCGATCACACTCGATGGGCGCCCGAAGCTGTGCGCACGCGCGCTGCTGGGCGCCGCCGGCACATCAGCCCTCATCCCAGAGCCTGGTCTGAGTCTGTGATGGCCCCACTGGCAGAGCTTGCGGTGAACGATGCCTACGAGCTCTGGGCGGGCAGCTATCCGCCCGAAGCGCATAACGCCCTCATGCGCGCCGAAGAGCGCGCCATGCTCGCCTGGCTACCGCGGTCATTATGCGGTACGCGCCTGGTGGACATCGGCTGCGGCAGCGGCCGCTATCTCTTGCACGGCCGGCGCCGGGGGGCCACCTGCATCGGTGTCGATCTGTCCGCGGCCATGTTGCGGCGGGCCGTCGACTTGAGTCTGCCCGTGGTGCGCGGAGATGTGCTGCACCTGCCCATTGCGAGCGGTTGGGCCGACCGGGCGGTGTGCGCGCTGACCCTGGGCCACACCGCGTCGCTGGCGGCGGCGCTGAGCGAACTGGCTCGCGTACTGCGCGTTCGAGGCGCAGCCCTGTGCAGTGAACCGCATCCGGCGGGCTTTGGGCTGGGCTGGCAACGCACCTTCAACGTGGGCGGGCAGCGCTACGCGGTGCGACACGTCGCGCATTACTTTGCCGACTGGTATCGGGCCTGCCGGTCCGCCGGATTCATCATCGAGGACATAGCGGAGCCGCGGCTCGATCCGTCCGATATCCCCGCTGGCGCCAAGTTCGATCCTCAGGCGCTCGAGGTGCCGGTGGCTCTGGTGCTGAAGCTGCGCAAGTCCGTATGAACCAGATAGAAGCCGTCCCGGCCGGGATGCGGATGCCCCGAAGTGTGTGCATCGAGGCCGCCCTGCAGCTGACGACCGAGCGCTTTGCTGCAGAGCTTTCTCAGCCAAGCGGGCAGGCGCCGGCGTGGTCCGAGTTTGAGTGGACGATGGCGCGCGCGGCCGCAGTCATACACGGGGTGACGCCGCTGCTGGCGAATCTGCCGGGTTGGCGCGAGCCGCAGCACTGGCACCAGTTCGTCACCCAGCAGCGCCATCACACGGCCTTGCGGGCCGAGCGGCTGGCAGGGGCGCTGGCGCTCATCGATGAGGAAGCGAGGCGTGCGATGCTGCCCGTTCTGGCGCTCAAAGGCTCGGCGCTGTACGCGCTCGGGCTGTATCCAGACGCAGAGCGCCCGATGGCCGACATCGACCTGCTGGTGGCGCCCGAGAATGTGAAGCGGGTGCGAGGCCTGCTCGAGCGGCTCGCTTTTCGCGAGGTGAGCAAATCCTTGCGGCACCGGGTCTTCGTCGAGGCCTCCGCCCCGCCCGGCGGTCAGCCGCCGGACCCTCCCTATGGAGAGCGCGCGGGTGCAACGCTCAAGGTCGAACTGCATCGGCACATTGCCGAGTGCTTTCCAGGAAGAGAGGTGGACATCACCGGGTGGCTGTGGCCACGAGAGCGGCACCCCGGCGTCAATCCGTACTCATCATTGCCCGCGCTCATGGGGCATCTGCTGCTTCACGCCGCGGGAAATATGGCCAACCTCGGCCTGCGGCTGATCCACCTGCACGATATCGCGCTGCTGGCGAGACGCATGCGGGCAGTCGACTGGGACATGCTGCTCGAGCAGCGCATCGCGCATCGGCGGCCCTGGTGGGCCTTGCCACCGCTGGAGCTGGTTGCGCGCTATTACCCTGACCATATCCCGGGCGCCGTGCTTGCGGCCCTCAGGCCGCTGTGCCCGCGGAGGTTGCGCAAGCAGGCGCTGCGCCGGAGGATCTCGGACTTTTCCTATTCCACACCGACGTTGCAGGCTTTTCCGGCGCTGCCGTGGGCGCTCAGCTTCACGGACCAGCTCGCGTACATGCGCTCGCGTGTGTGGCCGAATGCCGAGACCCTGCGTCTGCGCGCTATCGGGAGCCGCGAGACCTGGGCGCGGGGCAATCCGTGGCGTCAGCAGTCGCAGGGGCGGCAGATACTGCACTGGCTGCTCGCACGCCCACTGCGGCCAGCGTCTATGTTTCTGGTGCGCGCGGCGATGGCCGATCAAGCAGCCCGCGCAGGGCAGTCACCGCCAGGCTTGGATGCCCAGACCGGTATAGTTTGAATGCCTTGAGACGCGCGAGCCCGCGTCCGAACTGACGCCAGCCGGCGTGACGTGCCGCGTAGGGCTGAAGTTGCGCCAGGTGCGACTGCAGGCGACGGCTGGGAACAGGTGTCAACAGCTCGCGCCGGCGCGCCGGCGACAGCAGTACCACCGCGGCGATTTTCAGCGGCGCCGCGGCCAGCGCGAGCCCGGAGCGGCGCGGATCCATTTCCAGCTTCCTGGTGCCGCTGCGGCGGCAGATTGTGGCTGCCTCGAGGATCCAGCGGCCGCGTTGGCTCGACTCGAGCAGTGGCAGGCTCGCAGGCTGCACATGCAGGAAGTTCGCGAGGCCAACGGCGCGCAGACTGGCAGGCGCGACGAACACGCTATCCTCCGAGAGCAGCTCCATTCCCTGCAGCAGGCAATGCAGGGCCAGCGTGGATTTGCCTGCCCCGCTGTCGCCCATCAGCAGCAGTCCGCGGCCGTTGATCCCGACCATCGCCGCGTGCAGGGGCAGCAGGCGGCGTGCGCGAGCGGCCAGCACGTAAACGGCGAACTCAATTAATTCGTAACGGACGTGATAGGGGAATCGCAGCATGTCAGCCGATACCAGGATCACGGCGGTGCGACTGGCCGGCGAGACGATGGCGAGGTTCGAGCCGTCGATGGCTCCGCCGAGGAAGCCCGGACCGGAGAACAGCTGTACCGGTGTCGGCCGGCGGCCGAGGGCCCCACGCCGATGGGGTTTCAGTTCCAGGCGCACACGCAGCGCCGCGGTTCCCGCGCCCAGCCGATGAGGTGGCAGGCCTTCGAATGCCTGCCGTACCAATCCCAGCAACCGTTGGCTATTGCTCGTGAAGCTCACCGGACCACCGAGCACATGCATAGTCAGGCAGTGCGATGGTGCCGATTGCTCTGCGAAGGGGTCGCTCAGCAAGTCGAGCACCCGCGCCGCCCGTACAGTAGAGGCCATGGGTTGTAAGCACCGCGAGGGCGCGGAAAGGTTTTGCGGCGGCATTGAACCGGGGGCCGCGCCCGCGGGCACTAAAGGAAGGCGCGCTGCGCGCTGCTGAGGTCCTGATCCAATCCCAGGGTGGTCAATGCCGTGGACAAGAATTTAACGCGCCGCTCGCTGCTTGCGCGCGCCGGTATCGTCGCCGGGGCACTGGTCGTTGCACCGGAGCGGGTTCTGCCGGCGGCCGCTCTGCCGCGTCTGTCGCCGACTGACCCCGTGGCGTCGGCTCTCGGATATACGGAGGATGCCACCAAAGTCGACCGTGGGCAGTCCCCCAGCTATCAGCCCGGCGAGAAGTGCGCCAATTGCATGCAGAATTCGGGAACACCTGGACAGGCGTGGGGCCCCTGCAAGATCTTTGCTGGCAGGCTGGTCAACGAGAGCGGCTGGTGTCGCGTCTACGTGCGTAAAGGCTGAGGCAGGATTGAATTCATGTCGATTCTGAAAGTGGCGCAATCGACCCTGCCGACCCGGCATGGCATTTTCGACATCCACATCTACCGGGACTCCGAGACGCGGCACGAGCACATCGTGCTGACCACCGGGACGCCACGATCGGGCTGTCTGGCGAGGGTGCACTCCGAGTGCGCGACCGGCGACATCTTTGGATCGCTGCGCTGCGACTGTGGCGAGCAGCTGGCCATCTCCCTGCGTGCGATTGGTCGCGCCGGTGAGGGGGTGATCATCCGCGTTCGGGGTCACGAGGGCCGCGGCATCGGATTGCAGCACAAGATTGCGGCATACGCGCTCCAGGATCTGGGACTGGACACGGCGCAAGCCAACCATCATCTGGGATTTCCGACCGATGTGCGCCGCTATGACGCTGCGGTCGCGATCCTGCGCGATCTGGGTCTGCACAGTGTGCGCCTCATGAGCAACAGTCCCGACAAGATCCAGGCCCTCGAGACCGGCGGTATCCGCGTCACAGAACGCGTACCGATCTGGACGCAGGCCAATGTCCACAACTTGCGCTACCTGCAGACCAAGCGCACGGTCATGGGTCATTACGCGCAGGTGGATGCCGGCCAAGACAACACGGGCAGCTCAGACATAGACTGTGGCGCCTCGGCGGCAATTGCGCCCGAATCGCCGCGCCATGGCGAGGGCCGTCCCTGATCGATCGCTGATCGCTGGACGAGAACTGGAAATTCGCGCGGGATTCGACCCGCGCAGGAAAGCACGACGCATATGCCGCATAGCAGCATTCGCTCCCGAAGCGTTCGAGCGGGTGCAGCCCGCTGTGCTCGGGTGCGTTTAGAACCATAGGCGCGCTCGTGGGCACTTACCTTGGGCGTTAATCGCTTGTCTGGAACCAGCGCATGAGTTGGGAGAACGACGATCAGCTCGACCTGGCTCTGTTAGAGCTGGTGGCGGGGGGCGACGCTCGCGCGCTCGAGCGGCTGTATACCCAATACCATTCGCGCCTGCAGCCGTTCCTGTGGCGGCTCGGCGCACAGCATTCTCAGGATGAGGCCATCAACGACACGTTTTGGGTCGTCTGGCAGAAAGCCAAGGAGTTTCGCGGCGGTTCGAGGGTATCCACCTGGATCATGGGAATCGCCTGGCGTTGTGCCATGAAAGCGCGGCGCCGCAACGCCAACTCTTTCGATGAGGATATTGCCGGGCATCAACAGCTCGAAGCAGGGGCAGAACCATTGCTCGCTCAGGAACAGCGTGAGTGGCTCGAGTCCGGACTGGCAACGCTGCCGCACGAGCAGCGGGCCACGCTCGAGCTGGCCTACTTCATGGGCCACTCGTGCGAGGAGATCGCCGCGATCATGGATTGCCCGGTCAATACCGTAAAGACACGCATGTTCCAGGCGCGCGTCAAGCTCAGAAACCTGCTGCCCAGGCTCGGTGGCCTTGAGGAGCCCGCATGTTGAAGAACACCTCGTCACACCGGCTGACGTGGGACACCATTCCCTGGATCGTCAATGGTACGGCCAGCGAAGCGGAGCGTCAGGCCGCGGAGGAGCACATTCGCGGCTGTGCGGATTGCCATGAAGAGCTCCAATGCCAGCGCGAACTGCAGTTGCACATGTCCAGTCGCGTGGCGGCGCGGCCAAGTGCCGAGGGGTGGCAGCGTTTGCGTACGCGGTTGAATGCGTCCGTGCACGCACCGGAGGAGTCGGGCGCCCCGGAGCCACGAAGACGTGATCGATCGAGCTGGGTCGGCTGGCTGGCGGCGGCCGTGGTTATCCAGGCGATTGCGCTCGGCGCGCTTGCTGTGACGCTGTCGGGGCGAACAGCGCCCAGCAGCTTCTCGTACCGGACTCTCTCCTCACCCGAGGCTGCGGTTTCAGCTGGCACCATTCGCGTCGTGTTTGCCCCGCAGATGACAGTGGCAGAGTTGGGGACGCTGCTGGCGCGCACGCGCCTGCAGATTGTCTCCGGACCCAGCGAGGCAGGTGTCTGGCAGATGGCCCCGCGCAGCCCGCAGTCCACTGCGCAGGGCGCGATGCAGGCCACGCTGATCCAGTTGCGGGCCGATCCATTGGTACGCTTTGCAGCCCCTCCGGGCGGTGCGCCCTGAGCGCAGGCGCCCGGTTCATGCCAGAGGGCCGTCCTATCGCTGTCCGTTTCCTGCTGCTGCTCGTTGCGCTGCTGGCGCTTGGGGCTGCCGGTTGCGCGAGCTCCACGGTGGCGAAGCGCAGTGGGGGCCCATTGAGCGTGGATGCTCAGCGGCTGATCCTGGTCACGATCGACAATCGGCACGCCGAGGCCATGGCCGAGCCAGGCTCCACTCTTCACGGCTATA
>DATBPG010000047.1:0-2627 GCA_036561485.1 Steroidobacteraceae bacterium | reverse complement strand
ATGATCTGACGATGCACATTGACCTGGGTCGCCGCGAGCCCCACCCCCGGAGCCGCGTACATGGTCTCCAGCATGTCGGCGACCAGCCGCTCGAGCTCAGCGTCAAACACCTGCACCGCGGCCGCGCGCATGCGCAGGCGGGGATCGGGAAACTCGAGGATCGGCAGCAGGGCCATCGATGCATCTCCATGGGGGAAGCGGCGCTGGCTTTCAAGCGCCGCAGTGCCGACGTCACCGCCGGCGGGCCGGTCGGGCGGGCCACTCACGCACGGGCAGCGGGGCGTGACCCAGTGCACAAACTGCACACGCCGCGGTGGGTGTTCGCCAGCCTTAAGTTTATAACAGACCTGGCCCCAAAGCCCCCAATCCCCTCGAGGTAGCTGGGATGTCGTCGAACGAATTGTTCAGCGCCCGCAAGGCTCCGTTGGCCTGCGCGGGTTTGACCGGCTTGCTGGCCCTGAGCGGCTGTGCATTGCTGCATCCGCATCACGGCGCGCAGGCCACCACCGCCGCCGCCACCGCGGCGCCGGCCGTGGTTCAGGGCGCCCCGGTGCTCGCGCCGCCGCCACCGCAGACCGCGACCGACGCGCTGCCCGACAACGCCGCGAGCAGCGCCGCGGTCGCCGAGACTGCCAGCGTGCCGGTGGCCGATACGCTGGGCGCCGACGCCACCACCGTGATCCCCGATGCCGGCAGCTCCCTGAAGCCCACGGCACCAAAGGATTATGTCGTGAAGCGCGGCGATACGCTCTGGGGTATCGCCAACATGTTCCTGAAGAGTCCGTGGGTGTGGCCGGAAATCTGGTATGTGAATCCGCAGGTCCATAACCCGCATCGCATCTATCCTGGCGACACCCTGCGCCTGGCACTCGCCGGCGATGGTCGCACGCAGTTGCAGCTGGTGCGCGGCCCTGCCGGCCAGGCCGCCACGGCGCGGGCCGTGAGCGCCAGCGGGGCCGATCTGGCCTCGGCGCGCCTGGAGCCGCTGCTGCGCAGCTCCCCGCTCGATGCGCCCATCGACACCATTCCCTACTCGCTCATCGCCGCCTTCATGTTGCATCCGAGCGTGCTGACGCGCGAGCAGATCCAGGCCTCCGCCTATATCGTCGCCCTGGCGCAGAGCCACGACGTGGCCGGCACCGGACATGAGCTCTACGTGCGCAAGGCCGACGCGCCTGCAGGCTCGCGCTTCAGCGTCATGCACATCGATGAGCCGCTGCGCGATCCGGACAGCGGCCGCGAACTGGGCTATGTGGCGATCTATACCGGCTCGGCGCAGATCACTCGTCCCGGCACGATTGCCGAGGCCGTATTGACCAACTCGGCGCGCGAGACGCTGCAGGGGGACCTGCTGATCCCCGAGGAGCACGAGCCGACCACCGACTTCGTGCCCCACTCTCCGCAGCGCCGCGTGGATGGGCATGTCATCGATGTGATCGACAATGTGCTGCTGGCTGGCCAGTACCAGGTCGTGGCCCTCAATCGCGGCAGCAATGACGGCCTGGACCGCGGCACCGTGCTGACAGTGGATGAGCTGCCCGAGGTGGTGACCGACATGTGCGCGAGCATCAACGGCAACAGCGCCTGCCCGCATCATCTTAAGCAGGTCACGATGCCGAGCGACCCCGCGGGCACGCTGCTCGTGTTCCGCAGCTTCCCGCATCTGAGTTACGCGCTGATCCTCGCCGACGTGCAGCCCGTCCAGGTCGGAGACCGCGTACACTCTCCCTGATCGCACCGATCACGCCAGTTACGAGGCGCGACGGCGCCGCGGGCGCGGCTCTATGCTGGGCCCATGGATGCGCTCGATTGCGCGCTCGCCCTGGGCCGCGCTCCGGGGCTGACGGCTTCACGGTTCAGAGGCGCGCTGCAGCACCTGTCATCGCAGCAGCCAGCCGCGCTGATCGGTCTGCCGCCCCGCAGGCTGCGCGCGCTGCAGCTGCCCGAGGCCGCCGTGGCCGCTCTGGCGTTGCCCGACGCCGGCCTGCTGGCCTGCGACCGCGCCTGGGCGCTGTCGGCAGGCGTCACGCCACTGCACGCCCTCGATGCACGCTACCCGCCGCAATTGGCTGCAATCAGCGATGCGCCCGCGCTGCTCTATGTGCGCGGTGATGCGAGCTCGCTCGCCGCCGCGCAGCTCGCCATGGTCGGCACGCGCCGCCCAACCCCCCTCGGGGCACGCGCGGCACGCTTCTTTGCCGCCGAGCTCGCGCGCAGTGGTCTCATCATCACCAGCGGCCTTGCGCTGGGCATCGATGCCGCCAGCCACGAGGGAGCGCTCGACGCCGGCGGACGCAGCATCGCCGTACTGGGCTGCGGGTTGGATGCCATCTATCCGCTCGAGCACGCCCCGCTCGCGGCACGCATCGTTGCCCACGGGGCGCTGGTCAGCGAATTTCCGCCGGGCACGCCGCCGCGACGAGGCAACTTTCCACGCCGCAATCGGCTCATCAGCGCGCTCTCGCGCGGCGTGCTGGTGGTGGAAGCGGCGCGTCACAGCGGCTCGCTGATCACCGCACGACTGGCCACCGAGCACGGGCGCGAGGTGTTCGCGGTGCCCGGCTGCATTCACAACCTCATGGCGCGGGGCTGCCACGCACTGATCAAAGTCGGTGCAAGGCTCGTCG
>DATBPG010000046.1:0-2081 GCA_036561485.1 Steroidobacteraceae bacterium | reverse complement strand
CTGCGTCAGCGTCGGATCGAATGGCAGCAGATAGATCTCGGCGTTGCCGCTGCAGTCGCTCATGAAGGCAATGTTGCGCCCGTCGGGCGAGAATGCGACCTGGTCCTCCATGCAGGGACTGTCGATCAGCAGGCGGGGCGGTGCCGACGCTGCGACATCCAGGACGTAGAGGTGCGGATTTCCGCTGCGTTCCGAAGTGAACACCACCCATCGACCGTCCGGGGACAGCACCGCGTCATAGTCGAGACCCGCTCCATCGGTCAGCTGACGCGGCGGCGCTGCCAGCGCAGGAAAATAATAGATGTTCCAGCTGGTGGGGCGCAGCGTCTGCCAGACGATGCGTGGCAGGCCGGGTCTCGGCGGCCTGATTGTGGCCGCGTCGCGCGAAGAGAAAGCCATATCGATATGCCTGCTGCGCGTTGCGCGGGAGTATTCCCGCGCCCTGAAAGTCCCGGCTGCAATCGAGTCTCGGACGCAGTTCCGTGCAAGTCAAGCCACCGCAGCGGCACGCGCTGCAGGTTTGGGATCCATTAGACTGTGGCTCGGCGGGCATCCGCGCAGGGGTTGACTGTGACCAGCAGTTCCATCGTGCCCTTCATCGATGCGATGTGGGACGACCAGATCGTCCCGACGCTCACCGAGTACATCCGCATCCCCAACAAGTCGCCGGCCTTCGATCCGCAGTGGGCGGCAAATGGCTACATGGATCGGGCGGTGAGTCTGTTCGCCGGCTGGGCCAGGGCGCACCTCGGAAGCTTCCCGGGAGCACAGCTCGAAGTGGTGCGGCTGCCCGCTCGCACGCCACTTCTTCTGATCGAGATTCCAGGGACTGTATCGGGCACGGTGCTGCTCTACGGCCACCTGGACAAGCAGCCCGAGATGGTGGGCTGGACCGACGGGGCGGGACCCTGGCAACCCATCCTCAAGGATGACAGGCTTTACGGACGTGGCGGGGCGGATGACGGGTACGCGATGTTCGGCGCACTTGCCGCGCTGCTGGCGCTGCGCCAGGCCGGCCAGCCGCATGCGCGATGCGTCATTCTGATCGAGGCGTGCGAGGAGTCTGGCTCGCCGGACCTGCCGGCCTATATCGAGCATCTCGGCCCGCGCCTCGGCGTACCGGACCTGGTGGTCTGCCTGGATTCCGGCGCCGGCAACTATGAGCAGCTGTGGCTGACCACCAGCCTGCGCGGGCTCGTGATCGGCACACTCAGCGTGCGCGTGCTCGAACAGGGCCAGCACAGCGGGGCGGCCAGCGGCATCGTGCCCTCGTCCTTCCGCATCCTGCGCGCGTTGCTGTCGAGGATCGAGGAGGAGGGCACCGGACGGGTGCTGCTTCCCGAATTTCACGCGGCCATCCCATCCGAACGCCGCGACCAGGCCGCTCGTGCGGCTGCCATCCTGGGGGATTCCGTGTGGGCCGAGCTGCCCTGGCACGCGCGCACGCAACCGATGGCGGCCGATGCTGCGTCACTCATACTCGCGCGCACCTGGCAGCCGCAGCTTGCGATCACGGCACTGGAGGGGTATCCGACCGTCAAGGACGGTGGCAACGTGCTGCTTCCTTATACGGCAGCCAAGCTGAGCATGCGGGTACCGCCGGGCGTCGATTCATCGAGGGCAGCTGCGGCGCTCAAGCGAACACTCGAGCGCGATCCCCCCTATGGCGCCGGCGTCAGCTTCGAGCTCTCAGGAGCGGATGATGGCTGGAACGCACCGCCGCTTGCGCCGTGGCTGGAGCGATCCCTGGATGCCGCGAGCGAGGCCCATTACGGACGGCCGGCAGCCTATCAGGGAGAGGGTGGCTCCATCCCTTTCATGGCCATGCTCGGGCGCAAATTCCCGCAGACCCAGTTCGTGATCACCGGGGTGCTCGGCCCGCACTCCAATGCGCACGGTCCAAACGAGTTCCTGCATGTCGGCTACGCCAGGAAGCTCACCGGCTGTATTGCAGCGATCCTCGGCGATCACGCGCGGCGGCCCGACAGCCTCGGCACGCCGGCCGACCGGCCCTTCCGCGCAGGCTCGTAGGCGTCCCGCCACAACCAGAGCGTGGCATCTTGCCGGCCGGTAGCCGATGA
>DATBPG010000045.1:0-15228 GCA_036561485.1 Steroidobacteraceae bacterium | reverse complement strand
GGCGTGCCCGACGGGTCCGGCCAGGCCCAGCTCGATCTTTCCGAGCTCGACACGGTGCTGTCAGCGGCGCGTCAGGGGGCGGGGCGCAAACGCGCCGGTATCCAGCTGTGGCTCGAGCCCGGTCGCTATCTCGTCGCGGCTGCAGGCGTGCTGCTGGCGCGCGTCACGCAGCTCAAGTCCAAGGACGACGTGCACTATGTCGGAGTCGTGACCGGCATGAACTCGCTGATCCGCCCCGCGCTGTACGGCGCCTGGCACGAGATCGTGAACCTTTCGAGGCTGGATGAGCCGGCCGTGCTGACGACCAATATTGTCGGACCGATCTGTGAGAGCGCCGATTTCCTCGGCCACGACCGGCTGCTGCCGCCCACGCGCGGCGGAGACGTGCTGCTCATCGCCAACGCCGGTGCCTACGGGCATGCCATGAGTTCGCGTTATAACCTGCGCGAACCTGCCGGCGAAATCCTGCTCGACTGAGCCTTCCTACAGCGGCGTGTGGGACAGCGCCGCGACGCATTGCCGCACGCGGCCGCAGCGGGAACCCCCAGCAGTCGCGCCTATCTATTGGCGCGTACGGGCGCGTAGCGCTCACTGGAGGAATCCGCAATGAATACCGCGTATGTGGAGTCCAGGCCCGCCGCTGCCGCGACGGCCTACGGCGGGGTCATCGATGCCATCGGCGGCATCGCTGCGGCCGTCGTCGCCATCGTCGGTCTGACCGGTTTTCACCCCGAGCTGATGGCGGCTGTGGCCGTGATCGTGTTTGGTGCAGCGCTGCTGATCCAGGGGGGAACGCTGCTGTCCGAATATGCCGTGATGATGCCGGTTGCGCCGGCGGCGGCCGAGGGCGGGGACGGGGGCCTGTCGGTCATGTTCCTCGCAGGCATCGGCGGCATCGTGCTCGGCGTGCTTGCGCTGCTCGGCATTCAGATGGCGACGCTGACTTCCGTGTCCGTGATTGCCTTTGGCGCCTCCCTCGTGCTCAGCAGCAGCTCCGTGCGCCATCTGTTCGTGCTGCAGTCCACGGTGCGGCGGCTCGGCACACGCTCGGCCACCGAGATGCTCGCCGGAGAGATGGCGTCGGGTTCGGCGGGCATGCAGTTGCTGACGGGGTTGGCGGCGATCGTGCTCGGGATCCTCGCGGTCTCGGGTGCACGTCCAGCCGAGCTCACGCTGGTGGCGCTGCTGGTTCTGGGTATCACGCTCATCATGACCGGCAGCACCCTGAGCGGTATGGTCATGAGCTTCATGCGTCAGGGGCACACGGCGCCCTGAGCACGGCTCCTGGGGCTCGCGCTGAGCGGAAGCGTTGGCTTGTGAGGGCGGCTTGCGGCGTGCAGGTCGCCCCGGCGCGCAGCCCCGATGGGAGGGGGAGGGACCCGCGCTGTCGGTACCATGCCGGCGATGCAAGGCGTTTTCTGTTTCCTGAGAAAGAAATCGGACCTGATCTTTCTCCAGAAACAAAAAAAGGGCACTCAGGCGCGGGCTTCCCCGCCAAGCGCGGACGGCTGCGCCCGCCGCTGCGACCTTCTCTAGGCCGGGCGGTCAGCGGGCGTGGTGCGCGCGGCGTGACGCTGCTGCAATTCGGCGATCACGCTCTCCAGAGTCAGCGAGCGTGCGCGCAGCAGCACCAGCAGATGAAACAGCAGATCGGCGCTCTCGCCGATGAGCTCTGCGTCGCTGGTGCCGAGCGCAGCAAGCGCCACCTCCACACCTTCTTCGCCTACTTTCTGCGCCATGCGGCGCACGCCGGAGGCATAGAGACGGGCAGTGTAACTGGACGGCGCCGACGCACCGGCAGGCGTCGCGGCCGCTGTCGCCGTCGGGGCGCCGATGCGCTGTTCGATGATCTGCTGCAACGTGGCCAGAAAGGCCAGTGGCTCGGCGGCCGCCAGCGGCGCATCTGCGAAGCAGCTGGCGGTGCCGTTGTGACAGACTGGTCCATTCGGCAATGCGCTGATGAGCAGCGTATCGGCGTCGCAGTCCGTGCGGATGGCCTGGACCGTCAGGGTATGCCCGGAGGTCTCGCCCTTTTCCCACAGACGCTGGCGTGTGCGGCTGTAGAACACGGCGCGGCCGCGCTCAAGAGTCGCCGCCAGCGCCTCGCGGTTCATGTAGCCGAGCATCAGCACCGACCCGGTGAGAGCGTGCTGCACGATGGCGGGCACCAGACCCTCGCCCTTGTCCCAATCCAGTCGCGCGGCGAGCTGCGCGTCGTGCTCGATGCGGCCGGCCGTGCTCACCGGCGCACCGCTCGCGCGCGGAGCGCTCATGTGCGCACCGGGATGCCCGCCTCGGTGAGCGAGCGTTTGAGCGAGGCAATGCCGATTGCACCGCTGTGAAACACGCTGGCCGCGAGCGCGGCATCGACCTGCGCTTCCTGAAAGGCGGCCGTGAAGTGCGCCACGCTGCCGGCACCGCCGGAGGCCACCAGCGGCACCTCGCACAGCGCGCGCACGCGTCGCAGCTGCTCCAGGTCGTAGCCGTGACGCGTCCCGTCGGAGGCCATGCAGTTGAGCACGATCTCGCCCGCACCGCGCTGCTGCACCTCGCGCACCCAGGCGAGGGTTTCGCGCTGGCTGTCGCGGCTGCGAGTCGGATCGCCGGTGTACTGATACACGCGATAACCCTCTGGTGTGGACTGGCTGTCGATTCCCACGACGGTGCACTGGCTGCCGAAGCGCTCGGCGAGTCGATCGATGAGCTCCGGGTCGGCGAGCGCCGGAGAGTTCACGGAGATCTTCTCGGCGCCTTCATTCAGCACGGCCTCTGCGTCCTGCACCGAGCGGATGCCGCCGGCAACGCAGAACGGGATGTCGAGGGTGCGCGCAACACGGCGCACCCAGCTGCGATCTACGCAGCGCTGCTCGGGACTTGCCGTGATGTCGTAGAACACCAGCTCATCGGCGCCCTCGTCGCGGTAGCGTGCCGCCAGCTCCAGAATATCGCCGACCACGCGGTGATCGCGGAAGCGTACGCCCTTGACGACCTGACCGTCGCGCACGTCCAGGCAGGGAATTATGCGTTTGGCAAGAATGGGCGTAGCTCCTGCAGGGGAATGCGCTCTTCCAGCAGTGCCTTGCCGCTGATGGCGGCCGGCATGCCGATCGCAGCGAGGGCTGCCAGATCAGCGCCGCTGGCGACGCCACCGGAGGCCTGCCAGAGAATCTGCGGAAAACGCGCCAGCCCCTCACGATACAGCGCGAGATTCGGGCCGGCCATCGCGCCATCGCGCGCGATGTCGGTACAGAGCAGGTGTCTGAGGCCAGCCGCACACAGTGGCGGCAGCGCGTCCCAGAGCGAAAGCGCGCTGTCGTGCTGCCAGCCGCGCGTGCGAATGCGCGGCACGCCGTCGGCGTCGTGACGCACATCGAGCGCGATGCACAGCCGCTCGGCGCCGAAGCGTGCCAGCCATGCCGTCACCTCCGCGCTGTGCTCCACCGCGGCGCTGCCGACCACCACGCGCGCAACGCCGTGGGCCAGCAGCTCCTCGACGGCTGCGGCATCGCGCACGCCGCCGCCGACCTGCACTCGCACGGCGGACTGCGATGCGAGGCGGTGGATGAGTGTGCGATTGATGAGAGTGCCGTCGCGTGCGGCGTCCAGATCCACGATATGCAGCCAGCTGGCCCCGAGCTGCCGGTAGCGGCCGAGCAGTTCGTGGGGATCGAGCTCGTAGCGCGTCTCGGCGGCGAAGTCGCCCTGCAGCAGCCGCACGCAGCGACCGTCGCGCAGATCGATGGAGGGAATGAGCAGCATGGCAGCGCCGTTCAGAGCGACAGAAAGTTCTGCAGGATGCGCGCACCGAGTGCCGCGGAGCGCTCAGGATGAAACTGCACGCCGCAGAAGTTGGCACGGCGCACCACCGCTGCGAGCGGACGGCCGTAGTCGACCGAGGCGAGCGTGTCGCCTGCGACCGCCGCGGCATAGCTATGCACGAAGTAGGCGTAGGCAGGCGGCTCGAGCCCTGTGAGCAAGGGATCGGCGCTGCGGGTCTGCAGCGTGTTCCATCCCATGTGCGGCACCGGCATGCCGGGGCCAGCCATGAGCCGCTCGATGCGCCCCGGAAGGACCCCGAGACAGGGTGTATTGCCTTCGGCGGAGTGCTCGAACAGCAGCTGCATGCCCAGACAGATGCCGAGCAGCGGACGCGTGAGCTGCGGGATGAGCCGATCGAGCCCGGTCTCGCGCAATCGTCGCATGGCATCGGCGGCCGCGCCGACGCCCGGCAGCAGCACGCGCGGGGCGGCGGCAATCGCAGCGGGATCGCGACTGACGTGCACGCGGGCGCCGAGTCGCTCCAGTGCGAACTGCAGCGACGCCAGGTTCGCCCCGCCGCTGTCCACCACCGCCACGTCGATCGGGGCGCTCATCACAGCACACCCTTGGTACTCGGCAGATCGACGCCCTGACGGGCCAGGGCGGGACGCAGCGCGCGCCCGACGCCCTTGAAGCACGCCTCGATCATGTGATGCGTGTTCTCTCCGCGCACACTCAAATGCAGTGCGGCACCGAGGCTCTCGGCCAGCGAGCGAAAAAAATGGGGCACGAGCTCGGTCGGCAGCCCGCCGACCTGCTCGCGTCCGAACTGGCCCTCGAAGAGAAAATAGCCACGGCCGGACAGATCGACAGTGACCTGCGCCTCGCTCTCGTCCATCGGTAGCAGAAAGCCGTAGCGGCCGATGCCGGCCTTGTCGCCGAGCGCGCGGCGCAGCGCCTGTCCGAGCGCCAGTGCGCAATCCTCCACAGTGTGGTGCTCGTCGATGTGCAGATCCCCGCGGCATTCGAGCGTCAGGTGAAAGCCGCCATGTTTGGCGAGCTGCTCGAGCATGTGATCCAGAAAGCCAATGCCGGTGCTGATGTGACCGGGCTCGCTGCTGTCGAGCTCGACGCGACCGCTGATCTGCGTCTCGCGCGTGCGCCGCTCGATCGGCGCGCTGCGCGCGAGCAGCAGCCGCACGACGCCGGCCCAGTCCCGCACCGTATCGGCGGGCGCAGTGGCCTCGCTGGCCGCACTGCTGGCGTCATCGCCGGGATCATCGCCGGGGCCATCGCTGCCGGCCGCGAGCCGGATGCCGCGCACACCGAGGTTGGCAGCGAACTGCAGATCCGTGAGCCGATCGCCCACCATGGCACTGCGCGCAGCGTCGAGTGGATGTGCGCGCAGATCCGCGGTCAGCAGCCCCGTCAGCGGTTTGCGGCACTGGCAGCCCTCATGGGCAAAGTGCGGGCAGATGAAGACCGCATCGAAGTGCACACCCTGGGAGGCGAAGAGCTCGAGCAGAAACCCCTGCACCTGCTCGAAGCGCTCCTGCGGATAGCGCGCGCTGCCCAGTCCGTCCTGATTGCTCACCATGACGAGCCGATAGTCCGCTCGCTGGATCTGCGCCAGCGCCGCGATGACGCCCGGCAGCAGCCGGATCTTCTCGAGCCGGTCGACCTGCTGATCGGGCGGCTCCTCGATCAGGGTGCCATCTCGGTCCACCAGCAGGGTGGGACGTGCCGCCGCCACAGCGCCGCTCATGCGCGCCCCGCCAGGCTTGCCAGCAGCCGATCATTCTGCTCGGGGCTGCCGACACTGATGCGCAGCGCCTCCCCGAGTACGCGCGCTCCACGCAGGTCGCGCACCAGCAGCCGCGCGCGATGCGCGCGCTCGAGCGCCACACCGGCATCGTCGAATTCCACCAGCAGAAAATTCGCCTCGCTCGGCCACACGTGCCGCACGCCGCGGGTGACGCCGAGCTCTGCCGCCAGCCGCGTACGCTCGGCGCGCAGCGTCGCGATGCGCTGCGCGGTGCGCTCCTGCGCCTCGGGGGTGAGCGCCGCCATGACCGCCTCGATCGTCAGCTGCGTGACCGCATAGGGCTGGATGACCTTGCGCAGCAGATCGATCACTTCTTCCTGCGCGATCGCGACGCCACAGCGCGCGCCGGCCAGTCCATGCGCCTTGGACAGCGTTCTGAGCACCACGAGCCCCGGGGTGTCCGCGACATGGGCAATGAGGGAGGGCGCCTGCGCGAATTCGACATAGGCCTCATCGATGATGAGCAGGGCGCGGCCCTCCAGTGCGCGCGCCAGCGCCAGGATCTCGCCGGCGTCGAGGCGATTGCCGGTCGGATTGTTGGGCGAGCACAGGAAGAGGAGCCGCAGCTCGCGCGAGGCGAGCGCCAGCGAGCGCAGCGCCGCGGCATCGAGCCCCCATTGCGCCTCGCGCCGCAGCGGCTGTTCCAGCACCCGCGCGCCCTGGATGCGCGCTGCCACGGCGTACATGCCGAAGGTCGGCGGGCAGATCAGCATGGCGTCCTCACCCGCGCGACAGTAGCTGCGGATCAGCAGATCGATCGCCTCGTCGCTGCCGCGACCCACGAGTACCTGCGCGGCCGGCACACCATAGAAGTCGGCGAGCGCGGCGGTCAGCGCGTGCGGATGCGGCTCGGGATAGCGGTTCAGGCCCTCCTGCGAGACATCGCCCGCTGCGCGCCAGGGCAGCTCGTTGGCGTGCAGCCGGGTCAGGCCCGGTTCCCACGCGGCGTGTTCGTAGGCACGCAGCGCGCGAATCTCGGGACGCGCGAGCTCCGAGAGCCAGCTCATGGCACGGCCTTCAGCGCCGCCAGGCGCACGTCCACCGCAGCGGCATGTGCATCGAGTCCTTCCAGTCGTGCCAGGCGACTCGCCGCCGGGCCGAGCTCGGCCAGGCCGGCGCCCGAGAGCTCCTGCACCGTCATGCGGCGCGTGAAATCCAGCACCGACAGCCCGCTATAGGCACGCGCATAGCCGTAGGTGGGCAGCACGTGGTTCGGGCCGGCACAGTAGTCGCCCGTGGTCTCGGGCGACCAGGGGCCGAGAAACACCGAGCCCGCGCTGTGCACACCGGCGAGCAGCTCGCGCGGTGCGCGCGTCTGCAGGATGAGGTGCTCGGGCGCATAGCGCTCACAGATTGCCACCGCCGTGGCGAGGTCCGGCACCACCAGAATGCGCGAGCTGCCGAGCGAGCGCTCCAGGATGCCCCGCCGCGACAGCGCCTCGCTCTGCCGCTGCACCGCGGCCGACACGGCCTCGCCGAGCGGGCGGCTGTCGGTGACCAGGATCGACTGCGCGTTCGGATCATGCTCGGCCTGCGCGAGCAGGTCCGCGGCCACGAATTCGGCGTGCGCCTCGCCGTCGGCGATCACCATGACTTCCGAGGGACCGGCCGGCATGTCCAGCGCCGCGCCGTGCGGATCGGCCGCCACCAGCTGTTTGGCTGCGGTCACCCAGGCATTGCCTGGCCCGAAGATCTTGGCGACCTTGGGCACGCTGGCGGTGCCATAGGCCATCGCGGCGATGGCCTGCGCGCCGCCGATCTTGAATACCCGCGTCAGACCACAGAGCTCTGCGGCCACCAGCACGGCTGCGTTGGCGCGCCCGTCGCGCTGGGGTGGGGTGCACAACACGCGCTCGGGGCAGCCGGCGATGCCGGCCGGCACCGCGAGCATCACCACCGTGGAGGGCAGTGGAGCGGAGCCCGCCGGTACGTATAGGCCCACCGAGCGGATCGGGCGCACCAGTTGCTCGCAGTGCACCCCTGGCTGCACCTCGATCGAGAGCGACTGGGGCATGGCGGCGCGATGAAAGCGCCCGACGTTGCGGATCGAGATCTCGAGCGCCGCCGCATCCTCGCGTGCAACCTGAGCGCGGGCCGCGGCGAACTCGGCGTCCGTGACGGCGAGGCTTTCGAGCTCCACGCCATCGAGCTCGTGCGTCAGGCGCGCGAGCGCCGCATCGCCTTCGGCGCACACCGCATCGATGATGGCTTGCGCCTGCGACAACGTGCGCGACTGCGCTGCGATGGCGGGGCGAGCCAGCGCGGCGCGCCGGCCGCTCTCATCCAGGCTCTCCCAGCTGAGAATGCGCATCGTCACGCCAGCATCTTCTCGACGGGCAGCACCAGCACAGCGCTGGCGCCGGCCTTCTTGAGCTGCTCGAGCGTCTCCCAGAACACGTTCTCGCGGCACACCGCGTGTACCGCGACGCGGTCGGGCGAGCCCTCCAGCGGGATGACCGTGGGCGCTTCGCTCCCGGGCAGCAGCGCGCGGATCGCCGCGAGCGCCGAGCGCGGGGCGTGCAGCATGATGTACTTGCTCTCCTTCACCTGCTCGACGCCTTCGATTCGCAGCAGCAGCCGCTCGACCCACTCGCGCTTGTCCGGCGGCAGCGCGATGGGCGTGCGGATCAGAACCGCATGGCTCTCGAGCACCGTCTCGACCTCGCGCAGATGGTTCGCCTGCAGGGTGGAGCCGGTGGAGACCAGATCGCAGATCAGATCGGCGCGCCCGAGGCGTGGAGCGATCTCCACGGCACCGGAGAGCGTGACGATCTCGGCGCTCAGCTCATGGCGCTGCAGAAAGCGGCCGAGCAGAAAGGGGTAGGTCGTGGCGATGCGCTTGCCCTGCAGCGAGCGCACCCCGCCCCAGCTGTGTTCCGCCGGCACCGCGAGCGACAGACGGCAATGGCCGAAGTCGAGCGTGCGTACCGCTTCGAAGCGCGCCTGCGCGCCACGCGCGGCGAGCTCCAGGCGCTTCTCCTCGATGACGTTCAGGCCGACGAGCCCGAGATCGCAGACGTCCTCCTGCACCAGGTCGGGGATGTCGTCATCGCGCACGAACAGCACATCGAGGGGCATGTTCTCGCCGAAACCGAGCAGCTGGTCCTTGCCGCGCGAGAGCTTCAGCCCGCAGCGCGCGAGCAGATCGAGCGAGGGATCGGTCAGACGACCCGACTTCTGTACCGCCAGTTTCAGGCGGCTGGGGCCGCGTGCAGCACTATCCATGCGAATCTCCATCCATGCGCGCCGCGGCGAGCTGATAGCCGCCATTACCCTGGGCGAGATAGCGGGCAACGCGTCCAATGGTCGTCAGACTCACCCCGGTCTGCTGATGTATTTCACGGTAGGGCAGGCGGCGGCGCAGACAGTCCACCACGGCCCAGCGATCGGCCATGGCCTGCAGCTCCGCCGGCGTGCACAGATCGCGCAGGAAGGCGCGGCATTCCTCCACGCTTCGAAGCGTGAGAATGGCGGCGATCAGGTTGCGCTCGGCCAGCGCCTCCTGGCGCGCCGACAGCAGTCGATGTGATTTCATGCGCCTTCCGCGCCTCGCCGGTTGCCGCGCGATGTTCCAATGTATTAACGTACTAGTACAATAGCAGCAGCGCCGGCGCCTCGCAAGCCGCGGGGCAGCGAGGCAGCAGGGGCACGCGGGCGAAATGCCGCACGGGGGCCGAACGACCGTGAGGCTTGACCCCTTGTAAGCGCCTCTCTAGACTTTCCGGTCACTCATCGAGACCGGCTGAGGGAAAGGCCCTTCGACGCCGGGGCAACCGTCGGATCTTCCGACATGGTGCCAACTCCTGCGGCCAGCAATGGCCGGTAGATGAGGGCCGACAGACCCGCGCTGCAGCCCTTGGATGATGGACTCGTCGGCGCGCAAGGGTTGCCGCCGGCCGGTCCGCAGGAGTGCTCGGGACGGGCGCGGCGGAGCGGCGATTGGATCAGGTCCGATATCCCGATTTTCGAGACGATGTGCTGCACTGGCAGCGGCCCTTGGCCCTGCATCACGGTGGCACGATCGCGCGCGCGCGACTCGCCTGGCGACTGGCCGGCGCGGACGAAGCCCCGGTGGTCGTGGCCCTGGGCGGCATCTCGGCGCATCGGCGCGTCTACGATGCACAGGACGCGCGTGCCGGCTGGTGGAACGAAGTCGCCGGCCCCGGCCGTGCGCTCGACAGCGAGCGGCTGCGCATCCTCGGCATCGACTATCTGGGCGGCAGTGGCGACTCGAGCGCACCTGCGGCCGGCGAGCTCTTTCCGAGCCTCTCCAGCTACGATCAGGCCGAGGCGCTGCGCGAGCTGCTCGATGCGCTCGGTATCGAGCAGGTGCGCGGTTTCGTCGGCGCCTCCTACGGTGGCATGGTTGCGCTGGCGTTTGCCGAGCGCTATCCCGCGCGCGTCGAGCAGCTGGTGGTCATCAGCGCCGCCGATCGCACGCACCCGCTGTCCACCGCCTGGCGCAGCGTGCAGCGTCACATGGTGCGCTTCGCCGTCGCGCAGAATCAGGGCAGCGAGGGGCTGCAGCTGGCACGGGCGCTGGCCATGGCCACCTACCGCAGCCCGGAGGAATTCGCCGCACGCTTTGCACAGCCGCCGCGCCGCGTCGGGGATCGATTCGTGTTTCCGATCGAGGACTATCTGTTTGCACGCGGTCGCGACTACGCGGCGCGTTACCGCGCCGAGGCGTTTCTGTGCCTGTCCGAGTCGATCGATCTGCATGCCGTGGATGCCACGCGCATCCCCGTGCCCGCCACGCTCGTGGCGGTACGCGAGGATCAGCTGGTACCGCTCGCGGACATGCGCGCGCTGGCGTTCAAGCTGCCGCAGGCGCGCCTGCAGGAGCTGTCCTCGCTGCACGGACATGACGCCTTCCTGAAGGAGGCGAGCGCGTTGCAGACTATTTTTCAGCCGCTGTATGGAGAGGGGTGAGTGGGCGACAAGAGCGATGCAGTAACCCGCGCGGTACGTGCCGGGCTCGAGACCGATGAGGTGACCGGGGCCGTCGTGCCACCGATTCATCTGAGCGCAACCTATGCGTTTCGCGGCTACGGCGACAAGCGTGCCTATGACTATTCGCGCTCGGGCAATCCCACGCGCGATCTGCTGGCTGCGGCGCTGAGCGATCTGGAGGGTGGCGCCGGCGCGGTCATCACCGGCTCGGGCATGGCCGCCGTGGCGCTGTGTCCGCAAATCCTGCCGGCGCGTGCCCGCATCGTCGCGCCTCACGACTGCTATGGCGGCACGTACCGGCTGCTCGATGCGCTGCGCCGGCGGGGCGATCTGACGATCGACTGGGTCAACTTCGGCGACGATGCAGCGCTGCGTGCGGCGCTGTCGCGACCGGCCGCGATGCTGTGGGTGGAGACGCCCAGCAATCCGCTGCTGCGCCTGACGGATATTGCCGCAGTGTCACTGCTGGCGAAGGCGGCCGGGGCGCTGGTGGTGGTCGACAACACCTTCCTTTCGCCCGGCTGGCAGCAGCCGCTGCGCTTCGGCGCCGACATCGTCGTGCATTCGACCACCAAGTACATCAATGGTCACAGCGATGTGGTCGGCGGAGCGGTCATCAGCGCCGATCCTGAGGTGCACGCACAGCTCGCCTGGTGGGCGAACTGTCTGGGCTCCACCGGCTCGGCCTTCGACAGCTTCCTGACCCTGCGCGGGCTGCGCAGCCTGCACGCGCGCCTGGCCGTGCACGGGCGCAATGCGCTCGAGCTTGCGAGCTGGCTGTCGCGTCAGCCCCAGGTACGCCGGGTATATTTTCCGGGACTGCCGCAGCACCCGGGCCACGAGATCGCTCTGCGACAGCAGTCGGGCTTCGGCGCGATCGTGACCTTTGAGCTCGCCGGGGGCATTCCCGCGGTCAAGGCGTTCGTCAGCGGCCTGCGCTTCTTCTCGCTGGCCGAATCGTTGGGGGGGGTGGAGAGCCTCATCGCCCATCCCGCCTCGATGACGCACGCGGCCATGGACGAGCCGGCGCGGCGCGCCGCCGGGCTCACCGATGGGCTGCTGCGCCTGTCGGTGGGTATCGAGGCGCTCGAGGACTTGCGCGCCGATCTGTCCGCTGCCCTGGGCCGCTGTCAGACAGTTGCGGCGGCCTGAATCAGCGTCGTACGCAAGAACCGTCGCGGTCCGGCGCAGTCGAACCGGTAAACTCCGCACTGGCACATACGTTGCTAGTGTCGTGGGCGAGCCTTCGGTCAGATTAGCGGGAGGTTTCCATGCAAATCGGCAAACAGTTTCCACGCGCTCGAGTGTCGTCGGTCGCCACAGCGCTCGGCGCGGGCACCGTACTGGCGGCCATTTCGCTGGCACTGGCAGCTCCTGTCGCCCTGGCGCAGGACGGCCCGGTTTCCGCCAGCTGGCAGCAGCACCACAAGACCTTCAACTACATCGGTATCTCTCCAACCTATTCCTGTGAGGGGCTGCAGGATGCGCTGACCTATCTGCTGCAGCATTCGGGGGCGCAGCTCAATCGTCCCGTGACCGCCTATCCGTGCACGGGGGGTGGACCCACGACGCTGCCCTCGGCCAATCTGGATTTCTCGACGCTGCAGGCGGCGCAGGGCGGCGGCTCCGGGAAGGTGGATGGGGTCTGGCGGCACGTGGAGTTCTCCATGACCCGTTCGAACCCGGAGCTGCGTGGCTCGGACTGCGAGCTGGTACAGGAATTCAAGAACACGCTGCTGCCGATGTTCATCACGCGCAATGTCACCGCCAACCTGCATTGCATTCCGCACCAGACCATCGGTAATCAGTTCGATTTGAGCTTCGACGTGCTCGCCCCCGCTAACGGCGGCCATCACGACGGCGGCGCGCATTGAGCTGGCGGGAACGCGTCCGGGCGGTAGCGCTCGATCAGAGCAGCTGCTGCCACAGACGCCAGAACTGCTCGTCAATGCGCCGGGACAGGGGACGATGCCGCCAGGCGTTCGGGTCGACCCGATGAGCCTGCTGCAGGTCCTGCTGAAAATATTGCTCGAGCTGTGAGCCGGTGCGATCGCCGATGACCACCGCATCGACCTCGTCGTTGAAGAGGACGCTGCGGTGATCGAAGTTCGAGGAGCCTACGATCGACCACACGCCATCCATGACCGCCGTCTTGGAGTGCAGAAAGCCCTCGTCGCGCTCATAGAGCTTGATCCCGTCGCGCAATAAGCCCCCGTAGTACGACTGCTGCACCGCGAGCGCGGCTTTCGAGTCGCTCTGCGAAGGCAGGAGAAACCGCACGTCTACCCCCGCCCGTGCCGCCCGTGCCAGTGCCTGGCGCTCCTGGAAAGTCGGGACGAAGTACGCCGCCTCGATCCAGATGCGATGCCGCGCCGTGCGGATTGCCGCCAGCAGCGTGGCGTAGTAGCGCGGCAGCAGCTGTCCGCCCTGGCTGCCGATGATGCGCACCACCTGATCGCCCTGGGCAGCGGGTGCCACCGGATCGTGGGCCAGCTGGTCAGCGCTCCCCCCCTCCTTGCGCCAGTGCTGTTCGAACAGCACCTTCAGCTGATCGACGGCCGGACCGTCGATCTGCAGATCGGTGTCATGCCACTTCTCCTGCGGCTTTGGCGTGGCCGCAGGCGCGGCGTCGGTCCCCGGCTTCGGGGCAGCGGCGGGGGCAGGTGCAGGCCCGGACGCGGGCTGTGGGGCGGGGGCGTTCTCAGGCGCAGGCGGCTTGCCGCGCTTGGAACGGGACGAGCGGCTCAGGCCGCTGGTCGGGGTGCTCTCATAGTCGGTACTCAGATTCACCCCGCCGACAATCCCCGTGGTGCCATCGGCGATGAGGATCTTGCGGTGATCGCGGTCGTTGATGTGGAACAGCGCCCGCGTGAGGGGATTGAACTGCCGGATGCGCACGCCCGCGGCCTGCAGGCGCTGGAAGAACGGTGCGGGCGTGGAGAGCGATCCGATACTGTCGTAGATGATGTCGATCGTCACGCCCTGCGCGCGGCGCTCGAGCAGCAGGTCGCTGAGTGTCTGACCGCCGTAGCTGACGTCCTCGAGAATGTAATACTCGAGATACAGGTAGTGACGCGCCTGCCGGATCGCAGCGAACATGGCCGCAAAAGTCTGGGGTCCGTCGCGCAGGATGGTCACGCGATTGCCGGTATAGAGCGGGCTGCCGGCCA
Source organism: Steroidobacteraceae bacterium (assembly GCA_036561485.1). Taxonomy (GTDB): domain Bacteria; phylum Pseudomonadota; class Gammaproteobacteria; order Steroidobacterales; family Steroidobacteraceae; genus FEN-1191. Next base: position 1,521 of record DATBPG010000045.1, on the reverse strand, counting down.
CGTACTGCTCGATGGCCAGGTGGCGGTCGAAGTCATCGGGATCGCGCACCTGCGCATTGAGCCGCTGCAGGATGATGCCGGTCTCGCGACGCGACAAGGTCCCGCGCGGGCCGCGGATGCGGATCGGCTGGATGGCAACGGCGCTGTGCAGCGCCGGAGGCTCCACTGTCGGGACGGTCGCGCAGCCGGCCAGCAGCGCCGCGCAGCTGAGCAGCCAGGCAGTAGCGGCACCGCGCCGGCGCGGCGTCCCCCCCGGCCTCCCCCCCGGCCTCGCTGCTCGCGGCCGGTCCATCCAACCACGCAGAATTTCAGCCAATTTCAGGATCCCTGATGTTCTTGTAGGAGAAAGCTGATACGGCGGCAAATGCCAACATTTACAGGACACGGTTCACAGGTCATCATCCTACTTAATTCCGGCGCAAGGGTAGGGATGGAGGCAGGCACAAATGGAACCGCTGGCCGCGTCTGATACGACAGGAGCAGCGATCTGCGAGGGCGCGCTGGCGATCGTGGTGGGCGAAAACAACCCGGATCTGGCCACGACGCTGTGTCTGCTGCTCGAGACGGAACCGGATATGCGCTGCGTTGCGGCCGTTGCCTCCAATACTGCGGTGCTTCAGGCGGCCGAGCAGCATGCGCCCAATGCTTTCGTGCTCGATCTGTCGCTCGATGATGGTTCCAGCCTACCGTTGATTTCAACCTTGCGCGAGCGCCTGCCGCGCGCCGGCATCGTGGTGTTCACCGGCTACAAGAATCCCGCGCTCAACGAGCAGTGCGTGCGCGCCGGCGCCAACGCCGTGGTGGTCAAGACCGGCGAGATCGACGAGCTCACCGGTGCGCTGCGCCGCGCGGTGCGCGACGCCGGCGCCCAGCCCCCCGGCGCCTGAGCCCAGGGCTGTCTGGCGCCGCGCCCGGCCGGGCGTTTTGAGCGCCGATCTGCCGCCATTATCGCAGGCGGTTGAATCTGCAGAGCCTATCGCACTAGAATCCGCACGCCGGTGGAGGGGGCTGGCATCGTGCCGGCTTCCTGTAAAGCCGCGAGTTTCGCGGCCAAGTGCTTGATTCATAAGCCCCACACATGGGGCTTTTCTTTTTTGTGTGACTGGAGTGTCAGGCACTCACGATGGCGTTGCCCCTGCGCGAGCAATTGATGGCGCTGGCCGAGCCGCTGCTGGAGCAGCTGGGCTACGAGCTGATCGACCTGGAATACATGCCGGGGCGGTCACGCTCGCAGTTGCGTCTGTTCATCGACAAGCCCGGTGGCGTGGGCATCGATGATTGTGAGCGCGTCAGCCACGAGCTGTCGGCGCTGTTGGATGTCGAGGATCCGATTCCCACGGCGTACACACTGGAGGTGTCCTCGCCGGGGCTGGATCGGGTGCTGCGCACACCGGCGCATTTCGCGCGCTTCATCGGAGATCGCATCTGGATGGAGTTGAAGGTCGCCCGTGACGGGCGGCGCCGCTACACCGGCCAGCTGTTGGCCAGCGATGGCGAGGCCGTTGAATTGAATGTGGATGG
>DATBPG010000044.1:0-29973 GCA_036561485.1 Steroidobacteraceae bacterium | reverse complement strand
GTGACCAGTGCGCATCCGGGCAACGTGCTGCTGGCGTTCGGGACGCCCTGACAGGAGGCGATCCCGAACGCAGCCCTCAGGCAGTGCGCCTGCCCTGAGGGCTGCGTTGCAACAGGGACTGCCATTTGTCCCGCATTGATGATCACACGACCTACATGTCGGCTTTGATCCTCTAACGAGACAATTAACGCCACCGTTCGTCTCCCTGCGCACCTGCCCGGGCACGGCCTTATCCGACAGAATGCGGGCGGCCGGCTGAGGTCAACTGCCTGCGTGCGCACAGCAACTGCGCTTGGAGGTTTCCATGACAGGCGACTACAAGACACCCACGACAGCGGACAGCACGACAGCGGACAGCATGAAGCCCGGCAAGATCGTCCCGGGCGTCACACCGGGCACATCGACGCTGGGCAGCGCCGGCACCTCGTCGGCTGCGGCCACCGGCTCGCGTCGCCACGAGGCATGGCAGCCGCGCGTGCAGAAGGATCCACCGTTCAACGCCTTCGAGACCGACGGCGCGCGCAGCCCCGATGTGAGTTCGCCCTCCAGCACGATCCGCGATCCGGAGCGTGACACCGCTCCGCTGCAGGGCGAGCGCGACATCTCGGACAGCGACTCGCTCTCGAACGAGTACACGCCCAATCAGGATCGTCCGGTCCGCGGCGGCGACACGCCCGTCAACGACCGCGGCGGGCAGAGCTAGCGGCGCGCGAGCGCGCGAACCGCGCAGCTGAGGAGCACGGGCTGCTGGCGGTAGGGGCTGCCGGCGGCACGCGCGTCCACGCGCGGCTCGCATCACGATCTCCAAATTTCCTGTTGCATCGAAGGTCGATGTGTCTTAAGTTCGCCGCGCGTTGCGAGGTGTGGTACCGCTCGTGACGTCCAGCGATGGTTGTCTGGACCACCGGAGGTGTTTCGGAACTAGGATGAAGAAGCTCAAAGCGTCCGCCGCCAGCGAACCTGGGCCCCGTCTCCAGCGCGTCAACCAATATCTCGAAAAGAACTTTCCCGACTTTTTCGCGGAAGCGCGCTTCCAGGTCGGAAATGACGACTACTTTCTGTACAGCCGCTTCGGCCAGTACCTCGCCCGCTCCATTGAGAACAATCGCGCTCCGCGTGACAAGATCTACCGCGGGTTCACGGTCCTAAACAAGATGGCACGCGTGTCGGCCAAGGATCCGGCCGTGCGGCGCATGCTGGTCACCGGACCTCTCGAGGAGCTCGTCGATCACCCCAAGGCCCGCGCGCTCGCGCGCAAGCGTCTCTCCTCGGTCGCGCAGAGCTACCTGGAGGGATTGTGCGAGTGACGTTGCCGCGGCGCTGACGCGGCGGCCGTGACTTCACGCCCGCCCCGGCTGCCGCCGCCCAGCGAGCGTCCGGAACGCGGCGGCCCGCAGGGCGGGCGGGCACCCTCGTCACGCGCCCAGGAAGTGCTGCTGTTCTGGTTCGGGCAGCGCCCCTATCGGCCCGACCAGGTCGGACAGCGCGCGCGTCTCTGGTTCGGCGACCCGCACGCTCCCGAGCTCACGCCGCAGACCGACGAGCTGGTTACCGAGCGCTTCGGCTCGCTCATGCAGGCCGCCGCGCGCGGCGAGCTATCGTCCTGGGAGTCGAGCCCGCGCCGTCGCCTCGCGCTCATCCTGCTGCTCGATCAGTTTCCGCGTAACGTGCACCGCGGCAGAGCGCTGGCGTTTGCGCACGATGCGCGCGCGCTCTCGCTGGCGGTTTCCGGCATGCAGGTCGGCGCCGACGCGGCCCTCGATCCGCTCGAGCGGCTGTTCTTCTACATGCCGCTGATGCACGCCGAGTCCCTCGAGGTGCAGGACGAGTCGGTCGCCGCCTTTCGACGGCTGCAGGAAGAGGCGCCCGAGGAGCTGCGGGCGCAGTTCGACAGCGCTCTGCACTACGCGCGGCTGCATCGCGAGGTGATCGCGCGCTTCGGACGCTTCCCGCACCGCAATCGCATCCTGCAGCGGCGCGATACGGCCGCGGAGGCGGAATGGCTCGCGAGCGAGGAGCCCGGATTCTAGGCCGCGAGGCTAGACGTAGAACTGCGGAGCGGTCAGCGAGGTTTCGATGACCTGCCCGAGCTGCGCAACCTCGGCGCGTACCTGAGCGGCATCGGCGATGAGTGCGATGTCCACATCGGCACTGGTGGGGAAGGCGCTCGCCACGACCTCGTCGGTGTCCCCGCGGCTGACCCGCTGCAGCGACGGCACGAACTCGTCGACGTAGCTCTCGGGCAGTCCGTAAAGGTCCAGATCCGCGAGCACCGCGGCCCAGTCGGCCGCCGTTTCGAACCCGAGCGGGTACTGTCCGAGGATGTAGTTGCGCGCCGAGTCGATCGCCGCGGCGGCCGCACCCTCGCGCTTGAGGGTATCGAGCATGTCGAGGGCGATGTTCAGTGCGCGCGTGGTGCTGGGCGTGGAGGCAAAGGACTGGATCGCGAATTCACCGGCGACGCTGCCGCGCACGAAGCTCGAATACACGGAGTAGGTCAGGCCAGTGCGCACCCGCAGTGCCTGCATCAGCATCGAGCCGAAGCTGCCACCGAAGACGGTGTTGGTCACCTCGAGCGCTGCGCGCAGTGGATAGCGCCGTGCCACTCCGATATTGGCGATCCAGAAGTAGCTCTGCTCCGAGCCGGGCGAATCCACCAGCAGCACGCGCCGGCCGCTGAGGCGCCTCGGGGAGTCGAGCGCCGGAAGGTCCGTGCCGGCAGCACCCCACGCGCCGAAGCGCCGCGCAACGGCGTCGCGCATCCAGGCGACGTCGAAGTCGCCGGCGAACACCAGCGTCAGGCGGTCCGCGCCGAAGTGCTCGCGATACAGGCGCAGCACGTCCGCGCGCGTGAGCGCGGCGAGGCCACTTTCGCTGCCGCTGCGCGGCTTGCCGTAGGGATGCGCGCCGAACAGCAGCGCCCGGCCGTAGCTGTCCAGCAGGCTCTGCGGCTCGGAATCCTTGGCGGCGCGAATGCCCTCGATGCGCCGCTGGCGCACCTTGTCGATCTCCGCCGCATCGAAGCGCGGCTCCTGCAGCGCATCGGCCAGCAGCTCGAGCAGCAGCTCACGGTCCTGAGCCAGAAACTGCCCATGCAAGAGCGTCGCCTCACGATGTGCCTCGGCATCCAGGCTCCCACCCGTGCCCTCGACCGCCTCGGCGAACTCGTAGGCATCGCGCGATCCGGCGCCCTGCGTCAGCAGCTCCGCCGTCAGCGCCGCCAGACCCTCCTGGCCGGGCGCATCCAGACGCGAGCCCCCGCGCAGCACCGCCTCGAAGGCGATCAACGGCACCTCGTGATCGGGAATCAGGATGAGCTGCACGCCATTGTCGAGGCGGCAGCGCTCGCGCGGCGGAATCTTCACTCCTGCGGGCCCGACAGCCCCATCGCCAGATCGATCTCGGCCGCATAGGTCGCGCCGAGCTCGGCGGGGACGGCAGATCGGTGCCCCGGCAGCGCGCCGGGTGCAACGCCCAGCGGCTGCAGTACCCCGACGGTGCGCTGCGTAGGACGAAACACCGCACGCGCGACCGCCAGCACCTCTTCGCGCGACACGCACTCGTAAGCTTCGGGAGCGCTGAAGAGACGTCGATGATCGGTGTGCATGACGGCGTACTCGCCGATGAGGCGCGCCTTGCCGTCAATGGTGGCCACCCCGCGCCAGAAGTCCGCAGCCGTGATGTTCTTGGCGCGCTGCAGCTCCAGCTCGCTCACACCCTCCTGGACCAGCCGCTCGAGTTCCGTATCCAGTGCCTGCTCGAAGGCCTCGGGCGCCTCGCCGGCCGGCAACGTCGCCTGCAGATGAAACAGGTTGGCATCGAAGCCCTGCGGCCAGCCCCCACCGATCGCCACCGCCAGGCACTGCTCCTCGACCAGCGCGCGGTTCAGGCGCGAGGCATCGCCGCCAAGCAAAATGGTCTGCAGCAGATTCAGCGCCGGCTCGCGCTCATCGGCCGCGGCGATTGCGTGATAGGCGTACTGCACCAGCGGGCTGTGGCCGGGTCGCGGCAGCAGCAGGCGCCGCTCGCCCTGCTGCTCGGGCTCGCGTGTGAGCACCGCGGGCGCCGCAGGCCCTGCGACTGCCGGGCCGAACTGCTGCTCGATGAGCCGCAGTGTCTGCGCCGGGTCGAGGTCTCCGACCAGCACCAGGGTGCGGTTGTTGGGAGCATAGTAGCTCGCATGGAAGCGGCGCAGATCCTCCATGGTCCAGGAGAGAATGTCCGAAGGCCAGCCGATGACCGGTATGCGATAGGGATGCGCGAGAAAGGCGAGCGCCTGCACCTGCTCTTCGAGCGAGGCGGCGTTGCTGTCATCCACGCGCAGGCGTCGCTCCGAATACACCACCTGGCGCTCGTTCTCCACCACCTCGGGCACCAGCGCCAGATTGGCGAAGCGGTCGGCCTCCAGCTCGAGCACCGCCGCCAGTGCGTCGCGCGGGAACCAGTCCTGATAGACGGTGACGTCCTGAGAGGTATAGGCGTTATTGCTGCCGCCGCGCGCCTCCATCAGCCGATCGAACTCGCCCTGGGGATGGCGCGCGGTGCCGTTGAACATCATGTGCTCGAAGAAATGCGCCAGGCCGGTCGTGCCCGTACCCTCATTGCGACTGCCCACGTGCACCCAGTGATACAGCGCGACGTTCGGAATCTTGTGATCGGGCCAGACAATGACTTTGAGACCGTTGGCGAGTGTCGTGAAATGCACCTGCGCTGCCGCCCGCGCGAAGGATCGGCCAGGCACGCTCGGGCCCCCGGGACCCAAGTCCTTGGGGCTCGCTGTCAGGCGCTTCAGTCCACGGGTGTCTTCCACGTCCGCCATCGTTGTCCCAAAAGAAAAGCGCCGCAAGCTGGGAGAGCCGCGGCGCCTGAAGGCGAACACCGGGGAACGTTGTCCGCAAAGGTTAGGGGAAAACCTTACAACCCAGAGGAAGCAAGGCGCGTGCCAGAGTCTCTGGCACTTTATTTTCAATCAGTTACATGGACTCACTGTGTCCGCTGCCCGCGCCAGCGCCAGGGAACTGACAGGAATTGTCACTCCCTGACGCAGTGCGTGGCGGCACGTCAGGCGATGAGGCGCACGCAGGAGCGCGCGTGGCGCCGCAGCGATGCGCACACCCCGCTGGCCTCGGCCGCCGAGGAGACCCGAACCTCCAGCCGATAGACGCGGCCGCTGCGCGAGTGCGCCGCGACGTAGCGCGGCTGCAGTCCCTTCAGCGTCGAGAAATGGGCCCTCAGCACCCGCCACTCCGATTCGGCGCTGGCGCGGCTGTGGAAAGCGCCGAGCTGCAGCAGACGCGCCGGCCGGCCGTTATGCGCGAGCACCGGGTGAGCAGCGCGCGGCGCGGCGTGCGCCACGCGATGCGTGGCGCGCCTGCCCGCCTGGGCCAGGCTCGCATGCGCGTGCTCGCGCTGTGCGCGGTGCCGGGCGTGGGTCGCCGGCATCGCCGCTGCCGCCGCCACCGGGGCGGCCGGCACTGCGGCCTCGGCGGCCGGGGCAGTCATGTTGCCCGCCGTCGTCGGCGCGGCGGCCGCGCTGGCCGCGACACCATTGGGGCTCGCCGCGGCACCGGCCTCGGCAGTGCTGGCATCGGCGCTGGGCGCAGCCGGTGCGGCCGCTGCCGCCAGGGCTTCACCGCCGCTCACGCCCGCCTGCGCAAAGTTTTCGATGCGGATGCGAGCTTCCTGCGCCCATTTGCTGTCGGCGTGCTGAGTCAGGAACAGCTGATAGGAATCGCGCGTATCGGCGGCGCTGGCGATCTGCCAATCCCGCTGTTCGGCGAGCTGCTGAATGCGCGTCTGCGCCTGCCCTGCCTCGGCGCTGTGCGGATGCTGCTGCAGGAAGAGCTTGTAGGCCTCGCTGCTGTCGGCAAGCGTGGCCTGCCTCCAGTCCGCGGCCTCCTGACGGGTGCACCCCGCCAGCGCCAGCAACGCGACCCCCATCCCCATGACCCAAAGGCTGCTCGAGCGATTTCCCTTCACCTAGAACTCCCTGGCTGCAATCTTCACGTGCAGCTCGAACTAAATGATGGAAGTATTGTAAAGCATGAAGTAATACCGGTGCTACCCTCGGAGGACCTTCCCGTGAGCGATACACCCCGTCGGCGAATGCTCGACAAGCTCGGCGCCTCGCCCTCCCTGCTGGCACCGCGCTCGCGAGTGGTCGGAGACATCGAGACCAACGGTGCACTGGTGGCCAGTGGCGAGGTCATCGGCGATGGGGACATCGGCGGAGAGCTCTCCCTCGGCGCCGACGCGCACTGGCAGGGAGAGCTGCGCGCCCGCAGCGCCGTCATCGCCGGGCGCCTGACCGGCGCCATCACCGTGACCGAGAAGATTGAGATTGCGGCCAGCGCGATCATTCACGGAAGCGTCACCGCGCGCATGATTGCCATGGCGCGTGGGGCGACCATCGATGGGGAGGTGACCGTGACCGGCAGTGAACCGATCGTGCAATTCGACGAGCGGCGAGCGCCGCAGCGCTGAGCCCGCCGCGCGCAGTGCCGCCGCCGGCTGCGTCTATAATCGATCGGCGCGGCTGCACGGATCTACGCTTGAGCCAGACCGGACCGATTCATTTGGTGGCGCATCGCGGCGACGCGCGCGATTTTCCTGAGAACACCATCCCGGCTTTCGCCTCTGCACTCGCGAGCGGCGTGCGCTATCTGGAGCTCGACATACACCTCTCCAGCGATGGGGTGCCCGTCGTCATTCACGATCATCAGCTGCAGCGCACGACCGGCCGCCCAGGCTCGGTATTCCAGCTACATGCCGCACAGCTGGTGCAATTGTCGGCGCATGAGCCGCAGCGCTTCGGCGAGCGCTTTCGCGGAACGCGCATTCCGCTGCTCACCGACGTGCTCGCACTGCTGGAGGGTCGACCCGAGGTGACGCTGTTCGTGGAGATCAAACGCGCAAGCCTGGCGCACTTCGGCCACGAGCAGGTGATCTCGCGTCTGGTCGATGTACTGCGCCCGGCGCGCGAGCAGTGCGTGGTCATCTCCTTCGACCTCGCGGCGATCTTTCGGGCCCGTCAGCTCGGCGGCTTCACCGTCGGCTGGGTGCTCAGCGACTACGATCCTCATGCGCGCCTGAAGTACGAGGCGGTGCAGCCGGAATTTCTGTTCTGCGATCGGGACAAGCTGCCGGCGCACGGCGCATTGTGGCGCGGGCCCTGGCGCTGGGTCGTCTATGAGATCGAGACCTGGGAGGAGGCCCTCGCGCTGGCGGCGCGCGGCGTGCACTACATCGAGACCATGGCCGTGCAGCCGATGGGCCAGGCCCTGCGCGCCTGGCAGGCGGCACAGTCCGCCGGCGTGCCGCGCACGTGATGACGGTGGACGTCGCAGTCATCGGCGCGGGCATCCACGGTGCGGGCATGGCGCAGGCGGCGGCGGCAGCGGGCCATTCGGTGCTGCTGCTCGAGCAGACTGCGATCGCAGCGGGCACGTCCAGCCGATCGAGCAAACTCATTCATGGCGGCCTGCGCTATCTGGAAACCGGACAGCTTCATCTGGTGCGCGAGAGCCTGCGCGAGCGCACGCTGCTGCTGCAGCTCGCCCCCGAACTGGTGCGGCTGCGCCGCTTCTACGTTCCCATCTATCGCGCCACGCGCCGGCGGCCCTGGCAGATCGCCCTGGGCCTGTCACTCTACGGCTTGCTCGCGGGCCTGCGGCGCGGCGCGGGATTCGGGCTCGTGCCGCAACGGCGCTGGGGCGAGCTGGACGGACTGACGAGTCGCGATCTGCAGCGCGTGTTTCACTACCACGATGCCCAGACCGATGACCGCGCACTCACGCGCGCCGTGGTTGCCTCGGCACAGTCGCTGGGCGCGCAGCTGCTCTGCCCGGCGCGCTGTCTGGGCGCGACGCTGCAGCCGCAGAGCGTGCAGCTGCAATACCGGCACGCCAACGGCAGCGAGGAGGAATGCCGTGCGCGTGTTCTGATCAACGCCGCCGGTCCGTGGGCGGACCAGCTTGCCCGTTGCATCACACCGCAGATCGCCGTGCCTGCCATCGAGCGCGTACAGGGCTCGCATCTGGTGCTGCCGCTGCAGCTGCAGGCGGGCTGCTACTACCTCGAGAGCCCACGCGACGGGCGCGCCATCTTCGCGCTGCCCTGGCAGGGGCAGATGCTGCTCGGCACGACCGAGACACGCCACCGTGGCGATCCCACGCACAGCGCCCCGCGCGCGGCCGAGGTGTCCTATCTGCTGGGGGTGCTCAAGCACTACTTTCCGGCCTGGCGCAGTCTCACCGGCAGCGACGTGCACGCCAGTTTCGCCGGCCTGCGTGTACTGCCCCGCGGCGTGGGCCACGCATTTCATCGCTCGCGCGAGACGCTGCTGCTGACCGATCGCGATCACGCGCCGCGCGTGCTGTCGATCTATGGCGGCAAGCTCACGACCTGGCGAGCGGTGGCGCAGCGTGCCATGGCGCGCGTTGCCGCCTCGCTGCCATCGCGCCGCATGCGCGCACACACCGACCGGCTGCGACTGCATCCGGTGGACGAGCATGGCTGAGCGGCGGGCGGTCCTGGCACTGGATCAGGGCGGGCACGCCAGCCGCGCCTGCGTCGTGGACAGCAGCGGCGTGGTGCTCGCCGAGGCACAGCGCGAAGTGCACACGCGCCAGGGACCCGAGGGCACGGTTGAGCACGATGCCGAGGAGCTCGCCGCCTCGCTGTGGCAGGCCGCGCGTGCGGCCCTGGCGCAGGCGCGCGCCGGCTTTGCGGACCTGCGCGTGGAATCGGCCGGCCTGGCGACACAGCGCTCGACGATCGTGTGCTTCCGGCGCAGCGACGGCGCAGCACTCTCGCCCGCGATCTCCTGGCAGGACCGGCGCAATGCCGCGTGGCTGTCACAGTTTGCACCGCACGCCGCACGTGTCCGGCGCATCACGGGCCTGCCGCTCTCGCCGCACTATGGCATCGGCAAGCTGCGCTGGTGCCTCGATGAGCTCGAAGCGGTGCGGCGCACGCGCAAGGCGCGCGATCTGCAGGTCGGGCCGCTCGCAGGCTATCTGACTGCGCGGCTCACCGGACGGCCCAGTGGGCTGGATCCGGCCAATGCCGCGCGCACGCTGCTCTGGGACAGCGCCGCGCACGACTGGTCGGAAGAGCTGCTCGAGCTCTTCGGCATCCCGCGCGTGCTGCTGCCACCCTGCGTGCGCACGCGCGCCGAATTTGGTCGGCTCAATCCGCCCGGGCCGGACCCGAGCGGCGAGCCGCGCGAGATCATTCCGCTGCGCGCCGTGAGCGGTGATCAGTCCGCGGTGCCGTTCGCCTTCGGTGCTCCCGACGTGCGCAGCGTGTACGTCAATCTCGGCACCGGCGCCTTCGTGCAGCGTCCGGTCGCGCGCCGTCCCGTGGACGCGCAGCCGCTGCTCGGCGGCGTGCTCGCGGTCGATGAGCGCGTCGCCTGGTACTGCCTGGAGGGCACCGTCAATGGCGCGGGCAGCGCCATCAGCGCCTATTGCACCGCGAGCCGCTGCCCCGAAGAGGTGTTCTGGCCCGCTCTGGAGCAGCTGCCGGCCGATGCGGCGCTGCCCATCTACATCAACGGCATCGGTGGGCTCGGCTCACCCTACTGGCGGCCCGAGCAGCGTTCCTACTTCGTCGGCGAGGGCACCCTGATCGAGCGCTTCGCGGCGGTGCTCGAGAGCATCGCCTTTCTGATTGCGAGTAACTTCGACAGCCTGGCGCGCTGGGGCGGGCGACCCGATCGAGTGCTGCTCTCCGGAGGGCTCTCGGCGAGCGACTGGCTCTGCCAGCGGCTCGCTTCGTGTCTCGGGGTGCCGCTGCTGCGCACCGCGCGCGAGGCCACGACGCTGGGCATCGCCGCGCTCGCCGCCGAGCGGCGCATCTACATGGACGAGCCGGCGCTGCCCGCCGGGGGCCTGCAGCGCTTCGCCCCCGAAGCGCTTGGCGCGCCCGAGCGCGCGGCACTCTTGGCGCGGCGCGCACGCTTCGATGCGCTGCTGCGCGGGCAGAGCTGAGCGTACCTGCCAGCGCGCGTGAGCTCAGAGCGTCTCGAAGCGCTCGAGCACGAAGCGGTTCGCCGCACTCTGCAGCGACCAGTCCCCGACGAAGCCGCAGTGGCCGCCGAATCGGCTGCGCCAGATCTGCAGCCGCTCGCTGGTGGGCAGACGCGCCAGATCTGCAGCCGGCACCAGCGGATCATCCTCGGCCAGCAATACGCTGCAGGGTACTGCCAGCTGCGCCAGTCGAGTTCCCGTGATGTCGTAATCGCGCAGGTACGCGCCCAGGTCGCCAAAGGGCGTGTGCGTGCGCACCAGCGCAGCGGTCATGGCGCGCAGGTCCTTCAGACGCAGCAGCTGCGAGAAATCGTGGCTCTGCGGCCAGGCGCGCTGCTTCGCGCGCAGCGAGCGCGACCAGCGACGCACGAAGGCGCGGCGGTACATGGGTGCGCCGCGCTCGAGTGCCAGCAGCGTCGCGGCCGGATCGAGCACCGGGGAGATGGCCGCAACGGTGCGCGCAGAGGCGGGCAGCCCCGATGGCGCGGCCGCTGCACGCAGCAGGAAGTTGCCGCCGATGGAAAAGCCGGCAAGGTAGAGCGGGGCGTCGGGGAAGTGGCGCGCGACGGCCCGGAGGGCGCCGATCAGCTCGGGGAGCCGGCCACAGTGAAAGATGTCGCGATTGAGGTGCTGGCTGCCACCGTGATCGCGCAGGTTCAGCCGCAGCAGCGCGTAGCCGGCAGCATACAGCTCAGCGCCGAGCGACAGGACACAGGAGGACTCGGCGCTGCCCTCCCAGCCATGCAGCACCACGGCCACGCCACGCGCCTGGCCCGAGGGCGGGCTGCACAAGGCCTGCAGGCGCACGTTCTCTCCACAGTCGAGCAGCAGCGGCTGCGCCGCCGCTCGCAGCGGCCTTGCGCGACGGCGCGCCACGAGCGCGAGCGCCGGCAGACTGCCGAGCGCGGATTGCAGATGTGCATTGCGCAGCGGGCCGGGGGGCTGCAGCGGCAGTCGGCGCGCACCGCGTATCGTCTCGGACACGCGCGCCTCAGGGCTGGCGGTCGACAGGCTCGCGCGCGGCCGTCACGCTCACCGGCTCAGCCCCCGAGACGCTCAGGAGCTGCCTGCCTGCCAGAGCAGCTCGACGCGATTGTTGGCGGCTGCCGCGCGGTTCCATTCCCCCGCAGTCAGCGAGTCAGTCACTGCAGGATAGGGATGCGTGACATCATCGGCATCCCCGGCGCTGATCTGGATTTCGTAGCCGGCGCTGGCGCGCGCGCTGGAAAGCATGTCCGCGAAGGCCACTGACTGGCGCCCCTCGCCCGCGTCGTCATCGTCGCGCGGATTGCCGACCTGCTCGCACTTGGCATAGGGCGTGCTATCGCCGGCCGGGACCATCGCGCCGCCCGGGCCGCTGATCATGCAGTAGCGGCCGGGAATACTGCGGATGTGCACCACGCCGTGAAAACCCGAGGCCGTCAGCCGTGCCAGTACCGCTGCGACCTGCTCGACGCGCGCGCCCGCCAGCGGCGCCTCGCCGAAGGGCACCGGTTCCACCAGCGAGGTGCTGTGACCCTCGCTCTTGCCCGAGCTGCCGTTCGCGCCCGCCTGCTCCGCCGCCGCCGCAGCCTTGGCATTGGCATTGGCAGCCTGCAGCGCCTGCTGCGTCTGTGCCAGCTGCTGCTGCGATTGGTTCAGCCGAGTGGTGAGCGTCCCGACCTCGCCCTGTCGCTGCCACCACAGCAGGGCAAATAACCCTGCGAGCAGCAGTCCCGCCGCGGCCAGCCAGGGGGCGAGATTGCGCGCCGCAGACGGTGGTTCGATCAGCGGCTCGGGCATCGAGTCCTGCAGCAGCAGGCGCATGTCACCGAGAATGCGATCGGACTGGGTCTCGAGGTTGTCGACCATGAAGCGCCGCAGCTCGCGCCCGTGATGGGCAAGCATGGCCTCGAGGATCATGCGCTGCTCGGGCGGCAGCGCCGGCAGGTTCGGACGGTCCGGGCCGCGCCGCTCGTACTGCACGTTGGCTCGCCGCTCGCGGCCAGCCGCAGGCGCTTGCGCCGCGGGCACCTCGGCAGCGGGCGCGATCGGGTCCGGGGGTGGGGATGGGGGCGGCGGCGCACTCGCCACATGTGCGGGCACATGCGCCTGCGCGTCCTCGGGACGCAGGCGCAGCTGCTCGAGCGCCTTGGAGACATCGGCATGCTTGATCTGCTTGGGCAGCACCCCGATTGCGCCGAGCGCTCGGGCCTGGCTGAGGTACAGCTCGCCCTCCTGGGAGGTGTACATCATGATCGGAATGGTCGCGGTGCGCGGATTGTTCTTGATCGCCTGCACCGCCTGGAAGCCGTCCATGCCGGGCATGAGGTGATCCATGAAGATCACATCCGGACGTTGGCGCGTCAGATAGTCGATGGCCTGCTCGGCCGTCTCGACCGCATCGACCTGCAGCTCGTAGCGCTCGAGGATGCGGGTGAGGAATGCGCGGGCGGACCGCGAATCGTCCACCACCAGCGCCCGTCGTGCCGTCATGTGCAACAACCCGCCGTGTCTGTCAGTTATCGCCGCATCTTAGCCTAAGCGGGGCTCGAACAACTGACGCCAGTCGGCAACAGGGGCCGCTGCATCGCGGTTCAGTCACGTATGCCGACGCCGCGGTTGAGCAGGACCACCGCGACGATGAACAGCACCGTCGCCAGTCCCCCCATGAGCACGAACGCGGGCAGGAGGCCGACATCCGAGACACCGAGGAAGCCGTAGCGGAAGGCGTTCACCATGTAGAGGATGGGATTGGCCAGCGAGATGTGGCGCGCCGCCACCGGCAGCATGTTGATCGAGTAGAACACGCCGGCCAGGTAGCTCAGCGGCTGCAGTACGAAGGTCGGCACCAGGTTGACCTGATCGAAGTTCTTGGCGAACACGGCATTGATGAGGCCCGCGAGCGCAAACGCCGCCGAGGTCAGCAGCGCCGCGGCAACGATCGCCACCGGGTGGGCGACCGGCAGATGGGCGAAGAACAGCGACACCACCGTGACCACCAGCGCCACGAGCATGCCGCGCACGATGCCGCCCATCATGTAGCCGGCCACGATGGCCCAGTTCGGCAGCGGCGAGACCAGAAGCTCCTCGATGTGCTTGCCGAACTTGGCCCCATAGAAGGAGGAGACCACGTTGGTGTACGAATTCTGAATGAGCCACAGCATGATCATGCCGGGGGCGATGAACTGCGAATAGCTGAAGCCCGAGACGACGCCGACGCGACGGCCGAGCAGGGTGCCGAAGATCAGAAAATACAGCGCCGCATTGACCGCCGAGGGCACCAGGGTCTGCCCCCAGATGCGCACGATGCGCGAGTACTCGCGGAAAACGATGGTGCGAAAGCCGATCCAGGTGATGCGCGCGAGCGAGACCTCGTCCGGGGATGCCAGCTGCCCCATGCCGCCTTCACCGCTGCGCTCGATAGGATTAAGCACCGTTGCCTCGATTCTCGACCAGGCGCATGAAGATCTCCTCCAGACGGTTGACCTTGTTGCGCATGCTCAGCACGTTGATGCCAAGCGTCGACAGATGCGCGAACAGCTCGTTGAGATTCTGCTCCTTGGAAATGTCCGCTTCGAGGGTGTGATCGTCGACATGGCGCAGAACGAAGCCTGGCACCGCCGGCGCACACGCGATCGCCTCGCGACTGTTGAGCACGAAGGTCTCCGTGTGCAGGCGCCGCAGCAGATTGCCCATGCGGTCGCGCTCGATGATCGCGCCCTTATCGATGATCGCGATATTGCGGCAGAGGCTCTCGGCCTCCTCCAGGTAGTGGGTGGTCAGGATGATCGTCGTGCCACGCTGATTGATGTCGCGGAGGAACTCCCACATGCTGCGCCGGATTTCGATGTCCACACCGGCGGTAGGCTCATCGAGGATCAGCAGGCGTGGCTCGTGCATCAGCGCGCGGGCGATCATCAGCCGGCGCTTCATGCCTCCGGAGAGGCCGCGCGAGATGCCGTTGCGCTTGTCCCAGAGCTGCAGCTGCTTCAGATAGCGCTCGGCGCGTTGGCGCGCCTCAGCGCGTGGCACACCGTAGAAACCGGCCTGATTGACCACGATCGTCAGCGGCGATTCGAATTGATTGAAATTCAATTCCTGCGGCACCACGCCGATGCAGGACTTGGCATGCTCGAGCTCGCGGTCGATGTCGTAGTCGAAAATTCGTGCGCTGCCGGAGCTCTTGTTCACCAGCGAGGTCACGATGCCGATGAGGGTCGTCTTGCCGGCACCATTGGGGCCGAGCAGCGCGAAGAAGTCTCCCTGCTCGACGTCCAGATCCACACCGCGCAGCGCCTGCACGCCGTTCTTGTACGTCTTCGTCAGGGCACGGGTGGATAGCGCAAGCATGTCGGGGGGCGGCTCGTGGCGAAGCAGCTCGTGGAATGGCCGCGCACGGTATCACAGCCGGGCCACGGCGGGCATGACGGGCACGGCGGGCGCGGCGGCGAGCAGCTGCAGACCACGCAGCTGCGCCCAGCGCAGTTCCTCGGCCGCGGCGTGACTGGCGCGCAGCAGCTGGCGCCAGATCTGTGGCTGCTGTTCCCAGCGCGGCGCCATGCGCCCGGCCCCCTCGGCGAGCTCTTCCAGGTCGGTGAGACGCCGGGCGGCGATGCACTCGGCGCTGGCCGGGCTCATGCCGAGCAGCACCCGGGCTGCCAGCGGCTGCGAGCGCGCCAGATGCCAGCCGAGCAGCAGTGTGCGCCGCCGGAGCGCGACCCAGGCCGGGTCGTCGGCGCGAACGGACGGCGCGCCGCGCGGCGAGGCCGCCTCCTGCACCCCCAGGGCCGCTGCCATCTGCCAGCGCGCAGGCTCGGCGAAGCCCGCATCCAGCAGCAGGTAGGGACACTGCGCCAGGCGCCGCTGCGCCGCTGCGTCCAGCTCGCACCATTCAGGCAGCAGGGCCTGTACCAGCTCGGATGCCGCGCCGGCCGCGCCCTCGCGCCGCTGCGCCGCGCGGGCGGTACACGCCTCCACATGCAGCCGCTCGAGCAGGCGCTCGTTGATCTCGACGATCGGGGCGAGCAGCGCCTGGTCCCAGACGAGCGATGCTGCCGGCGAGAGCTCCTCGTACATGACGTTCCTCCATGAAGGGCGCAGTTTTGCCGCGTGGCGGGCGCTACCGGCCGGCAGCTGGATCTGCGATAGTCGCGATGTTACTAGTAACATCGCAGACAGGGAGAAGTCCATGCGCATTTATGAGGACCGCTATACGCGCGAGCGGCTGCGCTTCCACGTCGCACTGCGCTTCATCTGGCTGGAGGCGCGCACGCAGACCATCCGTCAGTGGACCGGCCTCAGCGACGATCGCATCCGCAAGCTGTATAGATCCTATCTCGCGCATTGCGGCCGGGCACCGGCGCGCCACCGCGGCAAATCCCCGCAGCGTGTAGCGGTCTTCCTGCGCTCGGCACGGCTGCGCCAGGAGAGCTCGCTGCTGGCGAGCCTGTTTCGCCTGCTGGGCGCGCTGCCTACCGTGCCGGTGTCGCCTGCGGCAACGGCCGGCACCGAGCCCGGTCTGGACGCGGCCGCCGGCGCTGCGCGACCCTCCCTGCAGCGCGCAAACCTGCTGTGCGAGGCCTACGAGCTCTATCGCGCGCTGCTCGGCAACCCGGCACTGAGTTTCGAGCACGCGGTGTTTCTGCTGCGGGCGCTGCTGCAGGCGGAGGAGCTCGCGGTGGCACCCTGTCCCGATTGCCAGGCGCTGATGGTCATGGACCGCTGGGCGCTGTATCCGCCGCGCTGCGCACCGTGCGCGCTGGCCGGCTCCGCGAAGCCGGAGCCGCTGCACGCCGACCGCAGTGTGCGCAATTTGTCCCTGTCGCCGCCCTGCCAGCGGGTAATAAGCCGCGCAGCGACCGGATGATCGGTTGCTTTTCGGAAAGGTTCGCAGCCGGGCGTGGCCGCCGCTGCCCGTCCACGACCCTCGCTGCAACGCACGCAGCGGCAGCTCGACAAACCGCCGGCGCCTGCCCTGCGATGGCCGCCGACTTGCCCGTGCCGCCGGAGCTCTGCAAGACTGCCCGCAATGGCGAACTCCACGCGCGACACGCCCGACACGCCCGACACCGCTCTTGAATTCATCGAGCGTCGCGTCGAGGAGCGTCTGCGGCCGGACTGGGCGCAGCAGGCGCTCGCCGACCCGGGCACGCGCTATCTCATCTGCCGCGCCACCGCGCATCTGATCGAGCCGACCCCGGAGTCGCAGTCCCAGGCGCGCATCGCCTTCCTGTCCCCGGCGCAGTTCGCGCCGCTCGCTGTGCCCGAGGCGCAGCAGATACTGCTCGGCTGGTTCGAGGCACGGCGCTGCGTGCTGGCGGAGCTGCCCGAGTCGGCGAGCTTTCAGCCACCCGGCACGCGCTACGAGGAGCTGCGCCCCCTGCTGCCACAGGTAGGGGAGGCACAGGCGCGGCTGCTGACCTACGCCCGCGCCCTGCTCGTCTGGCGCGCGCGGCATCGCTACTGCGGGGTGTGTGGATCGCCGACCGTGCCGCGCGCGGCGGGCCACGTCCTGCGATGCAGCTCCGAGGGCTGCAGTGCCCAGGTGTTCCCGCGGCTGGATCCAGCCATCATCGTGCTGGTCACGCAGGGCGGGCAGGCGCTGCTCGGACGACAACCCTCCTGGCCGCCGGGACGCTTCTCCACGCTGGCGGGCTTCGTGGAACCGGGCGAAAGTCTGGAGGAGGCCGTGGCGCGCGAGGTGCATGAGGAGACCGGGGCGCGCGTGCACTCGGTCAGCTATTTCTCCTCGCAGCCCTGGCCCTTTCCGGCCTCACTCATGCTCGGCTTTCATGCGCAGGCGGCTGTGGAAGCCATCCAGCTCGATGGGGAGCTCGAGGAAGCGCGCTGGTTCGGGCGCGCCGAGCTGCAGGCCGGCAAGGTGCTGCTGCCTCCGCCCCACACCATCGCGCGGCGGCTGATCGAAGCCTGGTTCGCGACCGCGACGCCCACCCCTTGAGAAGAGCGGGCGGCATCGCCCGTTAGCGGCGCCGCCCCCTGCCGCCGCGCCGGCCGCCGGCGTTACGGCCGCCAGTTTTGGCCGCCTTCTTGCCGGCGCGCTTCGCGACTTTCCTGCCCGCCTGGCGGCTGCTCTTGCCTGCCGGCCGACCCACGCGACGCAATCCGGCGCCGCGGCCACCCTTCTTCGCGGCTTTCTTCGCGGCCTTCTTCCCCGCCTTCTTTGCCGCCTTCTTCGCGCTCTTGGCGGCCCGCTTTGCCGCCGGCTTCGCGGCTTTCTTCCCGGCTTTTTTCCTGGCTTTTTTCGCGGCTTTTTTCGCTACCTTTTTGGCGGCCTTCTTCGCAACCTTCCCGGCCGGCCGCCTCGCCGCCTCTTTGGCGGGCGCGGCGTCACTGGCCGTCGTCGAGCTTGCCTTGCCGGCGCTGGATTTCGCCGCACCCGCGGACGATGCCGTCGAGCGCTTGGCCGGCGCTGCCGCCTCGGTTGCCGGGGCCTGCGACTCGGCGCTCTTCGCGGCGCGCTTCGCAGGGCGCTTGGGCGCGGCCGCCTCGTGAGCGTGCGCCCCTGCGGTCTGCGAATGGATGGCAAACAACACACCGCTGCGATCGAGCAGTTGCGCGATGCGCCCGCCGTCGGGTACGTCCATCGGTCCGTTGACGATGCGGGCGGCGTGCTCGCGCGCCTTGCCGGCGACCGCATCCACGTCGGCCACACTTATATAAGAGAGCCAGTAGGGGGCGGGCATCTGGGCGGAGAGCCGGTAGATGCCCCCCTGGCGCACGCCATCGCGTCCGAAGATCAGGTAGGTCCCGGCGGGGCCCATGTCCATGCGCTGCAGACTCTCCCACCCGAACAGCTCCGAATAGAAGCGGAAGGCGGCCTCGAAATCCGTGGTCGCGAGCTCCTGCCAGGCGAATTCGCCCTGGCCAGGGCGGGCGGAGGCCGCCGGCCCGGAGCGTTCGGGCCGATAGACGCCAAAGGCCGCACCCTGCGGGTCGGCCAGCACGGCATATCGGCCGATGTCCGCGACGTCGCTGGCGGCGCGCAGCACCTTGCCGCCGAGCTGCTCGACGCGCGCGACGCTGGCATCCACGTCGTCGGCACCGATATAGGGCAGCCAGTGCGGGCGCGCCCCGGCCTCGCGCGCGTGCTGGGGCAGCGACATGACCCCGCCGACCTGGCGCCGGCCGGCGGCGAACACGCTGTAGTCGCCGTTGGGGTGCGCCGGCGACTGTACCTGCCAGCCGATGACCTGGGCATAGAACTCGGCAGCACCGGCGGTATCGTCGGTCATGAGCTCCTGCCAGATGAAACGTCCGTGAGCGCTCGGCTGTGCCATTGAAACTCCCCTTCGTGGCGCGCGCTTGCCGCCTGATGTTATCGCAGTGCGCAGCTGGGAAGATAACTGAACCCATCGCGCCCCGGTAGAGGCAGCGCTTGCGCACGCAGCGGCGTACAGCGCCCAGCGCGGCCGCCCACGCGCGCGCCGCGGCGCTCCCGCCGCGACGCCAAGTCATCGGCGTTTGCATTTGCCTGCATGTTTATGCACAATTGTGGGAATTTATGCACACGCCATCATGCTGAACGACCGCCAGCAGCTCGAGCGACGCAATGCGATCCTGCGCATCCTGCGCAGCGGCGTCGTGCGCCGTCAGAGCGATCTCACGCAGATGCTGCGGCGTGACGGCTTCACCGTGACGCAATCCTCCATCAGCCGCGATCTTGCCGAACTGGGTGTGCTCAAGGCATCCGGTCGCTACCGCCTGCCCCCCGATGAGATCTCGCGCGCGCATGGCGACTTCACGACGCTCGCGCAGTTCGTGCGCGAGGTGCGCCGCGCCGGTCCCAATCTCACCGTCGTGCGCACCACCATCGGCGCCGCCGGCAGCGTCGCCGTGGCACTGGACAAGGCCGAATGGCCCGAGGTCGTCGGCACCATCTGCGGCGACGATACGATCTTCGTGGCCACCGCCGATACGCGTACCCAGCAGCGGCTGATCGAGCGGCTCGAGTCCCTGTTTCACACCTGAGAGCCTTGATGCAAGAACGGACAGATGCGCCGCAGGCGCCCATCGTGCTCGCCTATTCGGGCGGACTGGACACCTCGTTTCTGGTGCCATGGCTGGCCGAGCAGCAGCGCCGCCCGATCATCACCGTGACGGTCGACACCGGCGGCATCGATGCCGAGGCGCGCACACGCCTGGCCGAGCGCGCGCGCGCGCTCGGCGCCATTGCGCATCATCAGATCGATGCGCGTGCCGACTACTACGAGCAGGTGCTGCGCTTTCTGATCATGGGCAATGTGCGCCGCGGACAGCTCTACCCGCTGTGCGTGGGCGCCGAGCGCGTCATGCAGGCGCAGACCATCGCGCACATGGCCGCGAAGCTCGGCTGCTCCACCATTGCGCACGGCTGCACCGCGGCCGGTAATGACCAGGTGCGCTTCGAGGTCGCGCTGCGCACGCTGGCACCGGATCTCATGGTGCTCGCCCCGGTGCGCGATCAGGCATTCAAACGCGCCGATGAGCTCGCGTACCTGCAGCAGCGCGGCCTGCCGGTGCCGCCGACCGGCGCCGCCTACTCCATCAATCGTGGGCTGTGGGGCGTGACGATCGGAGGGACGGAAACGCTGAGCTCCGCCGGCAGCATTCCCGAGAGTGCCTGGGTGCTCTCCGCCGAGGCCTTCAGCCGCCCGCGCGCCCCTGAGCGCCATCGCCTCGGTTTCGAGCGTGGCCGGCCGGTGTCGCTCGATGGCCGCGCGCTCGATCCGGTGGCCCTCATCGAACAGCTCGAGGCGCTCGCCGCGCCCTTCGGCATCGGTCGCGGCATTCATCTGGGCGATACCATCATTGGGACCAAGGGTCGCGTGGCCTTCGAGGCACCGGCCGCCGAAGTGCTGCTCACGGCGCACCGCGAGCTCGAGAAGCTCGTGCTGAGCGCGCGCCAGCAGCGCATCAAGGAGCTCGTGGCAGGCCCCTACGGGGATCTGGTGCACGAGGGGCAGCTGCTCGATCCGGTGTGCCGCGATATCGAGTCGCTGCTGCTGTCCTCGCAGGAGCGTGTCAGCGGCGAGGTCGCGCTGCTGCTGCGGCCCGGGGCGCTGTTCATCGAAGGCGTCGAGTCGCCCTACTCGCTCATGGCGGCCTCGCGCGGCGTCTACGGGGAGGCGGCCGGAGAGTGGAGCGCCGCGGATGCGACCGGCTTCTCGCGCATCCTGTCGCTGCCCGGTGTGTTTCATCGCCGCGCCGGCGAGCGCGCCGCCGGGCACGCCCGCGAGCGCGCCGCGGCCCAGGGCGAAACAGGCGGGAGGCAGTGATGAAAACCGTGTTCGTCGACAAGGTCGGCTCGGTCACACAGGCCTGTGCGCTCGGACAGGAGCTGCGTCTGTCGAGCGAGATTCCCGCAGAGGAAGGCGTGGCCATCGTCGCGGAGATCCTCACCAACAAGTCGACCTACAACACGCTGGAGCTTGCCAGTGGGCGCATGGCCAAGGTCGGCAAGGGCGACATCGTCGTCGGTGCGCTCGGGCCGCGGCGGGCGCTGTTCGGCTACAGCGGTCACGTGCCGAGCTCGCTGAAGCCCGGGGATGTGATCCAGATGCTCAACATCGGCGGGGTCATGGGCATCTGCGACTCGGCCACTCCCGACAAGGGCAAACCCTTCGACTGCCGCGTGCTCGGCGTGGTGCTGCAGTTTCCCTATCTGGGCGAGCGCATCGGCGTGCCGGCGCGCGTGGGCTACCGCCGGCTCGACTTCAACGCCCCGCTGGACACGCGCGGCGTGCCGGTGGTCACGCTGGCAGGCACCTGCATGGAAGCGGGCAAGACTGCGGCGGCCGCGGCGATCATCGCGCGCATGCGGCATCGCGGCCTCGTGGTCGATGCCTTCAAGGCCACGGGCGTATCCCTGCGCCGTGACATCCTCGCATTCGAGGACGCCGGCGCCCGCCGCACGATGATCTTCACCGATCTCGGAGTGGTCACGACCACCGCGCGCACCGGTCCTGCCCTCACGCGCACGATGCTCACGGAGCTGGCCGCCGGCAAGCCCGACGTCATCGTGTTCGAGCTCGGCGACGGTCTGCTCGGCACCTATGGCGTGGATGCCATTCTCGAGAGCGCGGACGTGCGCCGTGCGCTCACCGGGGTGGTGCTCTCGGCCAACGACCCGGTCGCCGCCTGGGGCGGGGTGAAGCTGCTGCGCGAGCGCTTTCAGGTGCAGCCCTGCGTCGTGACCGGCCCGTGCACCGACAATCAGGTCGGCATCGAGATCGTCCAGCAGCAGATGCAGGTTCCTGCCTTCAATGCGCTCTCCGACGCTGCCGGGCTGGGCGATGCGGTGATCGAGGCCGTGGGACTGGCGCAGACCGCCCCGCTGGCTGCCGGAGCCGTTGAATGACGACGCTGCCTGCGCTGGTGCTCGGCGGCAGCGGCTACGTCGCCGGCGAGCTGCTGCGGCTGCTGGCTGCGCACCCGGTGTTTCGCGTGGCTGCCGTGCTCTCCGACAGCCGCCCCGGCGAGCCCATCGCGGCCAGCTTCGGGCATCTGGCCAGCGTCTACCCTGATCAGCGATTCTGCTCGCTGCGGCAGGCCGAGGAGCTGCTCGAGCGCGAGCCGGCGGTGGCGATCTTCTGCGCAGCCCCCCACGGCGCTGCCGCGTCCCTCATCGATGGATTGTTGGCGCACGCGGAAGCGGCTCACGGGCCCGCACCCGTACGCCCTGGCCGCGCCACGCGCGTCGTGGACATCTCGGCTGACTATCGCTATCGCGATGCCGGCAGCTACGAGCGCGTCTATCGGCATGCGCATGGTGCGCCCGAGCGGCTCGGATCCTTCACCTGCGCGGTGCCTGAGCACCTGGCGGCCAGCCCCACCGCGCACGTGGCGCATCCGGGTTGTTTTGCGACCGCGACGCTGCTCGCCTCGGTGCCGCTGCTGGCGCGCGGATTGATCGAGCCGGAGCTGTTCGTCACGGCGATCACCGGCAGTACCGGCTCGGGGCGCAAGCCCGTGGAGGGCACGCACCACCCACTGCGCCACTCCGATCTGTATACCTACAACGCGCTCGCTCATCGCCACACGCCCGAGATCGTGGCCTGCGCGCAGGCCGCCACGGGCGTGACGGCGCGCTTTGCCTTCGTGCCGCACTCTGGGCCGTTTGCGCGCGGCATTCACGCCACGGTCCAGGCGCGCCTCACCACGCCCTGCGACAGCGCGCAGGTACTGGCGACGCTGCGCGACTTCTACGCCGGTGCGCGCTTCGTGCAGGTGCGCGAGGCAGCTCCGCGCATCAAGGAGATCGCCACGAGCAACTACGCACAGCTCTCGGCGGTCAGCGACGGCGACAGCGTTGCGGTCATGTGCACCGTGGACAACTTGAACAAGGGCGCGGCTGGCGGTGCGGTACAGTGGATGAACCGCCTGCAGGGGCTCGATGAGACCGCCGGTCTCACCGCACCGGCACCAGGCTGGACCTGAGGCTTGCCATCAATGGACGCAGAAACCCTCGACGTCACCCCCGATTATCTGGCGCCCGTATTCGCGCAGTATCCGCTGCCGATCGAGTCCGGCGAGGGCGTCTGGCTCAAGACGCGCGATGGCCGGCGCATACTGGATCTGTACGGGGGCCATGCCGTGGCCGCCCTGGGCTATGGACATGCCGGCTGGACAGCCGCGCTCGATGCGCAGGCACGCACGCTGTGCTTTCAGAGCAATGCCGTGCCCCTGCCGGTGCGCGCGCGCGCCGCGACGCGGCTGATCCGCTATTCGCGCCTGCCCTTCACCAGCGTGTTCTTCGTCAACAGCGGCGCGGAAGCCAATGAGAACGCGCTCAAGATGGCCTTCAAGCTGACGGGGCGAGAGCAGATGGTGGCCGTCGAGCAGTCCTTCCACGGCCGCACCGCGGCGGCCGGTGCCGTCACCTGGGGCGCCGCCGCCAAATGGTACGGCTTTCCGCGCGCACCCTTCGAGGTGAGCTTTCTGCCGCGCGGACAGCGCGCCGATGCGCTCGGAACCGCTGGCGCCGACGCCGGCGGAGTGCGCGTGGACGAGCGCCTCCAGGAGGCTATCGCCAGCCAGATCAGCGAGCAGACCGCCGCGGTCATCGTCGAGCCGGTGCAGGGCGTCGGCGGCGCGTTCGATCTGGGCAAGGCCTATCTGGCGGCGCTGCGTGCGCGCTGCGATGCCGTGGGCGCGCTGCTGATATTCGATGAGGTGCAGTGTGGCATGGGCCGCGTGGGCACCGCCTTTGCGGCCAGCCGCTACGGCGTCATGCCCGACATGATCACCACGGCGAAGGCGCTGGGCGCAGGCTTTCCCTGTGGTGCGCTGCTGATGAATGCGCGCGTGGCGGCCGGCGTGCGGCTCGACGGACTCGGCACGACCTTTGGCGGGGGCCCGATGGCCTGCGCGGCGATCGAGGCCGTCATCGAGGCCATCGAGTCCGAGAGCCTGCTCGAGCGTGTACGCAGCGTCGGGGAGCTCATCCGCAGCCGCTGCCTCGTCGGGCCGGTCACCGGCTATCAGGGCGCGGGACTGTTGGTAGGCCTGCGTACCGCGCGGCCCGCCCGGCAGGTGCACGCGGCGCTTCTCGAGCGCGATATCCTGACCGGCACCAGTGCCGATGCGAATGTGCTGCGCCTGCTGCCGCCCTTCATCCTCGAGGCCCCGCAGGTCGAGCAGCTGCGCAGCGCGCTGCTCGAGATCGGCGCCTGACCCCGCCCTCGCGGTCCCCATCATGCCGAGCTCCCTCGCTGCCCCGCGCTTCATCGATCTGGCCGACCACTCGCGCGAACAGCTCGCGCAGCTGCTCGCACTCGCCGCGCGCCTGGAGCGCTCACCCGAGCCGCACGCCCTCGCCGGCCGCATTCTCGGACTGCTGTTCCTCAATCCCTCGCTGCGCACGCTCGCCTCGTGCCAGGCGGCCATGGCGCGGCTCGGCGGCTCCTCGTTCGTGATCACACCGGGCGCAGGCACCTGGCAGCTCGAGACACGCGAGGGCGCCGTCATGGACGGCAACGTCGCCGAGCACATTCGTGAGGGGCTGCCGGTGCTCGCCTCCTACTGCGACGCGCTCGGCATCCGCTCTTTTGCCGACAACAAGGACCTTGCGGCCGATCTGGGCGAGCACAAGTTCAACGCCATGGCGCGGCTGATCGACAAGCCGCTCATCAACCTCGAATCCGCGGCCAATCATCCCTGTCAGGCACTCGCCGACTGGAAGACGCTCGATGAGCTGCAGGTGCCGCGTGAGGGCAAGCTGGTGCTCTCCTGGGCGTACCATCCGCGCGCGCTGCCCCTGGCGGTGCCCGCCGCCACGGTGCACATGGCGGCGATGCGCGGCATGCGCGTCACGGTGCTGCGCCCCGAAGGGTATGCCCTGCCGCGCGAGATCCTGGAGAAGGCGCGCCGCGCCGGCGGTGGACCGGTCGAGGAAACCAGCGACGTGCGTGCAGCAATGCTCGGCGCTGACGTCGTGTATGTGAAGGAATGGGCCAACACGGCGCACTATGGCAATGAGGCCGCGGACACCGAAGCACGCCGCGCGCTCAAGCACTGGTGCCTGAATGAGGATTGGTTCGCGGCCGCGCCGCGCGGCTGCCGCCTGATGCACTGCCTGCCGGTCCGGCGCAATGTCGCGATCGCCGATGGCCTGCTCGATGGCCCGCGCTCGGTGGTGCAGCGGCAGGCCTACAATCGCCTGCCGGCGCAGATGGCCGTGCTCTATCAACTGCTGAAACCGGCGGGCAGCGCCGTCGAGCGAGGTTCGTCGCCGTCATGATCGTGCATCGTCCCGACCCGGTTGCCAGCGTGCGCGGCCTGCGCAGCGCCGCGCCCTACATCCGGCTCTACAAGGGCAAGATCTTCGTGGTCAAGGCCGGCGGGGCCGTCTTTGGCGATGCCGCCATGATGCGCGCGCTGGTCGAGCAGATCGCGCTGCTTCACTACCTTGGCATCCGCGTGGTGCTCGTGCATGGCGGTGGCCCGCAGCTCACCGAGCTCACCGAAGCCCTGGGCATGCCCACGCGCATGGTGCAGGGACGGCGCATCACCGATGCGAAGTCGATCGACGCGACCTCGATGGTGCTCAACGGCCTGATCAATACCCGCATCCTCGCCATCTGCCGCGAGCTCGAGATCGATGCGGTGGGACTGTCGGGCGTGGATGCGGGCCTGGTCCGGGCGCACCGCCGTCCGCCCGTGAGGCTGTCGGCCTCCAGCGAGACGGTCGACTTCGGCTTCGTCGGCGACATCGATCGCATCGATCCGGCCGTCATCCGCAAGCACCTGGACAACGGCCTGATGCCCGTGATCAGCCCGCTGTCCTCCGATGATCGCGGTACGCTGCTCAATATCAATGCCGACACCGTCGCCGCGGCCATCGGTGGGGCGCTCGCGGCCGAAAAGCTCATCCTCTGCACGGGCGCGCCCGGTATCCTCGAGCGCGTCAGCGACCCGAGCTCCATCATCTCCTATACGGATCTGGCGGGTCTGGCGCATCTGCGCGCCGAGGGGAGCCTGACGGAAGGCATGCTGCCCAAGGCCAAGGCGATCGAGGATGCGCTGCGCGGGGGCGTGCGGCGCGTGCACGTCATCTCCTACAGCGCGCCCGACAGCATTCTCGCCGAGGTCTTCACCAACGAGGGCACCGGCACGCTGGTGGTCGCGGACGTCAACGCGCTGACCCCGGCGGAGCAGCAAGGCGGCGCATGAGCCGCCTGTGGGACAAGGGCGCAGCGCTCGATGAGCGTGTGCTCGCCTACACCGCCGGTGAGGACTTCGCGCTCGATGAGCGCCTGGTCTCCTACGATGTGCGCGCTTCGATCGCGCATGCCGAGATGCTCGCCGCGCAAGGCCTTCTCAGCGAGCCCGATCTGGCGCAATTGCGTGGCACGCTGCAGGCGCTCGCGGCCGAGCACGCGCGTGGCGAGTGGCACGTACAGCTCGCCGATGAGGACGGCCAGACAGCGCTCGAGCGGCGCCTCACCGAGCGGCTCGGCGGCCTCGGTGGGCGCATTCATCTCGGGCGCTCGAGGAATGATCAGGTGCTCACCGCGCTGCGGCTGTACCTGCGCGATGCGACCGAGGCGCTCGCAGGCCAGACCGGGCAGGTGGGCGCTGCGCTCGAGCGGCTCATTGCGCGCCAGGGCAGCGTCGAGCTGCCCGGCTACACGCACATGCAGCAGGCGATGCCGAGCTCGGTGGCGCTGTGGGCCGGGGGCTTTGCCGCCGAGCTCGCCGATGATGGCCAGGGCATTCGCGCGGTGCGCCGGCGCCTGGACCGCAACCCCCTCGGCTCGGCGGCCGGCTACGGCACCCCGGGACTGCCGCTGGATCGTGCTCACACCACGCGCGCGCTCGGCTTTGCCGAGACGCACGAGCCGGTCACCGCCGTGCAGCTCTCGCGCGGCAAGGCCGAGGCGCAGCTGCTGTTCGAGCTGTCGCTGCTGATGCAGGACCTCGCCCGCCTGGCGAGCGACCTGCTGCTGTTCTACACGGCGGAATTCGCCTTCATCGAGCTGCCCGATGCCTTCACCACCGGCTCCTCGATCATGCCGCAGAAGCGCAATCCCGACGTGCTGGAGCTCGCGCGCGGCCGGGCTGCGACGCTGCTGGCATGCCTGACCGAGGCGCTGGCGATCTGCGCCAAGCTGCCCTCCGGCTATCAGCGCGACCTGCAGCTGCTGAAGTTCCCGCTGTTCCGCGGTATCGACGTCGCCGGGCAGACCCTCGCCATCCTCGCCGCGGCGCTGGATGCGCTGCGCTTTACGCCCGAGCGCATCCGCATCGACCCGGCCGTGCACGCCGCCGGGCAGGCCTACGCCCTGGTGCTCAAGGAAGGTATACCATTCCGCGAGGCCTATCGACGCATCGCGCAGCAGCTCTCGGGCAAGGAGTAGCGCAAGTTGAATTCCCCGGCGGGATCCGCCGGCGGCGTCAGCCGCGGGCTGGTCGAATACACCCACGTCATCTATGCGCTGTTCGCGCTCTCGGTGCTCGCTGCGATCGCCGGCGTGCAAGCCGTGGCGCTGCGCTTCGCCTTCGGACTGCCCTCCATCATCGCCGTGGTCATGTGCTATGCGCGCCGCTCGGAAGTGCGCGGCAGCTGGCTCGAGTCGCACTTTCGCTGGCAGATCCACACCTTCTGGTACTGCTGGCTGTGGATCATCGTCGCCTCGATCGTCTCCGTGCCGCTGCTGATCCTGGTCATCGGAATCGTCACCGAGATCCTGGCCCTGGCCATCATCGGCATCTGGGTGAGCTATCGAGTCATCCGCGGCTGGCTCGCGCTGCGCGAGGCCCGCGCACTGCCGCAGCCTGCATGAGGCCGCCGATGGCATCGAGGCGCTCCTTCCCGGCGGGCAGCGCAGGCTGCAGTCGGGCGCGCGCCCCGCTGTACGCCACGCCATTGCGACGCGGCCTGCTCGCCGGCGCTGCGTGCGCGCTGCTGCTCAGCGGCTGCGGGCAGAAGGGGCCGCTCTACCTGCCGAATGCGCAGAAGGCCCCCGTCGTGCCGACCCCCGGCGCCGCCACGCCCAGCGTGGTGCCGGCCGAGCCCGCCCCGCTCGCGCCCGCCGCGAAGCCCGCTACCCCGGACGCCGGCAGCGGTGCCGGCGCACCGGCGTCACAGCCCGCCGAGCCCGGCCAGTCCGCACCGCCGGCGCTGCCGAATGATTCGCGGAGCGCCCCGGACGGTTCGCGCTCGACTGACGGCAACTCTCCGGCGGCCTGAGCCGTCTGCCCCCGGCATGGCCAGCGCCTACGACCTCGTCCTCATCGACGGCTCCTCGTACCTGTTTCGCGCTTTTCACGCACTGCCACCGCTATCCAATTCCGCGGGGCAGCCGACCGGCGCGATCCATGGGGTGCTCTCGATGCTGCTGAAGTTCGTGCGCGAGTACGAGACAGCGCACATCGCCGTGGTGTTCGACGCGGCCGGTCGCACCTTTCGCGACGAGCTGTTCGCCGAATACAAGGCGCACCGCGCGCCGATGCCCGATCAGCTGCGCCCGCAGATCGAACCGCTGCTCGAGGCCGTCGAGGGGCTGGGCCTGCCGCTGCTGCGCATCGAGGGCGTGGAAGCCGACGACGTCATCGGCACGCTCGCCTGCCGCGCCAACGCCGCGGGCCAGCGCGTGCTCATCTCCACCATGGACAAGGATATGGCGCAGCTGGTCGGCGAGCGCATCACGTTGATCAACACGATGAGCAACACCGTGCTGGATCGGGCCGGCGTGAAGGCGAAGTTCGACGTGTTCCCCGAGCAGATCATCGACTATCTGGCACTGATCGGCGACAGCTCGGACAACATACCGGGCATCGAGAAGGTCGGACCGAAGACCGCCGCACGCTGGCTGACGCAGTATGGAACGCTCGATGCGCTGATCGAACACCGCGATGAGATCGGCGGCAAGGTCGGCGAGAACCTGCGTGCCGGACTCACGACCCTCGCGCTGTCCCGCCGGCTTGCCACGCTGCGCACCGATCTGTCGCTGCCGATCGATGAGCACACACTGGTGCGTCGCGCGCCGGACGTGCCGCGGCTGCGGGCGCTGTATCGACGCCTGGAGCTGCGTGCGCTGCTCACGCAGCTAGAGACCGCCGCAGGCGCCAGCGCCGGCCCGACGGTACAGGGCGCGAGCACCGAGGCGCCTTCGCATGAGCCGCAGACAGGGGTCAGCGAGCTGCTGCAGGCGAGCGACCCCGAGGCCGCCGCGATCGCGGCTCTGCCGCGACGCTACGAGCTCATCACGGAATGGCCGGGCTTCGAGCGCTGGCTCGCCGCGCTCGCCGCCGCGGAGCTGTTCGTGCTGGACACCCAGACCACGGGCCCCGACTACATGCAGGCGCAAATCGTCGGCATCGCGCTGTGCGTCGCGCCCGGCGAGGCGGCCTATATTCCGCTTGCCCACGACTATGCGGGCGCACCCGGTCAGCTCGATCGCACCCGTGTGCTCGATGCTTTGCGTCCACTGCTCGAGGACGTCTCGCACGCCAAGATCGGCCAGCATCTGAAATTCGACCGGCATGTGCTGGCCAATCACGACGTGCATCTGGCCGGCGAGCGTTTCGACGTCATGCTCGAATCCTATGTGCTCGACTCCACCGGGACACGCCACAGCATCGACTCGATGGCGGCGCGCTATCTGGGGCTCACGGTGCAGCGCTTGGAGGACGTCGTCGGCCGCGGCGCGAAACAGCTCGGCTTCCAGCAGATCGATCTGCAGCGCGCCGGCGACTACGCGGCCGAGGCCGCGGATCTGACGCTGCGGCTGCATCGGGTGCTCTGGCGCCGACTCGAGCGCGCCGGTTCCCTGGCGCGCCTCTATCAGGAGATCGAGCAGCCGCTGTTGCCGGTACTGCAGCGCATGGAGCGTCACGGCGTGCTCATCGACCGGCAGATGCTGCACACGCAGAGCGGTGAGCTGGCCGCGCGCATGGCGGAAATTCAGGCGCTGGCCGACGCCGAGGCCGGCGTGCCGGTCAATCTGGAGTCGCCCAAACAACTGCAGCAGATCCTGTTCGAGCGCCTGCAATTGCCGGTGCTGCGCAAGACACCGGGCGGCACACCCTCCACCGCCGAGGATGTGCTCGAGGAACTCGCGGCGAGCTACCGGCTGCCACGCATCATTCTCGACTACCGCGGGCTCGCGAAGCTGCGCTCCACCTACACCGAGAAGCTGCCCGAACAGATCAACGCCGCGACCGGCCGCGTGCACACCTGCTATCACCAGGCGGTCGCTGCGACCGGACGGCTCTCCTCGAGCGATCCGAACCTGCAGAACATTCCGATCCGCAGCCGCGAGGGACGGCGCATCCGCGCCGCTTTCGTCGCACCGCCGGGCTACCGCCTGCTGGCCGCGGATTACTCGCAGATCGAGCTGCGTATCATGGCGCACCTCTCGGGCGATGAGAGCCTGCTGCGCGCGTTCGAGGAGGATCGCGACATCCATCAGGCCACGGCCGCCGAGGTATTCGGTCTGCCGCTTGCGGAGGTCTCGGC
>DATBPG010000043.1:0-5747 GCA_036561485.1 Steroidobacteraceae bacterium | reverse complement strand
CGTCGGCTCGATCGTGGGCGGCGTGCTGCTCGGTTACTGGCTCGATCCGCATTTCGGCCGGCTCGGGCTCGTGGGCTTTGCAATCGGAACGCTCATGGGCGGGGCGCTGCAGCTGTGCGTGCAGCTGCCGTCCCTGTGGCGGCTGGGCTATCGTTACCGCCCCGACTTTCACTGGCGCGATCCGGGCATCCGCGCAATCCTGGGATTGATGGGCCCCTCGGTGATTGCTGCGAGCACCACGCAGTTCAATGTGCTCATCAACTCGATCTTCGCCTCGGACCTGGGCAATGGGCCGATTGCCTGGCTGTCGTTTGCCTTTCGCCTCATGCAGCTGCCGCTCGGGCTGTTCGGGGTGGCACTCGGCACCGTGACGCTGCCGCTCTTGTCGCGCCTGGTGGTGCGTGGAGATCTGCACAGCTTCCGCGCCGAGCTCTCGCGCGGCATGCGCCTGGCGTTTTTGTTGACGCTGCCCTCCACGGTGGGGCTGATGATGCTCGCTGGGCCCATCATGTCGGTGCTCTACCAGCACGGTCGGTTCGATACCTATCAGGCCCAGCAGGCGGCCGGGGCACTGCGCTACTACGCCGTGGGGCTGGCGGGCTATGCGGCGCTGAAGGTGCTGGTGAACGCTTTCTATGCGCTGGATCGGCGCAAGACCCCGATGCTGGTGAGCTTCGTGGCGGTGCTGCTGAACCTGCTGTTCAACTGGCTGTTCACGTTTCATCTGCACTGGGGCGTGCGCGGCCTGGCGTTCTCCACCGGGCTCGTTGCCAGCTGCAACTTCCTGGTGCTCTACTGGCTGATGCGCCGGCAGCTCTCGCGTCTGGAAACCCGGCGCATGGCGATGATGCTGCTGAAGGTCTCGCTGGCCTGCGTGGCGCTGGCCGCCGTGTGCTGGGGCTCGACCCACACGCTGCTCGCGCACTGGCCGGTGCAGCCCTTTCTGCCCAAGGCGGCAGCCCTGCTGGCCACGGTGCTGGCCGGTGCGCTGGTTTTCCTCCTCAGCGGTCTGCTGCTGCGGGTCGAGGAGCTGCACGAGCTGGTGGTCGTGGTGCGCCGGCGCCTGAAACGGGTTTAGCGGCCAGCTCCGCCGGCCCCCGGGCTACTGCCCAGGTGCCGAGGGCCGCTGGAAGAACTGCTCGCCATTGCTGTTGCTCGTGGGGGGCGGGGCGCTGCAGACCTCTTCGCCCTTATCGAAGATGATGTGCCACACGCCGGGGGCTTCCAGGCGCCATACCGAATTGAAGCGGCCGACGACGCGGCCGCCCTGCAGCAGCGGCCCGGTGCTCAGTGCCAGCCGGCCATCGCTGAGCACCTGCACGTCGTCGGGGCGCCAGGCAAAGGGCGCACGCGGGCCCTGAAAATAAGGCGCCCACTGCTCGGCAATCTGCGCCGGTCCGCGCTCGACGCTGCTGCCGCTGAAAAAGATGGCGTCGGGAGACAGGAAGGCCAGGAATCCCTTGAAGTTGCGCTGCGAGAGGGTCGAGGCAAAGGCGCGCTCGGTGGCGATGACCTGGGCGGTGGCCTGCTGAAGGGCCACGCGCGCCTGTCCCTCGGCCGTGGGCGCAGCGACTGGCGTGCCGGAAGCGCCTGCGGAGCGCGTGCCCGCGCGCGGCGCAGAGCTTGCGCAGCCGCCAAGCGCCAGGGCCAGCAGCGCCAGCGCGATCAGCGCGGTTCGTCCCAGCGAGTGCGATACCATGCGTGCTCTCCTCGTAAGAATTCCCAATCGTGCGATGCTCTGACATGTGGCGGCAAGTGCGAGTGCCCATGACGACACACGGTCGCGGCTTTCATCTGCTGACCGCTCGCATCGAGCGCGAGGTCGCAGACAGCGGCCTGTCGATCGGGCTGTGCCACCTGTTCCTGCGCCACACCAGTGCCAGCCTGTGCGTGACCGAGAATGTCGATCCGGACGTGCGTGCCGACCTGGAGCGCTTCGCCGAGCGCACCGTGCCCGATGGCGATCCACTCTTCGCCCATGACGCAGAGGGGCCCGATGACATGAGCGCGCACGTGCGCACGCTGCTGGTGGGCCACGAGCTGACCGTGCCAATCGCCGAGGGGCGGCTCGCGCTCGGGACCTGGCAGGGCATCTATCTCTGGGAGCATCGCACGGCGGGCATGCGGCGCGAGGTGCTCGTGACCCTGCATGGAGAGTCGCAGCCCGCTTCGCTATGATCGGCTGAATCCACCGGGGGGTACAGATGACGACCGCGATGCCGGCCGGCACGGCGTTCTCGTCCTATCAAAAGCGCGTCGTGGCGCTGCTGGCGTTCCTGCAGTTCAGCGTCATCCTGGATTTCATGACGCTCTCGCCGCTCGGGGCGTTCCTCATGCCGCAGATGCATATCAACACCGCGCAGTTCGGCGTGCTGGTGTCGAGCTATGCCTATGCGGCCGGTGTGTCCGGATTCCTGACCGCGGGCTTTGCCGATCGCTTCGATCGCAAGAAGCTGCTGCTGTTCTTTTATGTCGGCTTTCTGCTCGGCACGCTGCTGTGCGGGCTGGCGCGCACCTACACCTTCCTGCTGGTGGCGCGCACGGTGACGGGCGTATTCGCCGGTGTCATCGGCTCGGTGGTGTTCGCGATCATCACGGATCTGTTTGCGTTCCATCAGCGCGGGCGCGTCATGGGCATCGTGCAGACGGCGTTTTCCGCCAGCGGCGTCGCCGGCATTCCCGTGGGGCTGTACCTCGCCAATCACTGGGGCTGGAATGCCTCGTTTCTGCTCATTGCGGCCATCTGTGCCGTGGTGGGTACCTGGATCGTGCTGGCCATCCGGCCGATCAATGCGCATCTGGCGCTGCGTCCGGACCGCAGCCCGCTGCATCATCTGCTGCACACCTTCTCGCAGCCGCGCTATCTGGTGGGCTTTGCGACCACCATCCTGCTGTCCACCGGCGGCTTCATCCTGCAGCCCTATGCCAGCGCCTTCAGCGTCAACAACCTCGGCATCACGCTGGCCGAGCTGCCGCTGGTGTACATGCTGACGGGGGCGTTCTCCATCTTTGCCGGCCCGCTGATCGGGCGCGCCTGTGACGCCATCGGTAATTTTCCGGTGTTCTGCCTGGGCGGCATCGCCACCATCATCATGGTGCTGATCTACACGCACTTGGGCGTGACCCCGCTGCTCTGGGTCATCGTGGTCAACTGCCTGCTGTATGTCGGGGTGTCCTCGCGCATGATCTCTTCCTCCGCGCTGGTGTCGGGCATTCCCTCGCCCACCGATCGCGGTGCCTACATGGCCATCAGCAGCTCCATCCAGCAGGTGTCGGGCGGGGTGGCGGCGATGGTCGGGGGCATGATCGTCACGCAGAGCAGGGCAGGGTTGCTGCTGCATTTCGACATGATCGGCTACGTGCTGGTGTGCACCACGCTGATCACGCTCGTCATGATGTATTTCATCAGCCGTATGGTGGAGGGCGGTCGCGCGCGGGCCGTGGTCGGCCTCGATAGCCCGGTCGCCTGAGCGCGCGGATGAGCTGGCGCACGCCGATCGCCAGCAGCGCCCCGAGCGCGGTCGCCATGAGCCGGTGCAGCGCGTTCAACGGTTCGGGCGTGCCGGCCAGCGACAGCAGGAACACCACCGCGCCGGTGATGCTGGCGGTGAAGAGGCCGTAATGGGTCGTGCGCGAGCCGTACGCGCTCCAGGCAAACAGCACGCTCAGCGCCACCACCCAGCCGGGTGTGGGCCGCAGCGCCTCGGCCGCAAGCGTCGCCAGGCCCGCACCGATCAGGGTGCCGAGGATGCGCTGGGTCACGCGCGACCAGGTCTGCGCCAGATCCGGACGCATGACGATCAGCGCGGTCATGGGGGCCCAGTAGCCGTTGGGGAGCGTCAGGCCGCGCTCGATCAGCACCGCGAGTGCCACCGCCGCGCCGGCTGCGAAGACGTACGGCCAGTGATTCTCTTGCGCGCGCAGCTTCTGCAGGGCCGCTGACAGATACCCTGAAGGTCCCACCCCCTCGACCCGCACGGGCGGCGAGAGCACGCCCAGGCGCCAGAAAGCGCCGATGAAGACGAGTTGTGCTGCCGTGCCGGCCAGCATCAGCCCGCCGCGCTGCGCGGCCCCCACGAGGTCCGCGCTGTAGGCACTGCTGACGAACAGGCCCACGGCCCATTGCAGCACGATCCACCAGGCGCCGGTGCCAAAGGCGATGAGCCACGCACACACGACCGACCAGAGCACCGCCGTGCCGAGAAACAGCGCCGTGGAGTCGCCCACGAGCGAGCCGACCGCGGCCGAGAGCGCCATGCCAATGCCAGCCAGCGCCATGGGCGTACTGCGATGGCGAGTGGTGCCGTAGAAAAACGAGCCGAAGCCACAGGAGAGCGCCCCGCTGCCGGCAGCCAGCGCCGCGCGGGGGGCGCCGAGCGCGAGGCCGAGCCCAAGCGTCAGCGCCAGCGCCGGCAGGCACAGCAGGGCGCGCTGCGCCTGCTCGGGCGGCCAGCAGGCGGCCAGTGCCGAGCGCGCGCGCATCCAGGGGAAACTCATCGCCCGGCATGCTAGCAGCTGCGCGCGTCGCGCCGCGCAGTTGGGCACAATGAGACGATGGGGAGCGCCATGGTTCAGAGCATCCAGGTGCTGGTAGTGCTGCTGGCGGTGCTGGCCGCGGCCGGCGTGCTGGCCGCGCGCCTGAAAATTCCGCCCTCCATCCTGCTGGTGCTCATCGGCATGGCGCTCGCGCTGGTGCCGGGCCTGCCCACGGTGCAGCTGGCGCCGGAGATCATGCTGCTGCTGGTGCTGCCGCCGCTGGTGTATTCGGCCGCCGTGGCCATGAGCTGGCGCGAGTTCCGCTTCAATCTGCGGCCGATCTCGCTGCTGGCGATCGGTTGCGTGCTGTTCACGACGCTGGCCGCTGCCGCGGCCGCGCACTGGGTGCTGGGACTCGCCTGGCCGCTGGGCTTTCTGCTCGGAGCGATCATCTCCCCGCCCGATTCCGTGGCGCCCCTGGCCATCGCGCGGCGCATGCGTCTGCCGCGCCGGATCCTGGTCATTCTGGAGGGCGAGGGGCTGGCCGATGATGCCACGGCGCTGATCGTGTATCGCTTCGCTGTCGTGGCGGTGAGCGTCGGTGCGTTTTCGCTCCATCGGGCGGTTCTGAGCTTTCTGGGCGTGCTGATCGGCGAGCTGCTGTGGGGGCTTGCGGTCGGCTGGCTGATGCTGCGGCTACGGCGTTGGGTGCGCCAGCCGCGCATCGAAATCACGCTCTCGATCATCACGCCTTACCTGGCGTATTGGCCGCCCGAGCATCTGGGCGGCTCGGGAGTGCTCGCCACGGTCACGGCCGGCCTGTACATCTCCTGGAATGGGCTGCGGCTGATCAGATCGGCCACGCGCCTGCAGGGGGTATTCTTTTGGGACTTTCTGATTTACCTCATCGAAGGCATGGTATTTCTCGTGACCGGACTGCAGGCACGGCCGCTGATGGCGGGCATCCGCGGCTACTCGGTCGGGGACCTCGTCGACTGGGCGGCGCTGGTGTGCGCCGTCGTCATCCTGGCGCGCTTCGTGTGGATGTATCCGGCGACCTACGTGCCACGCTGGCTGTCGTCCTCGCTGCGCCGGCGCGATCCGGCACCCCCCTGGCAGTGGCCGTTCGTGCTGGCCTTTACCGGAGTGCGCGGGGTGGTGTCACTCGCCGCAGCGCTCGCCATCCCGCTGACCACCAACAGCGGCGCGCCCTTCCCGGAGCGCAATCTGATTGTCTTTCTGACCTTTGCCGTCATATTCGTCACCCTCGT
>DATBPG010000042.1:0-10791 GCA_036561485.1 Steroidobacteraceae bacterium | reverse complement strand
GCGACCTGCAGGCTGGTGGCATTGTTGTAGGGGCACAGCGAGCGCGCCTGATCGACAGAGAGCTGCGAGCCATACCAGTAGGCATTTTTCTTGTGGCCGCCGAGCAGCACGCCGAGCTCGTCGATGCCCTTGCTGATGTCGTCCATCAGGATGCGCTTGCGTGACTGCAGCTGGTAATTGCGGCCGCAAAACTCGTGGATCGAGAGCACCGCGGCATCGGCGGGGTGATAGGCGTAGTGCGCCGTGGGGCGGTAGAGGACCTGCGTGTCCTTGCGCACGGTGTAGTAATCGGCGATCGAGATCGCCTCGGAGTGGGTGATCAGGAAACCATGATAGGGGCCGTTGATGGGCGTCCAGCTGCGCACGCGCGTGGCCACGCCCGGCTGCGCCAGCCAGATGGCCGCGCCGCCACCGAAATCGTGGCGGCGCGCGTCGCGCGGGAAATTGCGCTCATGGCTGCCCCAGCCGAGCTCCGCGGGCTGACTGCCCTCGGCGACGAAGCCATCGACCGACCAGGTGTTGACGAACTCGTTGGGCTCCTTGGGGATGCTGGAGACCTGCGTATCGCGCTCGGCGATGTGCACGACCTTGATGCCCAGGCGCTGCGCGAGCTCGGCCCACTGGCTGCGGCTGCTGGGATCGCGCTCGTTGAGCCCGACGTCCTGTGCAACGTTGAGCAGAGCCTGCTTGAGCAGGTGCGAGACCAGACCCGGGTTGGCGCCGTGCGTGATCACGGCCGTGGGCGCGCGCGTGGTCCCGGAACGCAGCGCGAGAACCTCCTCGCGCAACGCGTAATTGGTGCGGCGGGCTGGGGGAATGGTCGGGTCGGTGTAGCCGCCAGGCCAGGGCTCGATGCAGGTGTCGAGGTACATGGCGCCCTTTTCCCAGCAGTGGCGGATCAGCGCCACGCTCGAGACGTCCACCGAGACGTTGAGCAGCAGGTCACCGCGCGCCAGGAAAGGCTCGAGCGTGCGGCGGAAATTCTCCCGCGTGAGCGACTGCTTGAGAAACTGCACGTTATAGCGCGCGGCTTCCTCGCGCCCGAGATCATCGGCGCTGATGATAGCGATCCGCTCGGGCGCGATGCCGATGTGACGCAGGATCAGGGGCAGCACGCCCTGTCCAATGCTGCCGAATCCCACCAGTACGATGCGACCGGGGAACTCGATGTGAATCGGATGGGGTTGGGTCATGGTAAGCGGAAGGTTAGCAAGCGGACACGCCGAGGCAAAGCGCAAGAGCGCCGGCGCGCCGGTGTGCCATTGTGTGCGACGTCAGCGCCAGTGCGTCGGCCAGGTGCGCTCGTGGCCCGGCAGCGATGCGACTCGCTCGAGCCAGCGGCCGATCGCCGGGTAGTTGCTTTCGGTCGGCAGAAAGCGTGCGGCGAGCTCGTGCGCTTCGGGGCGCTGCAGCGCGTGCAGCAGCAGCCGCACGTCCGGATAGATGACCATGTCGGCGGCCGAGAAGGTCTCGCCGACGACCCAGTCCGAGCGCGCCAGGCGCTGCTCGATGGTGCGCGCCTCCCCGGCGATGCGATGCATGGCCCCGGCCAGTGACTCGCCAACTGCGCGACCGTTGGCCTCACGCAGCGCGTCGGCGCCGCGCACTTCCTCGTGCCGATCAGCGAGCAGCGTGCGCGTGATGCGCTTGAGCGGCGGCTCGGCGTAGCTCAAATATTCGCAGATGACGCGCATGATGACGCCGGACTCCTCGGGCGTGCGGCCGAAGATCGGCGGATCGGGGTACTTGCGGTCGAGGTAGTAAAGAATCGCCAGCGACTCGAACACGACATAGTCCTGGTCGCGCAGCACCGGCAGCTGGCCGCGGAAGTTCAGCGCCAGCATCTGGGGGGCCTTGTGCTCCTGCAGGTCCAGCTGCAGCGGATGGCTTACGTAGGGCAGACGCTTGAATTCCAGCGCCAGCGCCACGCGCCAGCAGCACGGATCGCCCTCGCTGCGGTAGAAATCGATCGCCATCCTCACCCGCCCGCCCTGTCCAACCTGGCGCAATTGTAGACCGTCGCGCTGCGGATACGTCAGCCGCACGGCGCAACCACGTGCGCACTGACATGTACTTGTCGACTCGATTTGCTATGGTGCACTGGCCAATCCACGGCGGACGGCGACGGCTCGAGGCGGCAACATCGTGGGACCATTGCAGGCGACGCGCAGGGCCACACCCCTTTCCAACGGCCAGAGCCACGGCTGGAGCGTCGAGGATGCCCTCGAGCTCTACAATGTGCCCGCCTGGGGGCTGGGCTACTTCTCCATCAACGCGGCCGGCCACGTGGTGGTGCGACCGGACACCACCGCGGCGCATGAGATCGACCTGCTGGAAGTGGTGCAGGGACTGGCCGAGCGCGACCTGTCCGCCCCGGTGGTCGTGCGCTTCTCGGACATCCTGGCGCATCGGCTCAAGCGCCTGCACGAGGCGTTCAGCCAGGCCATTGCCGAGAACGGCTATCAGAACCGCTACACGGCGGTGTACCCGATCAAGGTCAATCAGCAGCGCCTGGTCGTGGAGGAAGTGTTCCGCTACGGGCGCGAGTTCGGCTTTGGCCTGGAGGTGGGCTCGAAACCCGAGCTGCTGGCCGTCATGGCGATGACCGAAGCCTCGCCGGAACGCGTCATCGTCTGCAACGGCTTCAAGGATTCGAGCTACATCGAGGCGGTGATCCTGGCCGCAAAGCTCGGCCGCACGATCATCCCGGTCATCGAGAACTTCGGGGAGCTCGAGCTGGTGCTGCGCCATGCCGACGCCTATGGCGTGCGGCCGAAGCTCGGCGTGCGCGTAAAGCTTGCAACCGAGGGCTCGGGGCGCTGGCGCGACTCCGCCGGGGAGAAATCCAAGTTCGGGCTCTTCATCAGCGAGATTCTCGAGCTGACGAGCACCCTCAGGGCGCGCGGCATGCTCGACTGTCTGAAGCTCGTGCACTGTCATCCGGGCAGCCAGCTGCAGGACATCCGCCGCGTCAAGGAGGCGATCAACGAGCTCGCGCATGTGTATGCGGAGCTGAGGTTGATGGGCGCTGGCCTGGAATATATCGACGTGGGCGGAGGCCTCGGCATCGATTACGACGGCAGCGGCACCAATTATCCCTCCTCGATGAACTACACCCTGAACGAGTACGCGAGCGATGTGGTGTACCGCGTCGGCGCCGTGTGCAGCGCGCGCGGCGTCCCGCAGCCGATGATCATCAGCGAGTCGGGCCGCGCGATTGCGGCCCACCACAGCGTGCTCATCTTCAATGTACTGGGCCGCTCGGCGCTGGACCGTTTCCGCATCGACCCTGCCGATGCGGCACTCGCCAGCCCCCTGCCGCAACCCGTGCGCGACCTGCTCGATGCCTACCGCAACATCGACGAGCGGCGCCTGGTGGAGTGCTACCACGATGCCCTGACCGCCCGCGATCAGGCGCAGCAGATGTTCAACCTCGGGCTGCTGTCACTCGAGCAGCGCGGCCTGGCCGAGCGGCTGTGGTGGGCCAGCTGCGCACGCGTGCGTGATATGTGCCGCCGCCTGCCGCGCGTGCCCGAGGAGCTGGAGGACCTGGAGAACGTGCTGTCGGATACGTACTTCTGCAACTTCTCGATCTTCCAGTCGCTGCCTGACAGCTGGGCGATCGACCAGCTGTTTCCCATCATGCCGATCCATCGCCTGAACGATGCGCCGACCAGAAAGGCAGTGCTCGCCGACATCACCTGCGACTCGGACGGCAAGGTCGACCGCTTCATCGGACCGCGTGACATTCACCGTACCGTGGATGTGCACGAGCCGCGCGCCGGCGAGGAGTACTATCTGGCCGCCTTTCTGGTGGGGGCCTACCAGGAAACCCTGGGCGATCTGCACAACCTCTTCGGGGACACGCACGTGGTGCACATCAAGCTGCACGATGAGGGCGGCTGGTGGATCGAGGAAGTCGTCAAGGGCGACACCGCCGCCCGGGTGCTCGAGTACATGGAGTACGACGTGGCCGAGCTCGCCCCGGCGATGGCGCGGGACTGCGAGCGCGCGGTGCGCGAGGGGCGCCTGACGGTGGCCGAGAGCCAGGCGCTGAAGCGATTTTATGAGAATGAGCTGGACGGGTACGCGTACCTCGAGCCGTAACGGGGAAAGCGCAGCGGCGCGTCAACCGGCGCGGATCTGCCGCGCTAGCTGTCTGGGGATCTTGCGCTTAGGGGGACTTCGGCCATGAAGCACTCTTCCCGGATCGGTGGACTGGCCTTGAGCGCGTTGATTTCCCTGGCGGCCGTGCTCATGACACCCGTCGCCCTCGCGCACCACTCCTTCGCCATGTTCGACCGCAGTCAGACGAGGACCCTCTCCGGCACGGTCAAGGCATTCGATCTGATCAATCCCCATGGCTGGCTGCGCGTCATGGTGGCCGATGCCCAGGGCCGGCAGAACGAGTGGTCGCTGGAGCTGGGCGGTGTGGGCCAGCAGGAGCGCGCCGGATGGAGCCAGGATGTCGTGCATCCGGGTGATCAGGTCATGGTGCGGCTGCATCCGCTGCGCGACGGCTCCTACGGTGGACAGCTCATCTCGGTCACCCTGCCGGGCGGCAGGATCCTCGGGCGCCCGTTTTAATCGCCGGCGCCAGCGCCGATCAGGAGGCGATCGGTCATGAAACGCACCGCGGCAATGGGCGCAACCGCCTGGCTACTCGTGAGCGCCGCAGGCACGGCGCTGCTGCCGGTCACGGCGCTGGCCCAGGACTGGAAGCAGTACTCCTATCCAGATGCGGGCGTTGCAATCCAGTTTCCCGCCCCGCCCGCCGTGCAACACAGGACCTACCCGGGCCCCGCAGGCCGAACGCTGCCGATGACCCGCTACGTGGCGCGCCAGGACGGCGTCGTCTACACGCTCGATATCGTGGACTTCGCCGGAAGGCACGCCAACGGCACCGACACCATCGCCGAGGCCGAAAAATCCTTCGCTGTCTCCGGCAAGGTGACCGTGGCAATCGACGCACGCGTCAACCGGGAGTTCGGACGCGAACTGAGCGTCAGCGGTGCCGATGGCAGCCGCTCAGCGGTGTCGCTCTTCTTCGTCGATGACCATCTTTTCATCCTCCAGGGTCGCTCGCTACCGCCCGACGCCATCACCCGCTCGGGGGATGCGGTGCGCTTTGAGGAATCGCTTCAGTTCATCGGCGCCAATAGCGGCTTTGGCGGCGTCAGGAGGTTCGGCAGAGGCGGTCGCTTCGGCAGGCCGACCTTTTTTGAGGCCCCACCGGGGGGCCGATTCGGTGCCTTCAATCCGGCCGCGATGTCACCACATCTCCTTGAGCCGCGCGGCGACATCCAGCGCCGCATCGCCCTCGGCGGCAGCGATGCCCGCATCCGTCAGGGCGGTGGACTGATAGCCGATCGGTTGCAGGGCCTTGAGCATCTTGTCGCTGACGAAGCGGCTGCGGCCGCCATAGACGTGGGCATCGCCCGTCTTGGGCTGCTGCGAGAGCGGGAACTTCAGCGGTACGCACAGCTGCAGCTCGTTGCGCGCGCGCGTCATGGCGACGTAGAGCAGACGGCGCTCCTCCTCGATGAGCTCGGCGCGCGAGGTCGCGAACTCGGACGGGAAGCTGCCGTCGACGACGTTCAGCACGTACACGGTGTCCCACTCCATGCCCTTGGCGGAGTGCACCGTGGAGAGCACCAGGTAATCCTCATCGTGCAGCGGTGAGCCGGCCAGGTCACTGGTAGCATTGGGCGGATCGAGCGTCAGCTCGGAGATGAAGCGCTCGCGCGAAGGATAGTTGGCGCTGAGCTGCTCGAGCTGGTCGAGGTCGGCGCGACGCGTGTGCACCTGCTCGTAGAGGCGCTCGAGGTGTGGCTGGTACCAGTCGCGCACCTCGCGGATCTGTCCGGGCCAGGGACGCTCGCGCACGCTGAGTGCCTGCATGAGCGCGACCAGCTTGCCATAGTCGATGGCGAGCGTCTGGCCGGGCTGATAGCCCTTGAGCGCCTCGACCGAGCCGCCCTGTCCTTCGAGCAGCTCGACGCACTTGCGCGCATTCACCGGGCCGATGCCCGGCAGCAGCTGCAGCACGCGGAAGGCGGACAGCGAGTTGCGCAGGTTGTCGGCCCAGCGCAGCACCGCAAGCACGTCCTTGATGTGGGCGGCCTCGAGGAATTTCAGGCCACCGTACTTCACGAATGGAATCTTGCGCCGCGCCAGCTCGATCTCGAGCACGTCGCTGGCGCTGCCATGACGGAACAGCACGGCCTGCCGGCGCAGCATCACCCCGGACTCGCGCCGCCTGAGGATCTCGCCACAAACGTACTCGGCCTGCGCGGTGAGGTCGTCCAGCGACACGTAGAGGGCGCGGCTGCCCGGTCCGCGCACCGAGAGCAGGTTCTTGCGGAACTGCTTGGGCGCATCGGCCATGAGGGCGTTGGAAGCATCCAGCAGCAGCTGCGTGGAGCGATAGTTCTGCGCCAGCGTGATGATCTCGGCGCGCGGCCGGAAGCGATCGGGAAACTGCAGGATGTTTTCCACCGCCGCGGCACGAAACGAATAGATGGCCTGTGCGTCATCGCCGACTACCGTGAGACCGGCGCCATCGGGGCGCAGCGCCAGCAGGATGTCGCCCTGCAGCTTGTTCGTGTCCTGATACTCATCGACCAGGATTTGATCGAAATGCGTGCCGACGTGCTGCGCGATGCGCGCCTCGCCCATCATCATGTGCCAGTAGAGCAGCAGATCGTCGTAATCGAGCAATGAGTAGCGCTGCTTGCGCTCGACGTAGCCGCGAAACAGCCGCGTGAGCTCCTCCTCCCAGCTCTTGCACCAGGGAAACTGCTGCTCGAGCGTGTCCTTGAGGCTCTTCTGGGTATTGATGCGCCAGGAATAGATGGCGAGGCAGGTGTCCTTGCGCGGAAAGCGCTGCTCTTTGCTGGCCATGCCGAGCTGCGCGCGCAGATCATCGAGCAGGTCGGCGCAGTCGGCGCGATCGACCACGGTGAAGGACGGATCGAGCTTGAGCTGCCGCGCGTAGAGCCGCAGCAGACGGTTGCCGATGGAATGGAACGTGCCGGCCCACTGCAGCCGCTGCAGCACGGCGTTGCCCTTGCCCGAGCCGCGCTGGTCGAGCGCATCGCGCACGATCTCGTGCGCTCGGCGGCGCATCTCCACCGCCGCCCGGCGCGTGAAGGTCAACAACAGCAGGCGCGAAGGGTCGACGCCGGTGAGCACCAGCTGCGCTACACGATGCGCGATGGTGCTGGTCTTGCCTGTGCCGGCGCCGGCGACCACGAGCAGCGGGCCGGCTTTCCAGCCCCCGCCTTCCACGGGCTCCCCGTAGGTAACCGCCCGCTTCTGGGCGGAATTCAGATTGTCCAGGTACGAGGCAGCCGGCATCGATAGAACATGTCAAATAGGGGACGAGGTGACGATAACACGGCGCCGCCTGCGCCGTGGCGTACCTGCGTCGCAGGCCTGCCGCGGCCGGGGCGGCACGGCTCACAGCGGCGGCAACCGGGCATCGAGCCGGGTGAACAGCTGCTCGAGCGCGCCGGGCGCATCCAGATCGCTCTCGTAGCTCAGCTGCAGGCCGGGCAGCACCAGAAAGGACGGCGCAGGTCGATGCACGTCGATGCGCGCGTCCTGGTGGGCTGGATGACGGGTGGCGTCGTCGGCGCGCGCGGCCAGACGCGCGGCGCGCGTGGCGAC
This sequence comes from Steroidobacteraceae bacterium, assembly GCA_036561485.1. Lineage (GTDB taxonomy): Bacteria > Pseudomonadota > Gammaproteobacteria > Steroidobacterales > Steroidobacteraceae > FEN-1191. The sequence continues at coordinate 3,120 of DATBPG010000042.1, read as the reverse complement.
ACTGGCGCAGCAGAGGATCTGGATGAGCTGCGCACGCGCCCCGGCCAGCAGCGCCGCCAGGACAGGCTCATGTTCCCCCGGCCGGAAGTTACCCTCCAGCAGCAGCGGCCGCTGTGCATGCAGCAGCGCGGGGGCGAGCTGGAACATCAGCGCGAAACTGGCATCCGAGAGACGCCGCGACCAGGGCGACGCCCCGGCGGCGGGCGCAAGCGCCGCTGCACTCTCCGGCCCGGTGCCGAGCGTGTCGAACAGCACCTCCTTGATCTGATCCTTGGCACACAGCAGCGCGCCGTAGCGTGCAGCGAGCGCTCGCGCGAGCTGCGTCTTGCCGCTGCCCGGCGCTCCCCCGACCAGCAGCAGCCAGGGCGTGCCGGGAACGAAACCGGTAGGCTCTGTCCTCATGAGCATTCTCTCCGTGCGCACTGTTTTTCAGGGCCGCATCATCCGCGTCAATGTCGAGACCGTCCGCCTGCCGAACGGGCATGTCTCGGATCTGGAGATCATCCACCATCCGGGCGGCGCCGCCGTCGTGGCGCTCGACAGCGCGCAGCACGTGTGCCTGTTACGTCAGTACCGGCACGCCGCGGGCGGCTGGATCTGGGAGCTGCCGGCCGGCAAACTCGAGCCATCCGAGCCGCCGCAGCGCACCGCAGAGCGTGAACTGATCGAAGAAGCAGGGCGCAGCGCACAGTCCTGGCAGTCACTGGGCAGTTATGTCAGCTCACCCGGGGTTTTTACTGAAATAGTGCATTTGTACCTCGCCCAGGGGCTGGATTCAGTCAAAATGTCACTGGAGGAAGGTGAATTGATCGAGGTGCATTGGCTCCCACTGCCGGAGGCATGCCGCAGAGCGGAACGGGGCGACATCAACGACGGCAAGACTGTCGTGGGGCTGCTGCGGGCACGGGCCGCGTTGCTTGAGGGGCCGATATCCACCTCCCACGCTGATACCGCACAGTGAGTACACAAGATCGCGACAAATCGGCCCGGGCGCCCGCGCCCTCAGGGGCCGCAGCAGCGCCATCCGCGCGGCAGCCGATGCCGCCCGCGTCTCCGGCAGCGCCCGCCCCTGCGCGCGTACCGCTACGTTCGGCGACGGGTCAGGCAATGGATCGCAGCGTCCCCACCGCTTCCCGCTCCACGCCGGCCTCGCCGCCTGCACCGGCTTCTGGGTCGCCTGCGGCAACACCTCCGCTGGACACTGACCCGCCACTGAGCCTGCTGGAGGATCCGTTACCGGATCTGGCTCTGGAAGATACCGCGGCATTGCGCAATCGCGGGGTACCCGTGAGCGCAGATCCGGTCACGGGCTACAACCCCTATGACACCGGTCCGCCGGCCGGCGCGCGTGCCGCACGCGAGGGACCGGCAGCGCCCGGCAAGCGTACCGATCTGCGCAAGCTCTCCGAGTGGATCCGGATGCAGCGCCAGGTGGAGGCCCTGAAGAAGGGCGGCGACGAGGACGACAAGTAGCGTAGCCGTGAGCTGCCTGGCGGTTCCGGGCAGGCATCGGTGCAGCGCCGGTCAGATGTGCTAGCCTCCAGGGCCGCGCCAGCGTGGGGCGCGACTATAAAGATAAGCGGGGGGCCTATGGATGCAGACATGCACTCCGGGCGCAGGACCAGCAGGACCAGCAGGATCTCGCGAGCAGCGCTGATCGGCGCGCTGTCGCTCGCCATGGCGGGCAGCGCCCTGGGGCATCACGGCGTCGATGGCGAGTTCGACCGCGGCAAACCCGTGACCGTCAACGGCATGATCTCGCGAGTGGATTGGATCAATCCGCACATCTATTTCAGCATCTATGTGCAGGACGGCGCCGGACACTTCGTCAAGTGGCAGTGCGAGACGATCCCGACGGCGTTTGCGCACAAGGCCGGGTTCAACGCGCAGAAGCTGATGGATGGGGGCATCGAGGTGGCCGTGTCGGGCTATCTGGCGCGCACCGATCCGCATTTCATGTGGGCGAACAAGCTGGTCTACCGGGATGGCCATTCAGTCAGCTTCGGAGACTTCTAGCCAGCGCAGTCACTCACCACAACGTCGGGGGACTCGGCCATGGATTGCAGGCACTTGCGATATGCGCCGGCGGGCGCGATGACGTTGCTGCTGCTCGTTCCGGCGCTGACCAGCGCACAGGGCTCAGCGGCGCAGAATCATATGCGCCAACCGCTGCAGGTGCTGGAGGGCCGGCCCACGCCGCAGATGCCCGACGGACACCCGGACCTGAACGGCAATTGGACCTCGCAGGATCAGGCCTGGGCCTTCCTGCATCCCCAGAGCGACGCCAAGGGCGATATCTGTTTCGCGAACTGCAATCCGGCGCCTGCACGAGCGCGAGCGGCGGCGAGGGCAAGCGATGCCGCACACAAGAGCGGCGCCGCCGGCAGCGTGCCGCTGCGCAATTTCCCGCACTATCGCGCCGAGGCGCAGGCGCAGGTGCGTGCCTACCAGAAAAGCCTCGTGGCCTCCGACCCGATCCTGCATGCCTGTGCCAATCCGGGGCTGCCGCGGGTGGGGCCACCCAACTACATCCTGCAGACGCCTGCGATGATTGCTTTTCTCTACACCAACGTGAACGGCAATTACTGGCGCATCATTCCGGTGGGTGCAGCCTCGCATGATGCCGATGCGGACCCGAGCCCGCTCGGCGACTCGGTGGGCCGATGGGACGGGAACACGCTGGTGGTCGAATCGGTGAACTTCACGCCCGATACCTGGCTGACCGACTACGGGGCCTTTCATAGCGCGAACCTCGGTGTGGTGGAGCGCCTCACGCGCACGGGAGACGTCATCCACTACGAATCGACCGCCTATGATCCAACCGTGCTCGCCGAGCCGTGGGCACAGGAGCACGTGCTGACGCGCCTGCAGGAAAAGCTGCAGCCCTCCTCCCCCTGCGTGGAGCGCGACATGGGCAAGATGCGCAACGATGCCTACCACCCCAACCCTCCCTGAAACGGGTCGCAGGCGCGCATGAGCCTGCTGCAGTGGTTACAGGATTCGGCGTTCGGGCAATTCATCGAGTCCAGCAGCTGGGCGAATCTCGCCCTGCTGTGCTGCCACGCGCTCGGTATGAGCGTGCTGGTGGGTGTCGTGTGGATGCTCGATCTGCGAGTGCTG
>DATBPG010000041.1:0-12767 GCA_036561485.1 Steroidobacteraceae bacterium | reverse complement strand
GCATGCCCGCGCATACGCGCACGGTGTGTCTGGAGTTCTTTGGACAGGCGCGCGAGGCGATTCCCTCCATCGTGGAGATCAAGCGCTACCTCACCGAGCACGCGGCGCACGGCGTGCAGCTGGCGGGACTGGAGCATCTGGACGAGCGCTACCTGCGCGCGGTCGGCTATACGACCAAGTCGCGCCGCGGCGCGCTGCCGAAGATGGCCCTGTTCGGGGATATCGTCGGGGACGATGAGGCGGCGGTGGCCGCGGCGACCTCCGAGGTCGTGCGCCTGGCCAACGCGCGCGGTGGTGAGGGCTTCGTGGCCGTCAGCGCCGAGGCGCGCCGCAAGTTCTGGCTGGACCGGGCGCGCACCGCGGCGATCGCGCGTCATACCAATGCGTTCAAGATCAACGAGGACGTCGTCATCCCGCTCGAGCGCATGGGGGAGTACACCGATGCGATCGAACGCATCAACATCGAATTCTCCCTCGCCAACAAGTTGAAGCTCGTCGGGGAGCTCGAACGACTGCTGGGGGCGCCCCTGCCGCTGGCGCGCGCCGAGGATGCCGAGCTCGGCAGGCTCTCACCCGAGGAGCTGCTCGGCGAGCGGGTGCCCCAGGCGCAGGCGCTGCTCGCCGAGGTGCAGGAACGCTGGGCCTGGCTCGCGCGCCATCTCGATATGCCACTGGCCGAGGCGCTGCGTAGCGAGGCGGGCGCACACCTGGCACCGGAGGATCAGCTCGAGGCGCTGCTGCCGGCACTGCGCACGCGTCTCATGCGTACCCCGGCTGTTTCGATACTGGATCTGCTGCAGGATCACACGCTGCGGGTTTCCTGGAAGCGCGAACTGCGCGCGCCGCTGCAGCAGATTTTCAGCGGCCGCATCTTCGCGCCGATTCTCGCGGTCTGCGAGCAGGCGCACGCGCGCGTGCTGCGCGGGCGGGTGTTCGTGGCGCTGCACATGCATGCCGGCGACGGCAACGTGCACACCAATATTCCGGTCAATTCGGACGATTACGAGATGCTGCAGGCGGCCACCGCGGCCGTGGCGCGCATCATGGCACTGGCGCGCAGCCTCGATGGAGTCATCTCCGGCGAGCACGGCATCGGCATCACCAAGCTCGAGTTTCTGACTGAGGCGGAGACGCGCGGCTTTCGCGCCTACAAGCAGCGCATCGACCCGCAGGGGCGCTTCAATCGCGGGAAGCTCCTGCCCGGTGGCGATCTGTCCAGTGCCTACACGCCGAGCTTCAATCTGCTCGGGCACGAGTCACTCATCATGCAGCAGTCGGACATCGGCTCGATCTCCGATGCCATCAAGGACTGCCTGCGCTGTGGCAAATGCAAGCCCGTGTGCGCAACGCACGTGCCGCGGGCCAATCTGCTCTACAGCCCGCGCGACAAGATTCTGGCGACCTCGCTGCTGATCGAGGCATTTCTCTATGAAGAGCAGACTCGCCGCGGCGTGAGCATCCGTCATTGGGACGAGTTCTCGGACGTGGCCGATCACTGCACCGTCTGCCACAAGTGCGAGGCCCCCTGTCCGGTGGACATCGACTTCGGCAACGTCTCGATGGCGATGCGCGATCTGCTGCGCCGGATGGGCAAGCGCCGCTTCAATGCGGGGACGGCCGCGAGCCTGTTCTTCCTCAATGCCACCAACCCCGAGACCATCCGTGTGGCGCGCAAGCTCATGATCGACTGGGGCTACCGCGTGCAGCGCATGGCCAACCGCCTGCTTGCGGGTCTTGCGCGCAAGCAGACGCGGCACCCGCCGGCCACTACCGGCAAGCCGCCGCTGCGCGAGCAGGTGATCCATTTCGTCAACAAGAAGATGCCGGGCGGGCTGCCGAAGAAGACCGCGCGGGCGTTGCTGGACATCGAGAATGCCGAGTACGTGCCCGTCATCCGCAACCCCTCCACCACCAGCAGCGACACCGAGGCGGTGTTCTATTTCCCCGGCTGCGGCTCGGAGCGGCTGTTCTCGCAGGTGGGACTGGCGACCCAGGCGATGCTCTGGCACGTCGGCGTGCAGACGGTCCTGCCACCGGGGTATCTGTGCTGCGGCTATCCGCAGCGGGCGGCCGGTGAGTCGGAGCGCGGGCAGAAGATCATCACCGACAATCGCGTGCTGTTTCACCGCGTGGCCAACACGCTCAACTATCTGGACATCCGCACCGTGCTGGTGAGCTGCGGCACCTGTTTCGATCAGCTGCAGGGGTATGAGTTCGACCAGATCTTCCCCGGTTCACGCATTCTGGACATCCACGAGTATCTGATGGAGAAGAACATCCGGCTCGAGGGCGTCACCGGCGTGCGCTACATGTATCACGACCCCTGCCACACGCCGATGAAGACCTACGATGCCCTGAAGGTGGTCAATACGCTGATGAACGACGCTCAGAACGGCCGCATTGAGCGCAACGATCGCTGCTGCGGGGAGTCCGGCACGCTGGCGCTGACGCGCCCGGACATCTCCACCCAGGTACGCTTTCGCAAGGAGCAGCAGGTACGCGCCGGCGCCGAAACGTTGCGCGCCCAGGGCGCCACACAGATCAAGATGCTGACTTCCTGCCCCTCGTGTCTGCAGGGACTCAAGCGCTACAACGAAGACGCCGATCTGGATGCCGACTACATCGTGGTGGAAATCGCCCGCCACGTGCTGGGCGAGAACTGGATGGCCGATTACGTCAAACGGGCGAACCAGGGCGGTATCGAACGGGTGCTGGTCTAGCGGGCGAGCAGGCGGCTGCAGAGTAGGCTGCGGTGTAGGCATCGCCTGATCCCCGTGACGGCTCGGCGGGCAGTTGCCGTTTCGGTATGCGCCTATCCGAAAAGGCGCGCGCGCCGCTGGCAGGCGGGGCAGTAACGGCTGTTAGATCGATTTCCCATGACCATTGCCTGCCCGGATTGCGGCACTCTGCAGCAGCTGCCTGCCCTGCGCCGGGGCGACGTGGCGAGCTGCCGGCGCTGCCAGAGGCGTCTGGAGCGTGTCTGGGCACGCAGCCTCAACGCCTCTCTCGCCTGTGCGCTCGCTACTTTCATTCTGCTGTTTCCCGCCAATCTGGCGACGCTGCTGCAAGTGCGCTTCGCCGGGGTGGTGATGGATATCCGGCTCGGCTCGGGTGTGATTGCGCTGTTCGACAACGGCTGGGTTCTGCTGGCGCTGATGGTCGCGGCCACGGCGGTGGTGCTGCCCTTCGTACGCTACGCGCTCCTGTCGGCCGCCCTTGCAGCGGTGCGCCTGCGACGCGGGACGGGCTGGCGCGGGCCGGTTTTTCGCTGGGCCATCCAGCTCGATCGCTGGACCATGCCCGAGGTGTTCCTGATCGCCGCGATCATCGGGTATGCGCGCATCGAGGCGCAGGCGTCCATCGTCTACGTAGGGCTCGGCGGCTACTGTCTGCTCGCGGCCTCCGCGCTCGCCATGCTCTCGGGGGCGCTGCTCGATCGACGCACCGTGTGGCGTGCGGTGGGCCCCGAAACCAATCCAGCGCCGGGCACCCCGGTGCTCTCCTGCACCACCTGCGATCTGGTGCAGCCGCTGGAGTGTGAAGGGCGGCCCTGCCCGCGCTGTGGATTGACCCTGCGCCGGCGCATAGGCGGCGTGCGCACGCGCACGCTGGCCCTGATCATCGCCTCGCTGCTGCTCTACATCCCCGCCAACGTCTTTCCGATGAACGTGACTCATTATCCGGACCACGACCAGCGCTATCGCATCGTGGACGGGGTCATGGCGCTGTTTGGCGCCGGCCTGTGGCCGCTGGGCATCATGATCAGCTGTACCAGCATCGGGATTCCCGTCGCCAAGCTCTTGGGTCTGGGCTGGTGCCTGCTGTCGATCCATCGTCGCTCCAGCCGCCATCTGGTGCTCAAGACCAAGCTCTACCGTCTCATCGACGAGTCCGGTCGCTGGTCGAACGTCGACCCCTTCATCATTGCGGTCATCGTGCCGCTGATGCACTTTCGCAATTTCATCGTCACGGATGCGGGCGTGGCTGCCACCTCGTTCATTGCCGTCGTCATGCTGACGATGGTGGCTTCGCGTGCCTTCGACCCGCGCCTGATCTGGGATGCGGCGCTGGAGCGCAGCGATGGTCGATGAGCGCACTGTGGGGGAGCGCACCGTGGGCGAGGAGGAGCCTGCGGCTGCCGCCTCGGCGCGGCCTGCGGCGGTACATCGCAGCCGCTGGCCTGGCTGGATCTGGGTCGTGCCCCTCGTCGCGGCCCTCATTGTGGTCTGGTTCGGCGCGCGTTTTCTCTTCACGCACGGGGAGACCGTCACGGTGATCTTCGATCAGGCGGACGGCGTCAGCCCCCAGAACACCAAGGTGCAATATCGTGGCGTCGAGGTGGGGGAAGTGAAGGACGTCGCCCTGACCGACGATGGGATGCACGTGCGCGTGCGGCTGTCGATGAATCGTTCCGCCGATCGCTACCTGCGCAGTGGTACGCGCTTCTGGCTGCAGGGCGCCGCCGGGGACCTGAGCGATCTGAGCTCGCTGATGTCGCTGCTGGGCGGCCCTTCGATCGAGATGGAGCCCGGAGCAGGCAGCCCGCAGCGCAATTTCGTGGCCCTGACGCAGGCCCCGGCCTTCAAGACGCCCACGGCCGGAACGCGCTTGACGCTGACGGCGTCCTCACGGGGCTCGGCGGGGCGCGGCTCGAGCGTCTACTACCTCGGCCTGGATGTCGGCAAGGTCACGGACGTGCAGCTGGTGGGTCCGCACGAGTTCCACTACGAGGCGCTGGTGCGCGCCCCCTACGACCGACTGGTCCATGCCAGCTCGCGCTTCTACGACGCCGGTGCCCTGGAGCTGTCCATGTCCAGCGGCCTGAAGCTGCAGCTGCTCTCACCCCTCGCCCTCATCAAGGGTGCCGTGGCGTTCGAGACGCCGGCCTCGGTGGGCGATGCAGGCCCGAGCCCCGTGGGCAGCGTCTTTAAACTCTACGCTGACAAGCACAGCGCCGAGCTCGCCCCGCGGGGGCCGGAGGCCTATTTCAGCGTGAATTTCCCCGATCCCGTGGGCGCTTTGACCCCGGGCGCGGCGGTGAAGCTGCTCGGTTTCGTGGTGGGGCAGGTGCAGGATATCGGTCTGCAGTTCGATCCCGCGAGCGGGCAGCTGCGCACGCCCGTCACCATCGCCATCGATGCGGACCGGCTGCGCTTTTCGACCGATCCCGCAGCGGGCGCGGGCGCGGGCGGGAGTGGAGGTGGGAGCGGGGGTGGGAGTGCGGCGCTGCCGGCCACGCAGGCGGTGGCGCGCCTGAAGAGTGCCATTGCGCAGCTCGTGAGGCGCGGCCTGCGCGCGCGTCTCGCCCAGGATCCGCCGCTGGTGGGCGCAGATTTCGTCTCGCTGGATCTGGTGGCGCAGGCGCCGCCCGCGCGCCTCGACCTGACGCAGTCGCTGCCGCAGCTGCCGGCGACGAACGGCGGGGGGCTCAAGGGCCTGACCACTCAGCTCGGCACGCTACCACTGCAGCAGATCGGCACGAACGTACGCAGCATCACCGATCGCATCCGCACGTTCGTGAACTCCCCGCAGCTCGCGCAGAGCCTGGCACATCTGCAGGACACGCTGACGGGGATCGACCAGATGGTACGGCAGGTCAAACCACAGGTTCCGATGCTGATCGCGAGCCTGCGACGCGCGGCCGATCAGCTCGAAGGGGTGGCCGCAGAGGCGCATCAGGCCATCGGCGGTGCCGACGAACAGGGCGGCCTCAACGAGGCCATGGCCGAGCTGACGCGCGCGGCGCGCTCGGTGCGGGGTCTGGCCGATTACCTGCAGCGCCATCCCGAGGCGCTGCTGCGGGGTAAGAAGCCATGAAGCTGCGAGCGATGCTGCTGCCGGGCACGGCGTGCCTGCTGTGCGCCTGTGCTCACAGTCCGAGCACCCAGTTCTACCTGCTCGGGATCGTGCGCACATCTGCGCCGGCCACACCTTTCCTCGGCAGCCCCGTGCAGCTGCGTGCGGTACACATCCCGGCGGTGCTCGATCGCGCCGAGCTGGTCAGTGAGCTGCCGGGCGGGCGGCTGCAGATCGATCAATTCCGACAGTGGGGCGCCCCCATGGCCGACATGCTGCGCAGTGTGCTCAGCCAGGATCTGGCCGAGCGCCTGCCCGCCGGGAGGGTGATCTCAGCCCAGGCACCGGCGCCGCCGGGCACCCGCGGGATCGTGGTGGACGTGCTGGAATTGCAACCCGAGCCCGGCGATCGTGTGGTACTCAATGCCGCCTGGACCCTGCTCGGGACCGGCCCGTCGCATCCGGCGCTGTACGAGCAGCGGCGTCTTGCGCGGCCGGCGGGAGGCAGTGCCAGCGCTCACGTCGAAGCCATGAACAGCCTGCTGGCACAGCTTGCCGATGCCATCGCGCAGTCGGTTCGGTCGGCGCACTGAACACACACCGGCGCTGAAACATATCTTTTGCACGCTATTCGGGCTAAATACCCCATAATGCACCCGAATTGTATCTTCCCTATTCCAATCTGCTGATAGACCCTGGCGCTTCGCCCGCCGCGCCCTGGTGCCGCGGGCGGCGGACGGCGCGTGCCGCGATACCACTGTCCTGACGAGGTGCCCATGTCCTCTGCGCAGCTGCTGATCGCCCAGGATGCCGTCGTGACCTGTCCCGGCTGCCACCAGGCGTTCTCGCTGGAGCGCGGATTTGCCCGCCAGGCGCTCGAGAGCATCGAGACCGAGAGCGACGCGGCACTCGCTCAGCTGCGCGCCCAGGCGCGCAGCCTCGCCGAGCGGCAGGGGCAGCAGCTCTCGCGCGAGCGCGATCAGGCGGCACGCCAGCAGCTCGAGGAGCTCAAGGCGCTGATGCAGCAGCAGTCCGAGCAGCATGCGCAGGCCCTCGCCCAGGTGCGCACCGTCACCGAGGCCGCACTTCGCCCGCAGCTTCAGGCGCTCGAGCAGCAGCTGGCGGACAGCCGCGGCGAGTACGAGCGGCGCCTCGGGGATGCGCAGGGGCAGCTGCAGACGCTGCGCGCCGAGCAGGTGCAGCTGCGTATCGAGCGCACCCGACTGGCTGATGAAAAGGCGGCCATGGCGCTTGCGGTGCAGCGCCAGGTCGATCTGCGGTGCGCCGAGCGCGAGCAGCAGATTCGCGGCCAGGAGCAGGAGCGATCGCAGCTGCGCGAGGCGGATCTGCAGAAGAAACTCGACGACGCCCGCGAACAGCTCGAGGATGCACAGCGTCGCATGACGCAGGGCTCGCAGCAGCTGCAGGGCGAGGTGCTGGAGCTCGCGATCGAAGAGGCGCTGCGCCGGGAATTTCCGCTCGACAGCATCGAGGAGGTGAAGAAAGGCGTGCGCGGAGCGGACGTCGTACAGCACATCACGACGCGCGCCGGGCATGCGCCTGTCAAGCTGCTCTGGGAAAGCAAGCGCGCCAAGGAATTCAGCGGCGCCTGGATCGGCAAGCTCAAAGACGACATGCGCGCCTGCGGGGCCGAGGTCGGCGTGCTCGTCACTCTCGGGGGCGCCGTGCCGCGCGAGTGGCCGGCGGGACAGGTCTTCTCCCTGCACGAGGGTGTGTATGTGGTCATCTGGCCCGTGGCTCTGCAGCTCGCGCAACTGCTGCGCGAGTCGCTCCTGGCCGTGCATCGCCAGCGCATCGTGTCCACGAGTCGCGATGAGAAGATGGCAGCGCTCTACGACTATGTGACCTCGCCGCAATTCGCCCAGAAGCTGCGCGCCGTCCACGATGCCTTTCAGCGTATGCGCGAGGAGCTTGAAGCCGAGAAGGGCCAGACCCTGCAGCGCTGGGCGCGACGTGAGAAGCAGCTGCAGGGCGGGCTCGCGGCGCTGCTCGGCGTCGGTGGTGAGATCCAGGGACTGGCGCAGCGCCCGCTACCGGAACTGGAACTGCAGGCCTCTCTCGAAGAATGTCTCGCCAGTGCGGTGACGTCGACCGCGGCCTGATGGCCGCCTTCAGCTCTTCGGCACGCCGCGATTGGCGAGCTTCAGATCCGAGACACTCCAGCCCCCGCCGGTCTGTGACACCAGATCGACGCTGGTCACGAGCTGCTCACTTTGGATCGAGAGCAGGTTGATCTCGCTCTCCAGACGCGTGGTCTGCGCGGTGATGACGCTGGTGAAAGAAACGATGCCTGACTTGTACTGATTGAGCGTCAGGTTTTCGGACAGGCGCGCTGCGCCCACCGCCGTGACCTGCAGGTTCTGCGATTGCTCGAGCACCCGCAGTGTGACCAGGTCATTCTCGACCGCCTCGAACGCCGAGAGCACCGTCTGACGATAGGAGGCGACCGACTGATCGTAATTGGCGCGGGCCACGCGGTACTGGCCCACGCGCGCGCCGCCATTGAACAGGGTCTGCGCCAGCTGCGGTCCGAAGGACCAGGCGGTATTACTGGCACTGAGCAGTCCCGCGATCTTGCTGCTGCTGAAACCGGCGGTGCCGGTCAGGGTGAGGCTCGGGAACCAGGCCGACTCGGCGACACCGATGAGCGCGTTCTGGCTGGCGACAGTGCGCTCGGCGGCCGCAATGTCCGGGCGGCGCTCGAGCAGCTCCGACGGCAAACCGACAGGAACGACCGGAATCGCGGTGGCGAAATTTCCCTGCGGCAGCGACAGCTGTTCGGGCGCCCTGCCGATCAGCGTGGCGATGGCGTGCTCGAAGGTGGCGCGCGTCAGCTGCACGTTGATGGCGGAGACCTGGGTGTTCTCCAGCAGGGTCTGGGCCTGATAGACGTCGGCGAGCGTGGTGATGCCGGCGCGCACCTGGTTCTGCGTGATCTGCAGCGACTGCTCCAGGTCGGCCAGATAGGTCTGGTACATGCGCATCTGCTGCTCGGCCGCCCGCATCCGGAAGTAATCCTCGGCGAGCGACACCTGTGCGGACAGCAGTGCCGCGGCGACGTCGGCCGCACTCGCCTGCGCCCTGTCCGTATCGGATTCGACCTCGCGGCGGATCTTTCCCCAGATATCGAGTGTCCAGCTGGCCCCCGCCTGGACGCTGGCGGTGGCGTACTTGATATAGGTCGGTGTCGTAAAGCCCGAGCCACGGCCGCCGAGCTGGGCGCTTTGACTGTTCACCTGTCCACCGGCCGCACCGGAGTGCGTATCGGTCGCGCCGAGGGACAGCCCAGGCAGCAGCGCGCCGCGATCGATCAGAATGTCGGCCTGCGCGGCTCGATAAGCGGCCTCGGCTTGCTTGAGGGTCTGATTGTTCACGATGACCTGGCGCTCGAGGCTGTCGAGCACCGGATCGTCGTAGATCGACCACCAGGGTTGATCGGCCGGGATCTGGCGCGGGTTGGCCGGCTTCCAACCCTGGTTTTCCTTGTACATCGGCGTGGTCGTGGCCATGGGGCGATGGTAGTTCGGGCCCACGGCGCAGCCCGCCGCAAGCAGCGCGGGCGCCAGGATCAGGGTGCGCACCAGGGCGCGGAGGTTGCAGGTGGATTGGTTCATGCGAGTTGCTGGAGAGATGAGTTGCGTCAGGCGGGCCGCTGCTGCGCGCCGCCGATCAGCGGGCGCTGGCCGCCGCGGAATAGCCCGCCGAGCCAGATGCGGAATCGATCCATGTACAGATAGACGATCGGGGTGGTGTACAGCGTCAGTATCTGGCTGAGGGCCAGGCCGCCCACGATTGCGATGCCCAGCGGCTGGCGCAGCTCGGCGCCGTTGCCGGTGGTCACCGCCAGCGGCAGCGCGCCGAACATTGCCGCGAACGTGGTCATCATGATCGGGCGGAAGCGCAGCAGGCAGGCGTCGTAGATGGCCGTGCGCGCATCGATGCTGCGCTCGCGCTCGGTGCTGATGGCTACGTCGATCATGATGATGGCGTTCTTCTTCACGATGCCGATGAGCAGAAATACGCCAATGAGCGCCACCAGTGTAAAGGGCGTATTGAATACCAGCAGCGCCAGCACTGCGCCGATGCCAGCCGAGGGGAGTGTGGAGAGAATCGTGATCGGGTGGATGAAACTCTCGTAGAGGATCCCGAGCACGATGTAGACCGCCCCGAGCGCGGCCAGGATCAGCAGCAGCTCGTTGGAGAGGAAATTCTGGTAGACCTGCGCAGTGCCCGCGAAGGTGCCGTGCACGCCGATCGGCACGTGCAGCTGCTGCATGGTGCGCTCGATCGCCTGGGTAGCCTGGCCGAGCGTTACGCCGAGCGGCAGGTTGAAGGAGATCGTGGTCGCGACGAAGTTGCCTTGGTGCTGCACCTGCATGGGCGTGTTCCCAGGCCCGTAGCTTGCGAACGCCGACAGCGGAATCATGGTCTCGGCGAGCGTGCTGAGCGAGGCGCCGGTCGAAGCGGCGCCGCGGCCGCTGTTGGTCAGCGCGTTGAGCTGCGCGTTTCGAGCCGCAAGGCTGGCAGCGCTGGTGCTGGAGGTCGTGCTGCCCGTGCTGCCGCCGGCACCTGCACCCGTGCCGCCGCCTGCCTGGGCAGCCGCACGGGACGCCTGCGCGGAGGCCTGAGCCGCGGCCCGTGCTGCGGTCTGCGCCGCCGCCGTCACTCCGGTGGCGCTCGACGCGGCCCTGGCTGCCGTCGTATTCGCCGGCGCAGGCGCTGCAGCGGCGCTGCGCGATAACGTCGCGCCGCCGGTGGTGCCCGCGGGGGCGCCGCCGCCGCCGCCGGTCGCAGGCCGGCGCGCGCCCGAAAAGTCGCCGACCGCAGCGGCGGTGGCCTGGGTACCCGAAAGCGCCCCGCCGGCGGTGCTGACCCAGATGTCCTTCAGTGTGCTCGGGTTCTGCCAGAACTCCGGCGCAACCTCCATCACGACGTGGTACTGATTCTTGTCCTCGTAGATGGTGGACACCTGCCGCTGTCCGAAGGCGTCGTACAGGGTGTTGTCGAGCGCCGTCAGGCCCACTCCGAGCCGCGCGGCGGTCGGACGATCCACGTTCAGGCGTATATCCAGGCCCGCGTCCTGCTGATCTGAGTTCACGTCGGCGAGCTGGGGGACGTGCTTGAGCGCCTCAGTGATCTTCGGTGCCCAGGTATTGAGTTCGTTGAGGTCGTCACCGAGCAGCGTGTACTGGTATTCGGCATTGCCCTGCCGGCCGCCAGCCCGGATGTCCTGCTGCACCTGCAGGAACAGGCGCGCGCCGGTGAGCTTGCTGAGCTCACGGCGCAGGCGCGCGATGACCTGATCCGAGCTCATGCCGTGACGCTGCGAGAGCGGCTTGAGATCGATGAACAATTGGGCCGTGTTGGCGCCACCGAAGCCGCCACCGCCGTTGGTGAAGCCGCCATAGCTGTCCACGGCAGGATCGTTGCCCACGATGGACAGCGCCTGTCGCAGCCGGCTCTCCATGGCCTTGAAGGAAACATCCTGATCGGCGCGCAGCACGCCCTGGATGACCCCCGTATCCTCCTGCGGGAAGAAGCCCTTGGGGACGACGGCGAACAGATAGAAGTTGAGCGCCACCGTGGCGCCGAGGATCGAGATCACCAGCCGCGGATGCGCGAGCGCCGCGCGCAGCGTGTGCGCATAGAAGCCCTGCATGGCATTGAAGCGGCGCTCCATGTGCGCCAGGAATCGATCCAGGAGCGAGCCGGCGCGGGCATGTATGTTGCCGAGCACGTGCGCGCACATGCACGGGGTCGTGGTCAGCGACAACACCAGCGACAGCAGGATTGCCACCGAGAGCGACACGGCGAACTCGCGTAATAGCCTCCCGATGAGGCCGGGCATCAGCAGGATCGGCAGGAACACCGCGATCAGCGACACGCTCATCGACAGGACCGTGAAGCCCACCTCGCGCGCGCCCTGCAAGGCTGCCCTGAACGGGGGCATGCCCTCTTCCCTGTGCCGCGAGATGTTCTCCAGCATGACGATGGCATCGTCGACGACGAAGCCGGTCGCGATGGTCAGCGCCATCAGCGACAGGTTGTCCAGGGTAAAGCCGAGCAGGTACATGACGCCGAAGGTGCCGATCAATGCCACCGGCACGACCACCGCCGGGATCAACGCGGCGCGCGGATTACGCAGCGCGACGAACACCACGAAGATCACCAGCAGCGTGGACACCATCAGCGTGAATTCGACATCACGCAATGAGCCACGGATCGTGGCGGTGCGATCCCCGCGCTGAGTAATCCTGATGCTCTGCGGGATCGATGCCTGGATCGCGGGTATCACCGCCTGGACGCGCTTGATCGTCTGGATGATGTTGGCGCCGGTCTGCTGATGCACCTGTACCCGGATGGCCCGCACGCCGTTGTCCAGGCCGAGGTTGCGGACGTTTTCCACGCCATCGGAGACGTCGGCGACGTCCTCGAGCCGTACCGGACGGTTGTTGCGGTAAGCGACGATGAGCGGCTTGTAGGCGGCAGCGTCCGCCGCCGTGTCATTGACGTAGATCTGATAATGGTGATCGGGATCTTCGAGAAAGCCCTTGGGGGCGTTGGCATTGGCGGCCGTGAGGGCGGCGCGGATGTCCTCCAGACCGATGCCGTACTTGAACAGCGCCCGCGGGTTGAGCTCCACGCGCACCGCCGGCAGGGAGGCGCCGCCGACGTCGACTTCGCCGACGCCTTCGATCTGCAGCAGCTTCTGCTGGATGATGGTGGAGGCCGAATCGTAGATCTGTCCCGGTGTGAGCGTCGGGGAGGTCAGCGCCAGGCTGAGAATCGGCGCATTCGCCGGGTTGAATTCGCGGTACTGCGGGTTCGAGCGCAGCGTTGCGGGCAGGTCGACGCGGGCGCCCTGGATCGCTGCCTCCACGTCGCGGGCCGCACCGTTGACGTCGCGGCTCATGTCGAATTGCAGAATGATGCGCGAGGAGCTCACCGAG
>DATBPG010000040.1:0-2159 GCA_036561485.1 Steroidobacteraceae bacterium | reverse complement strand
GCGCTGTGTCCCTGCACGCATGGAGCAAGATCCATACCCGTGAGGCGTGCAGGCAGGTGCACGATCCCGGACTGTCCTACGGAAAATTTGCTGCGCCGGCGGGTAAGGTTTTACAGAGCCGCTGGACGCGCTGCTGCGAATCCGAAGCCAGTCGGACCCGCGGGGGGCCGTGCGTTTACAGCGCGTCGGAGCTGCCCAGCAGTTCGCGCGCGATGATCAGGCGGCGGATCTCGCTGGTTCCAGCGCCGATTTCCAATAGCTTGATCGCGCGGTACAGCCGATTGATCTCCGACTCCCAGATGTAGCCATTGCCGCCATGGATCTGCAGTGCATCAGAGAGCACGCGCGCCATGCTCTCGGCCGCATACAGCACGGAGGCGGCGCTCTGTGCGTGAATGCTGCCGCGACCCCCGCCGTGTGCTCCCACGCTTTCGGCCGCCGCCAGCACGCGATAGATCAGCGTGCGCATGGTCTCGACTCCCACGTACATGTCGGCGAGCTTGGCCTGAATCATCTCGAAGTCGCCGATAGGTCGGCCGAACTGACGCCGGCTCTTGGCGTAGTCGACCGCAAGCTGCAGCGCCCGCTCGGCGATGCCCAGGCAGATCGAGGCAATCGTGGCGCGCTCCAGATCCAAACCCGTCATCAGGATGCCGACTCCGGCATTCTCCGCACCGAGCAGATTGGCCTTGGGCACGCGGCAATCGGTGAATACCAGCTCGCCCGTCTGACTGCCGCGAAATCCCATCTTGGTAAGCTTCTGCGCGACGCGCACGCCCGGGGACTGCGCAACCTTCACGATGAAGGCCGACACACCATGGGTTCCCAGCGAGGGTTCTGTCTTGGCATAGGTCAGCAGCACGTCAGCAATCGGGCCATTGGTGATGAAGAGCTTGGTGCCGTTGAGCACATAGTGATCGCCCTCGAGGCGAGCGGTGGTGCGCATGGAGCCGAGCGCATCGGATCCGGCGCCGGGCTCGGTGAGCGCCAACGCCCCCACGTGTCGTCCGCTGCACAGATCGGGCAGGTGCGAGCGCCGTTGCGCTTCGCTGGCGTGGCGAAACAGGTTGTGGGCGCAGAGATTGTCATGCGCGATCCACGAGAGCCCAATGGCGTGATTCCATCGCGAGAAGGCCTCTGCGACCAGACCTGCGCTGGTCAGGTCAAGGCCCGCACCGCCATAGCTCTGTGGCACGGTGATGCCCAGAAACCCTTCCGCGCCCAGGCGTGCAAGAATCTCCGGCGGCCACCATTCCTGCTCATCCATGCGCGCAGCGAGCGGATAGAGCTCCTCGCGCGCGAAGCGATCCGCAGCCTCCAGAACGGCCCGCTGATCACTGGTCAGCTGCCACTGCGCAGCGCCGACAGCGCTGGAGCCAGCAGTGCTGGCGTCAGCAGTGCTGGCGTCAACAGGGGCGCCCGTGTCGGCCACGATTGTCTCCTCGCTGCGGCGCCCGGAGCGCCGATGCGATAATGCGCTCGTGTGCCGCGGTGGTCGAGCAGAGGAAGTCCTGCAATGAGCGCTCGCTTCCCCAGGGATGGCGAGTCGCTCCAGGGGCCGCGGCGTGCAGCGCTGCGCCGCGCCTGGCGCATCAGCGAGCCTGACTGGGTCGCGGCGCTGCTGAGCGAGATCCGCATCAGTGAGGCTCAGGCGGCTCAGGCACGGCAGCTGGCCCTCTCACTGAGCGCGCGCGTCCAGCGTGCAGCGCGCGTCGGACGTGGGGATCTGCTGACGCAGCTGGCACTGGGGAGTGCCGCCGGCCGCGCATTGTTGTCACTGGCCGAGGCATTGCTGCGCACGGCGGACGCCGGCAACGCCGATGCGTTGGTGCGCGAGCAGCTGGCGCAGGTGCGTCGGGACGCCGGCAGCCTCGGACTGACCCTGGCGCTCGCATCGCGCCTCGCTGCCGCCGTGAGCGATGCGCGCGCCGAGGGCGCGGCGCGGAACTGGGGACGAATGGGCGCGCCAGCGGTGCGCGGGTTGCTGCGTGTTGCCATGCACGCCCTGGGCGGTCGGTTCATCTTTGCCACCAACATCGAGTCTGCTCTGCGACGAGCGCAGCGCCTGCAGGGGCCGGCTAGCCGTTTCTCATTCGATATGCTCGGGGAGGCGGCCCTGACCGCCGCCGATGCCGAGCGCTATCGAGCCGCCTACGAGC
>DATBPG010000039.1:0-24178 GCA_036561485.1 Steroidobacteraceae bacterium | reverse complement strand
AGGGGTCAATCAACGCCCGTCCGACGCGGGCGAGAGTTGCCAGAGCGTGTTCCTACGCCCGCGAATGGCGCGGTTTGCGCTGAAAACAGGCCTCACGCGCCTCGTTTGTTCAGCCCGCGTTCAGTCGAAGTCCCGCACCAGCGCCGCCCGCAGGGGCTCGGGGAGCGGCTCGACGCTGTGGCAATAGCTGGGATGATCCACACCCGCCGCCATCGCTGCCCCGCCGCACGCGGCGGCAACCACCGGGGAGGCAAACTCGAAGCGCAGGAAATGCACCGCCGCGGTCTTCTGCTGATTGTCGCGCTCGAGATCCTCATCGGCGATGGCATACACGGGCGGAAAGCCCTCGATACGCATCCAGCAGCGGCGCTCGAAGCCGCGCAACTGAGCCAGCCGCTCGGCGCGCTCGACGGCATCAGGATACTCGATCATCAGCGTGGCCTTGAGATTGGCGCCATCCGGGATCAGCGGGTTGTAGACTTCCAGTTCCTCGCTGATGCCCTCGGGCTCGAAGATGCGTTCGGTACGCAGCATCTCCTGGATCTGATACTGCACGGTGAGCTGGTCCTCGAAACTCCATGAGCAGTGCTCGCCCACGCGCAGCGAGCGCATGCGCCGATGTTCAATGAGCCGCGCGCGAAACGCCGGCCGCTCGCGCGCGTACTGCTCCAGGGACATCAGATCAGCGGCGGTGAGTTTGCGCATGTCGGTGCTGCCGGTTCGGTTCGATCGACTCAGATGCCATAGGCGATGCGCAGGAGCTTCAGCGGATGCGTCGGGGCGCGCGCCGTCGTCAGGCCGCTTGCGATCTGGTGGCCGGCCATCGGGCAATCGCTCGCATAGTAGTCGCCCTCGCCCTGCTCGACCTTCTGGAACACGGGGCGACCGATCTTCATGGAAGCGTCGCGAAACTCACTCTTCACGGCGTAGGTGCCGTTGTGGCCTGAGCAGCGCTCGATGATCTCGAAGCTCGTCTCCGGCACCAGACGCAGCACATCGCGGGTCTTCAGGCCGATGTTCTGCACGCGCAGATGGCAGGGCACGTGGTAGCTGATTCTGCCGAGCCGCGTCTTGAAATCGGTATCCAGCAGCCCCGCCTTATGCCGGAGCATGAGGTACTCGAAGGGATCGAAGAACGCCTTGGCCACGCGCTGCACCGCCTCGTCCTCCGGATACATCAGCGGCAGCTCCTGCTTGAACATCAGCACGCAGGAGGGAACCGGCGCGACCAGGTCGAAGCCGGCCGACACCAGTCGATCCAGCTCGGGAATGTTGACCTGCTTCAGACGGTCCACCGCGGCAAGATCGCCGATCTCCAGCTTGGGCATGCCGCAGCAGCGCTCGCGCGCCGGCAGCGTCACGGCAATGCCGTTGTGCTCGAACACGGCGACCAGATCCTCATCGAGCGCCGGCTCGTTGCGATTGCCATAACAGGTCGCAAACAGCGCGACCTGGCCGCGGGTGTCCGAGCTGGCCTGCACGCGGAGGTCGGGGCGGCTGCGCCAGCGCAGCCGTGAGCGCGCGCTGTGGATCTCATACCGCGGCAGCGGTGCGCGCGGATCCACCCCGAGCGCGCGCTCCAGCAGCCTCCTGCCCGCGGCGTCGGCGTTGGCAGCGTTCACCAGGCCGTTGACGACCGGAATGCCGGCCAGGCGCCCGACCACATCGGTGCTGGTGAGCACCCGATCGCGCAGCGTGGGCCGGCGCCTGCGGGTGCGCACCGCCTTCGCGCGCAGCATCAGATGCGGAAAATCGACGTCCCAGGGATGCGGCGGCACATAGGGACACTTGGTCGAGAAGCAGATGTCACACAGGTAGCAGTTGTCGACGACCTGCCAGTAGACGTGCTTGTCGACGCCGTCGAGCTCCATGGTGGCCGAGGCATCGATGGCGTCGAACAGGGTGGGAAAGGCGTTGCACAGGTTGAAGCAGCGCCGGCAACCGTGACAGATCTCGAAGACGCGCGTGAGCTCCTGCTCGAGCGCGGCCTCATCGTAGAAGGCCGCTTCGCGCCACTTCAGCGGGTGACGAACAGGAGCCGCAAGGCTGCCCTCGCGGCTCGCGTTCGTCGTGAGGTCGCTCAAAATGTATCCAGCAGCGCCGCAGCTTCAGAGCGTATCGAGCGCCTTCTGGAAGCGATTGGCGTGCGAGCGCTCCGCCTTGGCGAGTGTCTCGAACCAATCGGCGATCTCGCCGAAGCCCTCTTGGCGCGCGATCTTCGCCATGCCCGGATACATGTCCGAGTACTCGTGGGTCTCCCCGGCGATCGCGGACTTCAGGTTCAGCTTGGTTTCCCCGATCGGCAGGCCCGTCGCCGGGTCGCCGACCTGCTCGAGATACTCCAGATGCCCATGGGCGTGCCCGGTCTCACCCTCGGCCGTGGAACGGAATACCGCCGAGACGTCGTTGAAGCCCTCAACGTCAGCCTTGGCTGCGAAATACAGATAACGACGGTTCGCCTGCGATTCGCCGGCGAAGGCGTCCTTCAGGCTCTTTTCTGTCTTGGTTCCCGTGAGTTTCATCCCAGTTTTCCTCCGCGATGCGAATGGGCACCGATCCGTACCATAATGGTATGGCAGTGATTTAGACTGATTCTAACCACTGTATGCTGACGGCTACAGGGCGTCAACGGGCTCTGACCGATCAGCGACACGCACGGGAGAGGGTGAATGAACGAGGCCGACCCACCAGCGGCTGCTGCGCCCTTCGAGCAGACCCTGGCGCAGCTGGAATCTCTGGTCGTGCGGCTGGAGAGTGGCGAGCTGCCGCTCGATGAGGCGCTGCGTTCCTTCGAGCAGGGCGTGCGGCTCACGCGCGAGTGCCAGGCGGCGCTGTCCTCAGCGCAGCAAAAAGTGCAGCTGCTGCTGCAGCGGGGCGAGACGGCCGTGCTCGAGGAATTCGATGCGGCGAGCATCGAGCGCGTCTCGATCACCTCCACGACCACGTGCGCCACTGGCGCGACCGCCACCACGGCAAGCTCGACGCTCGCCACCTCGACGACCCGCCTGCGCAGTACGTCCGCCGAGGATGAGCACTGAGCTGCGTCCTGCGGCCGTCTGCTGCACCGCGGGGCTGCGCCGCGGGGCTGCGGAGGACCGTGTAAACTTCCTGCCACAATGCCTCAGACCCCCCCGTCCTATCCGCTGCTGTCCGCCATCGAGTCTCCCGCCGACCTGCGCGCCCTGCCCGAGCGCGATCTGGCGCCGCTGGCGGTCGAGCTGCGCGACTACCTCATCCAGACGGTCAGTACCCGAGGCGGCCACTTCGCCGCTGGCTTGGGCACCGTCGAGCTGACGCTTGCGCTGCATTATGTCTTCAACACCCCCGATGACCGGTTGGTCTGGGACGTGGGGCACCAGGCCTATCCCCACAAGGTGCTGACAGGCCGGCGTGACCGGCTCGGTACCATCAAGCAGCTGCAGGGGCTTGCACCCTTCCCGACCCGCAGCGAGAGCCCCTACGACGCCTTTGGCGTCGGACATTCGAGCACCTCGGTCAGTGCCGCGCTCGGCATGGCGATCGCTGCGCAGCGCAAGGGCGAATCGCGCCGCGCCGTGGCCATCATCGGCGATGGCGCCATGACCGCCGGCATGGCCTTCGAGGCGCTCAACCATGCCGGGAGCCTGCCGGCGGACCTGCTGGTGGTGCTCAACGACAACGACATGTCCATCTCCGAAAACGTCGGCGCGCTATCGAACTACTTCGCGCGCGTCATCTCCGGACGCCTCTACGCGCAGCTGCGCGCCGGGGGCAAGCGCGCGCTCGACCATGTGCCGCCGCTGCGTCCGCTGCGCGAGCTGGCGCGTCGCTCCGAGGAGCACGTCAAGGGCATGCTGCTTCCGGGGACCATCTTCGAGGAGATGGGATTCAACTACCTTGGGCCCATCGACGGTCACGACCTGCCCTCGCTGCTGCGCGCGCTGCGCACGGCGCGCGGTCTGCACGGACCCCAGCTGCTGCACGTGGTGACACGCAAGGGCAAGGGCTATGCGCCGGCCGAGGCGGATCCGATCACCTGGCATGGACCGGGTCCTTTCGATCCGGCGACCGGCACGATTCACAAGGAAAAGCCCGGCACCCCGACCTACTCGCAGGTGTTCGGACAATGGCTTTGTGACATGGCGGAACGCGACCCGCGCATCCTCGGCATCACGCCCGCGATGCGTGAGGGCTCGGGTCTGGTTGAATACTCCCGCCGCTATCCGGAGCGCTACTTCGACGTGGCGATCGCCGAGCAGCACGCGGTCACCTTTGCCGCCGGCCTTGCCTGCGAGGGCATGCGACCGGTGGTGGCGATCTACTCGAGCTTCCTGCAGCGCGGCTACGATCAGGCCATCCATGACGTGGCATTGCAGGATCTGCCGGTGCTGTTTGCGCTCGATCGCGCCGGGCTGGTCGGCAGCGATGGCGCCACCCACCACGGCAGCTACGACATCTCATTTCTGCGCTGCATCCCGAATTTCGTCCTCATGGCACCCGCGGACGAAAACGAATGCCGCCAGATGCTCTACACGGCCACGACCCTGGCAGGTCCAAGCGCGGTGCGTTTCCCGCGCGGGCGCGGCCCGGGCGTGGCGCCGGTGCGCGAACTGCAGGCCCTGCCCGTGGGTCGCGCCGAGCTGCGCCGTCGTGGCGCCGGTGGCGTGGCCCTGCTCGCCTTCGGCAGCATGCTCACCCCGGCGCTGCTCGTGGGCGAGCGGCTGGATGCCACCGTGGTGAACATGCGCTTCATCAAGCCGCTGGATCGCGACCTCATCTGCGAGATCGCGGGCGCTCATGCGGCCATCATCACGCTCGAGGAAAATGTCGTCGCCGGCGGCGCCGGCAGCGCCTGTTCAGAGCTACTGGATGCCGAGGGCTTTTTGTTGCCGCGCCTACATATCGGCATTCCCGATCGTTTCATCGAGCACGGCAGCCGCGAGGACTGTCTGGCCGCGGCCGGCCTGGATCTGCCGGCCATCCAGACGACCATCGACCGCTGGTGCGCCAGCATGCCGGGGTTGAAGCTCGGCCGGCTCGCCCCCAGACTGGCAGCTGCCGGCCCCAAGGATTAGCCAGCGAGCACAGGTGAGAGCATGAGCACTGCCGCAAGGCCACGACGGGCCGCCGCATCACGCAGGACGGTCGCACGCCCCGCCCACAGCGCCACTTCCGCGACGGCCGCGAAGAGCGCTGCCCTGACCGCGCGCGCGGCGGTGGCACCGACGGGCGCTGCCGCGCTGCATGCCGTGCCGGGCACGCCTGTCCCCGGCGTCGAGGATGTGCAGTCGCGTGCCGATACGCGCCGCATTCCGATCAATCGCGTCGGCATCAAGGACATCCGCCATCTGGTGCGCGTCAAGGATCGCTCGCGCGGCGAGCAGCACACCGTGGCGAGCTTCAACATGTACGTGAACCTGCCGCACAACTTCAAGGGCACGCACATGTCGCGCTTCGTCGAGATCCTGCACCATGAGCGCGAGATCTCGGTGGACTCCTTCCGCGCCCTGCTCAGCGAGATGGCCGGGCGTCTGGATGCGCAGGCCGGGCACATCGAGATGAGCTTTCCGTACTTCGTCACCAAGCGTGCCCCGGTGTCCGGCGTCGAGAGCCTGATGGATTACCAGGCCTCGCTCATCGGCGAGGTCCAAGGCGGGCAGACCTGCCTGTGGCTGAAGGTCGTGGTGCCGGTGACGAGCCTGTGCCCGTGCTCGAAGAAGATCTCTGAGCGCGGCGCGCACAATCAACGCTCGCACGTGACCATCAAGGCCCGCCTGCGCAGTCACATGTGGATCGAGGAGCTCATCGACATTGCCGAGAGCGAGGCATCCTGCGAGCTCTACGGCATCCTCAAGCGTCCCGACGAGAAGTACGTGACCGAGCGTGCCTATGACAATCCGAAATTCGTCGAGGACATGGTGCGTGACGTCGCCGTGCGCCTGAACCGCGAGGAACGCATCCGCGCCTACGTGGTCGAAAGTGAGAACTTCGAATCGATTCACAACCACTCCGCCTACGCCCTCATCGAGCACGACAAGGACGTTGAGGCGCCGGTGGAGCTGGAAGGTGCCGAGGCTCCCGTCGAGCGCGCAGCGCTCACCGAGCCGGAGATTTCCGCATGAGGCTCGCCGCGGCGCTGTCGAGAGTAGAATGTCAGGAATTCCCGCTTGTTAGCGGATAAATTAAGTTAATTGGAGTAACCGATGCCTCTCAACGACAGACCCGGTCAGCAACGCGGTCCAGCCAATTTCATGCTGAACCCGCGCACCTTCAGCTCCCAGCCGCGCGTGGCCTTGGGCGAGGAGCGCATGACGCTGCAGGGGACCGTCAACAAGTCCTTCCTGCTGCTGGTGGTGCTGCTGGCGGCGGCCTTCTGGACTTGGTCCCAGTACCTGACCACCCACAACCCGGGCGTCATTGCCCTGCCGATGATGGTCGGAGTGTTTGGCGGCGCCGTGCTGATGTTGATCACCACCTTCCGGCCGACGGCCGCGCCGTACCTGTCGATCCCCTACGCGGCGTGCGAAGGCCTGGCGCTCGGCGGCTTCTCCGCGATTCTCGAGCGTCGCTACCCAGGTATCGCCATTCAGGCCGTGGGCCTGACCTTCGGGGTGCTCGCGGCCATGCTGGTCGGCTACAAGACCGGCCTGATCCGCGTCACGCAGCGTTTTCGCATGATCGTGGTCGCAGGACTCGGGGCGATTGCCCTGCTGCTGCTGGTCTCCCTGGTGCTCAATCTGTTCCACGTGGCGACGCCGTTTCTGTTCAATTCGACGCCACTGAGCCTGGGCATCTCCCTGCTGGCGATTGGCTTCACCGCCTTCAGCCTGGCGCTCAATTTCGACATGATCGATACCGGGGTCTCCCAGGGCATGCCGAAGTTCATGGAGTGGTATTCCGCGTTCAGTCTGCTGGTGACACTGGTCACCCTCTACATCTGGATCCTGCAGTTCCTCGGGCAGTCGCAGCGGCGCTGATCGGCCGACCCGAGCCTCGGGGCTCCAGTGTTATGTCACGCTGCGCGATGACGCGCTGGAGCCGGCCGACTCTCTTCTGCCCCGCCGGCGTCGCTCAGCCGGGGTTCAGCCTGCTTGCGCTAGCCTCATAGCCAGTTCACCGCGCTGCTGTGCGCAGCAAAGGAACCTGTATGCGCGCCCGCACTGCTCTCGTGGCTGCCGCCGTGTGCGCGGCCCTGGTGGGCACGGCCACAGTGGCCTCGGCCCAGATCACCATCGGCGTCTCCGTCCATACCGCCCCGCCGGTGCTGCCGGTCTATACCCAGCCGGACATGCCCGCGCCTGGCTATCTGTGGGTTCCGGGGTATTGGGCGTGGAGCGATGAAGCTGACTACTACTACTGGGTGCCCGGTACGTGGGTGCTGCCCCCGGAAGCCGGTCTGCTCTGGACGCCTGGCTATTGGGGCTGGACCGACGACGTCTATGTCTGGCACGAGGGCTACTGGGGAACGCACGTAGGCTTCTACGGTGGCGTCGATTATGGCTTCGGCTATGGCCCCCACGGCTATGACGGGGGCTACTGGAATCACGGCCGCTTCTACTACAACACCGCGGTCACCCGGGTGGGGCCGGGTGTGCATCTGGCGTACACCTATAACCACCCCGTCCCCCGCGGCGCTGCCCCGGGTCACGCAAGCTTCAACGGCGGTCACGGCGGCGTGCAGGTGCGTCCCTCAGCCGCGCAGCTCAGTGCCGCTCGTGAGCACCATGTGATGCCCATCAGTGCGCAGCGCGACCTGGTCAATTCGGCCAGCCATGATCGGCAGCTGCGCGCGAACTTCAATCACGGCCATCCTGCCGTGCTCGCCACACCCCGCCCCGAGGTGCTTGCGCGTCCCGGCGGCGAGGCCGCCCGTCTACCGGAACATGGGATCCACGCTGCGGGCGGGGCGGGGCCCTCCCGCGAAGCGCGCCCCGTTCCAGGGCATCCGGCCGAGCGCAGTTTCGCGCCGGCGGGCAGTGTGTCCCGCGGGCCCGCCAACGAGCCGCGCGCCCTCGGCAATGAGCCGCGCGTGCCGACCAGTCAGCCCCGCTTCCCCACCGCTGAGCCACGCGTGCCGACCAGTCAGCCCCGCATCCCGGCCGCTGAGCCGCATGCACAGAATGGCTTTCACGGCGCGCCTAGTTTTACGCCGCGCGAGCATGTGCCTGCGGTGCCTCGCGGCGAGACCCATGCCGCGCCTGCGGGCAACCCGCACGCCGGCGCAGCGCATCCGGCCGAGCCGCGCGCGGGCGGTGGCGCCAGGGGCGAGGATCGTCAGCACCCGCCGCAGCGCTGAGAGCGGGCGCCAGAGGCGACCGCGGCGGCCAGCTCGTCAGGGCGTGGAGCGCGCCGGTGCGCGTTCCGCGGCGCGGTCCGGACTCTGCAGGCGGCTGATGAGTGCGCGCAGAAACACCTGGTTGAAGCGCAGCTGGCAGGAGGCGGACACCTGCTCCAGCAGCGTTGAGCTTACTTTCAGCGCCGTCACATCATCCACGGCGCGGATGGTGGCCGTGCGCTTGGCGCCGGGAACGTAGCTCGCCTCGCCGAAACACTCACCGGACTGCAGCATGCCGATGGCCAATCCATGCCTCTGCACCGCGCAGTGGCCGGTCACGATGATGTAGAAGCGGTCGTCCATCTCCCCTTCCTTGACGATCTCCTCGCCGCTGGCGTAGTCCTGCCAATGGCTCGCACGCATGACCTCGTGAATCTCTCCGTGCGAGAAATCGTGAAAGAACTTCAGTCGCCTCAGCAGGCTGAACTGTTCCTGCTGGTCCATGCGTGAATACTGCTGGCGCAGCTTCTGATGCACACGCGTCAGCTCGGCGGCGAGGTCCAGTCCGGAGCGATAGCGCCGCGCGGGCTCCTTCTGCATGGCCACGCCCACGACGTTCTCGATCTCCTCGGGGACATCCGAGCGCAGTGTGTGTATCGGCGCAGGCGTTGCGTACACGATCTGATGCAGCAGCTTGGCGAGATTGCCTGCCCGGAATGGACGCACCCCCGTGAGCAGCTCGTACATGACGGCGCCGAGTGAGTACAGATCGGACTGGTGCGTGAGCTCGAGGCTCTGCACCTGCTCGGGAGACATGTAGCTCGGCGAGCCCGCGATGCCCTCGATGCGCGAGATCTCCGAGCCTGCCACCAGTGCAATGCCGAAGTCGATGATGCGCACGTCGCTGTCGGTCGTGAGCATGATATTGGAAGGTTTGATGTCGCGGTGGATCACCCCGCGCGAGTGCGCATAGTGCAGCGCCTTGGCGCACTTGAACATGATCTCCACCACATCGTCGAGCCGCAGCAGGTTGTCGGGTCGGCAATAGGTGGCCAGGGTACGAGCACCGTGCACGTGCTCGGTCACGACATAGCAGTGGCCGTTCTCCTCGCCGGCATCATAGATCGGCAGGATGTTCGGGTGCTGCAGCATCCCGACCATGTGCGCCTCGGACAGGAACATCTTGCGGGCGATGCGCGCGCGTTCGTCGTCGCCGCCGGCATCGATGGTGTAAACCTTGATCGCGACGTCGCGCCCGTAATAGGGGTCGTGGGACAGGTAGACAGTCCCGGTGCTGCCGCGGCCGACCTCATTGATGATGAGGTACTTGCCGATGCGCTCGGGCATCTTGTGCGCAGGTGCCGTCTTATGTGCAGGAGCTGCCATCTGGCGGATCGTGACGAGGCCAGCCGGCAGCATAAGCGGCCGCACTGGGGATGATCCGTGATGAGGTTCCCGAACCGCATCGGCCCCCTGCCCGGCCCTCAGCACCCTGGGACGCGGCGCTCAGCGGCCGAAGTGGTCGAAGCTCGCACTCTCGAGCGACTGCGGCAGGTCCGGATTTGACGATGTCACGGTGATCCCCGTGCCGGCTATCACGGCACCGATGCGCGTGATGCGCACCCCGAGCGTCACTGCCAGTGCCTGCAGAGCGCTCTGCCGCGCCGGCGGTGCGCAGAAGCACAGCTCGTAGTCCTCTCCGCCGCTCAATGCCAGCTGCAGCATCTGGCTGGAGGACCAGCCCTCCTGGCTGGCAAGGCCGCGCAGCGGATCGGACAGCGGCAGCAGCGCGGCATCGATCTGCCCGGCGCAACCGGAGGCCGAGAGCATGCGCCGCGCATCGGTATAGAGCCCATCGGACACATCGATACAGGCGCTCGCCAGCGAGCGCAATCCCTCGCCAAGGGCCACGCGCGGCGTGGGATATTCGAAGCGATCGATGAGTGCCGCATCCGCCGCTCGCGTGCGCGCGGGGACGTCCGCTTGGCGCGTCAGCATCAATCGACCCGCGGCAGCATCGCCCGGGGTACCGCTGACATAGATCGCATCGCCGGGCCTCGCCCCCTGACGCTTGAGCGCCTGACCCGCCGGTACCACTCCGGCGAGCTCGACGGTAATCGACAGCGGCCCGCGGCTGAGGTTGCCACCCACCAATGCGACGGCGTGGCGCTCGGCGAGCGGCGCGAGCCCGGCACAGAAATCCGATAACCATGCCTCCTGCACCTGCGGCAGGATCAGCGACAGCAGCAGCCAGCTCGGCGCGGCGCCCATGGCGGCGATGTCGCTGAGGTTCACGGCCAGTGCGCGATGACCGAGCGAGCGGGCCGATGCATGCGGCAGAAAATGCACGCCCTCGACCAGGGCATCGGTGGTCAGCACGAGCTCTGAACCGGCCGGCAGGCGCAGCAGCGCCGCGTCGTCGCCGATGCCGAGGCTCACGTCGGCTCGTCGTGCCCCGAGCGGGGAGAAAAAGCGGCGGATGAGCTCCGACTCGTCCACGGCTCCGTGCTCAGCGCAGCTCGGACGCCCGCCAGAGGCGGGCCCCCCGATCCAGCACGGCGTTGACGAGCTTGTGACCGTCGCTGGCGCCAAAGCGGCGGGCCAGAGCCACCGCCTCGCTCACGGCGACGCGGAAGGGCACCTCGGGACGCTGCTGCAATTCGAAGGTTCCGATCAGCAGCGCCGCGTGCTCGATGGGATCGAGCTGCGTGGGTTTGCGATCCAGCAGCGGCGCAAGCGCTGCATCAAGCTGCACCTGCTGCTGCACGATGCCTTGCACCAGCAGCTGCAGATACGGCGCATCGGCGTGCAATGCCTGGGCTTCGGAAGCGAACTCCTGTACGAGCTCCTGCCACTCACAGCGATTGAGCTGCCAGCGATACAGCGCCTGCAGCGTCACGCGGCGCGCAGCCGCACGCGCCTGCGACTCGGTACGCTCGCGGCGCCTGGGGCGCGACTGCGCGCTCACGCCAGCCGGCGCAGCAGCGCCGCCATGGCAAGGGCGGTTTCCAGCGCCTCGGCGCCCTTGTTGAGCGGACCCGCCTCCGCGCGCTCGAGTGCCTGCTCTCGCGTCTCGACAGTCAGCACGCCGAAGCTCACCGGTACGCCGGTATCGAGCATCACGCGCTGCAGGCCGCGGGCGCACTCCCCGGCAACGTAGTCGAAGTGCGCGGTATCCCCGCGGATGACGCAGCCCAGTGCAACCACCGCATCCACCGAGCCCGACAGCGCCAGCGCTCGTGCCGCCACCGGCAGCTCGAAAGCACCCGGCACCTGCTCGACGCGCAGCGCGGCTTCCGTGCCACCGTGTGCCTGCCAGGCGCTGCGCGCGCCGGCGAGCAGCCCCTGCACGATGTCCTCGTTATAGCGCGAGCGGATGACCGCCAGGCGAAAATCCGCGGCGATCAGTGGTGTCGGGGAAGCAGAAGTGGCCGCGGTGCCCATGCGGCCGGCAGTATATCGGAAGCCTCAGGCGCTCTCGCCAACGTAATCGACTATCTGCAGGCCGAAGGCCGAGATACCGTGCAGATGCCGTGGGGCCGACAGCACTCGCATGCGCTGCACGCCCAGGTCCTGCAGTATCTGCGCACCGATGCCATAGGTGCGCAACACCCCGCCGGCCGGCAGGCGCGGCTCGCGTTCGGCCCGGCGCGGTAGTGACTGCACCGCATCGGCCAGCTCACGCGGCGGCTCTCCCCGGCGCAGGATCACGACCACTCCGCAGGGGGACGCGGCGATGCGCTGCAGAGCCGCTCGCAGCGTCCAGGCGCGCGAGCCATCCTGCACCCCGAGCAGATCGCGCAGCGTATCCACCACATGTACGCGCACCAGCGGCGGCTCGCTGCACTGCTTGAGATCCCCGTGCACCAGCGCCAGGTGCACATCGCTGTGCACGTGATCCTCGTAGCAGACCAGGCGGAAGCTGTCTGCATCGATCTGCACCTGCTGCTCACTGATGCGCTCGACCGAGCGCTCGGTGTTGAGCCGATGACGGATGAGATCGGCGATGGTTCCGATCTTGAGCTGATGCAGCTGCGCGAACTTCTCGAGCTCCGGCCGGCGGGCCATCGTGCCGTCGTCGTTCATGATCTCCACGATGACCGCCGCGGGTGCAAATCCAGCCAGCCGCGCCAGATCGCAGCCCGCCTCGGTATGCCCGGCGCGCGTCAGCACCCCGCCCGGCTGCGCCATGATCGGGAAGATGTGCCCGGGCTGGCGCAGGTCCTCGGGGCATGCATCGTCCCGTACCGCCGTGCGCACCGTATGGGCGCGATCGTGTGCCGAGATGCCCGTCGTCACGCCTTCGGCCGCCTCGATCGAGACGGTGAAATTGGTGCCCTGTCGTGCCGTGTTGTCGCTGACCATCAGGGGCAGGCGCAGCTGCGCACAGCGCTCGCGCGTGAGCGTCAGACAGATGAGGCCGCGCCCATAGCGCGCCATGAAATTGATGTCCTCGGGCTTGACGCATTCGGCGGCGATGAGCAGATCGCCTTCGTTCTCGCGGTCCTCATCATCCATGATGACGACCATGCGCCCGCGACGCAGATCCTCGAGGATCTCACCGATGCCGTGAAGGGTTCCGCCGGCCGTGGCCGGCACCGCACGCAGCTTCGTCATGAGCTCAATCTATCATGGCTGTTCGCGCCGGGCGAAAGTACCGATCTCACCCCATGGCGGAGAAAGCAAATCCGGCTGCCGCGGTCAGGGCCATGGCGAGCGCTCCCCAGAGCGTCACGCGCAATGCGCTGGTGGCGACCGGTGCGCCGCCGCTGCGTGCCGAGACCGTGCCCAGGATCGCCAGCGCCAGCAGCGATGCGCCCGCAATCACCGGCACGAGCAGCCGGCGCGGCGCGACCAGCACCAGCAGCACTGAGAACAGCGCTCCCGCGGTGAAGCTGGACCCCGACGCAAGCGCTGCCTGCAGCGGACGCGGCTGGGTCGCCGAGGACAGCCCGAGCTCGTCGCGCGCGTGCGCGCCGAGCGCATCGTGCGCCATGAGCTGGGTGGCCACCTGATCCGCCAGCGCCGGCGTGAGGCCGCGCTGCACGTAGATGCCGGCGAGCTCCGCGTGCTCATGGCGCGGCTCGCGCGCCAGTTCCTGACGCTCGCGCTCGAGGTCCGAGCGCTCGCTGTCCGCCTGCGTGCTCACCGATACGAACTCACCGGCGGCCATCGAGGCTGCCCCGGCGACCAGCCCGGCGATGCCGACGATCAAAACCTGCGTGCGTGCCAGCGGCGTCGCGGCAATGCCCACCAGCAGACTGCCGACCGAGACGATGCCGTCATTGGCACCGAGGACCGCGGCTCGCAGCCAGCCGACGCGATTGACGAAGTGACGCTCGAAGTGGTGGCGGCGGCGCATGACTATGCTACCGGCCCGACGTCAGGGCCGAGCGCCTTCGCGTAGATGTGCTGGCTCTTGCGCAGCGTAAAGCCGAGCGCCGGATAAAACGCATGCGATTCGGCGCGCACGACGTTCGAGCGCACGGTCAGGCGTGCGAAACGATGTGCACGCGCCCAGCGCTCGGCTTCGGCCACCAGCGTGCGCCCCAGGCCTGTGCGGCGCGCCGCCGGATCGACGATGAGCCCGAGGATCTCGGCAAACTCTGCGCTCTCGAGCGTGAGGTGGCGAGCTGCGTGCATCCAGCCACCTACTTTCGCGCCGGGCGCGCCGCCCTCGGACACAGCGACGGGTGCCGCCACGACGATGCGGTGATCGGGGCGCGCGAGCAGCTCGCCGAGCCGCCCCTGCACCGCCCGAGCGCCGCTCGGATAGCCCAGCAGACCCGCCAGGCGTGCGATCTCGGCGGCATCCTGCTGGCGGGCACTGCGGATCTGCCAGCCCTCAGGCGCCGCGCTCACGTCGGCCCCAAGAGTTGCCGATGTTGATCCAACAGATAGATAACAACCATAACCTTTTGAATTATAGCGCTATCCTGTCGCGGGATGCGCCGTATGCCGTTACCGGGACGACAGCACGATACCCGAACCCATCGCTGCTGGCGCCTGGACTTGGTGAGGGATGAGGACTGCGACGGTCGGGGTCGGGCGGCGCAGCCACGCTACGATTGCTAGCTGGTTGGACCTGCCGTGCCGCCGTGCGCCTGATGCTCCTCATCGAGGCGCTCGAACATCCCCGCCAGCGCCGTCAGCGTGATCCACGCCTGCAGATCGTGCGTGCGCTGGGCGGCGGCCAGCAATTGGCTGATGGCCTCCCTGTAGGATGCGGGTGCGTCGGGTGGTTCTTCGGTAGGGGTCACGTCGTCTCGCCTGATGTGGCGTAACCCTAACCAATCAGCCTGCACAGTCGTATCAGCACGTTCCTACAATCGACCCAACGCGTGTCGCTCGAGACAAGCGAAGCGCGAGCGCCACCGTAGGAAAGCCTGATCTGGCCGCAGTGCAGCGCCGCG
Source organism: Steroidobacteraceae bacterium (assembly GCA_036561485.1). Taxonomy (GTDB): domain Bacteria; phylum Pseudomonadota; class Gammaproteobacteria; order Steroidobacterales; family Steroidobacteraceae; genus FEN-1191. Next base: position 9,511 of record DATBPG010000039.1, on the reverse strand, counting down.
AAGCGCCGCGCTATCGCAGACCCTCTGGCCTGGATTCGCCCAGGAGACGCTCGACATAACGGGCGATCAGATCGACTTCGATATTGACCTGCTCGCCCACGCGCAGAGCGCCGAGCGTGGTGACCTCGAGCGTATGAGGAATGAGGTTGATCTCGAAGTCATCGCCTTCGACCGCGTTGACCGTGAGGCTCACCCCATCGATGCAGATCGAGCCCTTGCGCGCCAGGTAGGCGGAAAGCTCGTGCGGCACACGAAAGCGCATCTGCTCCGAGCGCGCCTGCGCAGCGCGCGACAGCAGCTGTGCCAGTCCGTCGATATGACCCGCGACCAGGTGTCCGCCGAGCGCATCGCCAGCGCGCAGCGCCGGCTCGAGATTCACGAGGCGGCCGATCTGCCACGCGCCCAGTGTGGTGCGCGCCAGCGTCTCGAGCGACACGTCGACATCGAAGCGGTGCGAAGCCAGCCCGACGGCGGTGAGGCACACCCCCGCCACCGCAATACTGTCGCCGATCGCGGCGCGCGAGAGATCGAGCTGCTGCGTGTCGATCGTCAGGCGCAGGTCCGCACCGCGCCGCTCCAGCGCGTGCACCCGCCCGATGTCCTGCACGATGCCGGTGAACATGCGCGCCTCTACCTCGAGCCTTGGGCCTTTTCGCCGTGCGCCAGCGGGCGCGCGATCAAACGCAGATCAGTGCCGATCTGCGTACAGTCGACGAAGCGCAGGCGCGGTGCATCGGCGAGCCGCACGGGAGCCGGCAGCTGCAGCAGCGGCCTCGCCTGCTCGCCCAGCAATCTTGGCGCCAGGTACACGATCAGCTCATCGATGAGCCCTGCGGTTACGAACGCCCCTGCGAGGCGCGCGCCGGCTTCGATCCACACTTCGTTGGCGCTGTGAGCGGCGAGATAACGCAGGATCGGCTCGAGTGACAGGCCCGCGCCCCCGGCGGCCGGCGTGGCGTTCTCGACGCGCACGCCACGCTGCTCGAGCGCAGCGCGCCGGCCTGCATCGGTACTGGCCGTGAACACCAGCGCCTGTCCGGGCACTGCGAACAGGCGCGCCTGTGCGGGCACACGCAGCGTGCTATCGAGCAGCACGCGCAGCGGCTGGCGCTCGGCGCCCGGCAGGCGCACGTTGAGCGCCGGATCGTCGGCCAGCACGGTGCCGCTGCCCGTGAGCAGGACGGAGCTGCGCGCACGCCAGCACTGCACGTCCGCGCGTGACGCCTCGCCGCTGATCCAGCGACTCTCTCCGGAGGCGAGCGCGGTGCGTGCATCGAGACTCGCCGCCAGTTTGAGCCTGACCCAGGGAAGCCCGCTCTGCATTCGTCGGAAAAACCCGGGATTGAGCGCGCGCGACTCGCTCGCGAGCAGCCCGCCGGTCACGGCAATCCCCGCCGCGCGCAGCGCAGCGGCGCCGGCGCCATTGACCAGCGGGTTGGGATCGTCGGCCGCGTACACCACGCGCGCAACGCGCGCTTCGATGAGCGCCTGCGCGCAGGGCGGGGTGCGTCCGTAATGGGCACACGGCTCGAGCGAAACATAGGCGCTCGCCCCCGCAGCCTCGGTACCCGCGGCGCGCAGCGCCTGCACTTCCGCGTGCGGACCTCCGACCGGAGCGGTCCAGCCTTCCCCGACAATGCGATCGCCTTCATGGCGCTGCTGCACCAGCACGCAGCCGACGCGCGGATTGGGATCGGTGCTGTTCAGTCCGCGCTCGGCCAGCTGCAAGGCACGGCGCATGTAGCGATGATCACGCTCGGCACTGCCGGCCAGGGCAGGCTCGGCAGAAAATTCGGCCGCGCTTCTCATGAAGACTTCGCGCTCGTGCCCGTGGCCTCACCCGGCAGCAGCGGCAGCTGGTCCTGCTCGCTCTGTTCCTCGCGACGGCGGCGGTGATGGCGCAGCCGCTCGATCTCCTCGCGAAACGCCTCGACGTCCTGAAAACTGCGATACACCGAAGCGAATCGCACATAGGCGACCTCGTCCAGATGCCGCAGCTCCTCCATGACCAGCTCGCCGATGCTGCGCGAGGGCACTTCGCGCTCCCCGAGCGAGCGCAGGCGGTGACAGATGCGCGCGGCCGCCTGCTCGACCGCATCCAGGCTCACCGGCCGCTTCTCCAGCGCCTTGAGCATGCCGCCCTTGAGCTTGCGTTCATCGAAAGGCTCGCGGCTGCCGTCACCCTTGATGACCCGCGGCATCAGCAGCTCCGCGCTCTCGAAGGTCGTGAAGCGCTCGCCGCAGCTCAGACACTCGCGCCGCCGCCGCACCTGACCGCCATCTGCGGCTAGGCGGGAATCGGTCACCTTGGTGTCATCGTGACTGCAGAAGGGACAGCGCATGCACGTGCCCCATGCCGCATCAATCCCGATACACGGGAAAGCGACGGCACAAGTCGATGACCTGCGGGCGTACGCGTTCGACGGCCGCCGCAGCCCCGTTGGCATCCAGAATATCGGCGATCCAGCCGGCGACCTCGCGGATCTCGCTCTCGCCAAAGCCGCGCGTGGTCGCCGCGGGCGTGCCGAAGCGCAGGCCGCTTGCAATCATGGGCGGGCGCGGATCATTCGGCACCGCGTTTTTATTGACCGTGATATACGCAGCGCCGAGCGCCGCATCGGCATCCTTGCCGCTGATCTCACGCCCGATCAGGCTGAGCAGGAACAGATGATTGTCCGTGCCGCCGGACACCACGTCGTAGCCACGCTGCATCATCGCCGCGCTCATGCTGCGTGCGTTGTCGAGCACGCGCTGCTGGTAGGCGTTGAAGTCCGGATGCAGCGCCTCCTGCAGCGCCACCGCCTTGGCGGCAATGACGTGCATCAGCGGGCCGCCCTGGGTGCCGGGAAATACCGTGGAGTTGAGCTTCTTGGTGATCGTGTCGTTGGCCCGTGCCAGGATCAAGCCGCCACGCGGTCCGCGCAGCGTCTTGTGCGTGGTAGTGGTCACCACGTCCGCATGCGGCAGGGGATCGGGGTAGAGACCTGCGGCCACCAGGCCCGCCACGTGCGCCATATCGACGAACAGATAGGCGCCGGCGCCGTCGGCGATGTGGCGCAATCTTTGCCAGTCGATGGCACGCGAGTAGGCGGAGAAGCCCGCGACGATCATGCGCGGGCGGTGCTCGCGCGCGAGTGACTCGATCTGCTCATAGTCGATGAGGCCGGTATCGCGGCGCACGCCGTACTGGTGTGCCTGGAACAGCTTGCCCGAGAAGTTCACCTTGGCGCCGTGCGTGAGGTGTCCGCCATGGTCCAGGCTCATGCCCAGAATGCAGTCGCCGGGGTTGAGCAGCGCGAGGTAGACCGCAGCGTTGGCCTGCGAGCCGGAGTGCGGCTGCACATTGGCGTAGTCGGCGCCAAAGAGCTTCTTCGCCCGATCGATCGCCAGCTGCTCGACCTGGTCCACGAATTCACAGCCACCGTAATAGCGGCGACCCGGATAGCCTTCCGCATACTTGTTGGTGAGCACGGAGCCCTGCGCCTCGAGTACGCGCGGACTGGCGTAGTTTTCCGAGGCGATCAACTCGATGTGGGTTTCCTGGCGATCGAGCTCGCCGTCGAGTGCTCGCTGCAGTTCGACGTCGAAATCCCTGATACGCATCCGGCTGGAAAACATGACGCCTGCCTTGTGTCTGGATCGAAATGCGGGGGAAGCTGGGAGGCGTTTATTGTACCTGATTGCACCGCCATTGCCGGGCAGGCAGGCGAGCACTGCGCACCGCTGCTGCGGCCGCAGCGCCGGAGCGTCTCGCTCTGCTCAGGATTCCAATAATCCCTCGACGACCGCACACCAGGCGCGCGCGAGATTGCCGCGGTCGTAGCCACCGCCGCCCATCGCCAGCACGCGACCATGCCCCAGCCGGTCGGCCAGCCCGGCCAGCTCGCGGGCGGCGCGGGCGTGGCAGGCGGGCGAGAGGCGCAAATGCGTGATGGGATCTCCGGCGATGCTGTCGGCGCCACATTGCAGCAGCACAAACTCCGGGGCGAAGTGCTCGACGTGCGCGAGCATCGCGGGCCACGCCGCATCGAAGGCGTGCTCATCGGCGCCGGCGGGCAGCGGCACGTTGAGCTTGGTGCCGGCAGCCGCGCCACGGCCACTCTCCTCGGCGGAGCCGGTGCCGGGATACAGAGACTGGCCGCTCTCGTGCAGGTCCGCGATGATCAGTTCCGGATCGCTCTCGAAGGCGTAGAACACGCCATCGCCGTGATGCGCATCGATATCCACGTAGGCGATGCGACGCAGGCCGCGATGACGGCGCAGATGCTCGATGACGACGCCGCAGTCGTTGAAAACACAGAAGCCCGCGGCCCGATCGCGCGCTGCATGATGCAGGCCGCCGATCGGCACGAAAGCGCGGCGGTGCTCGCCGGCCAGGATCCAGTCGGTGGCCGCCAGGCTCGAGCCCACGACGTACGCTGCCGCCTCGTAGACACCGCGAAACGCCGGCGTGTCGCCGGCGTCGAGGCTGCCGCTGCCGCTCTGCGAGCGCTCCATGACGAAGCGCACGTGATCGGCGGTGTGGAAGAGCTCGAGTTCACCGCGGCTCGCACTGCGCGGCTCGAGCAGTGTCACCCGTTCGGCCAGACCGCGCTGCTCGAATTCACGCTGGAAAGCGCCGTGACGGTCCGGCCCGAATGGATGGCCGCCGCTGAACCCGTAGCGAGCCAGCGGCTCACCCAGCACCACCGCGACCTCGGAGCCCTTGGCGTCCAATACCTGCTCGCGCACGCCGGCGCTGTGCCGGCAACGCGGCCGAAGATAGCACACCGGCAGTGGCCAGGCGCCGTGGGCATCACCGATAATGCCGCCATGGCGCAATACATCTACACGATGAACCGTGTCTCCAAGGTGGTGCCGCCCAAGCGCACCATTCTGCGCGACATCAGCCTCTCGTTCTTCCCTGGTGCGAAGATCGGCGTGCTCGGCCTGAACGGCTCGGGCAAGTCCTCGCTGCTGAAAATCATGGCCGGGATCGATCAGAACATCGACGGGGAGGCGCGTGCGCAGACCGGCATCCGCATCGGTTACCTGCCGCAGGAGCCGCAGCTGGATGAGGACAAGAGCGTGCGCGCGGTGGTGGTTGAAGGCCTGGGCGCGACGTTCGCGCTGCTCGAGCGCTTCAATCAGATCAGCGAGCAGTTCGCAGAGCCCATGGATGAGACGCAGATGAACAAGCTCCTCGAGGAGCAGGGACGGCTGCAGGATGCCATCGATGCGGCCGGAGGCTGGGAGCTCGAGCGCAAGCTCGAGCTGGCAGCCGATGCGCTGCGCCTGCCCGCCTGGGAGGCGCCGATCGGCCAGCTCTCCGGCGGCGAGCGCCGCCGCGTCGCGCTGTGCCGGCTGCTGCTCTCAGCGCCCGACATGCTGCTGCTGGATGAGCCCACCAACCATCTGGACGCCGAATCGGTCGCCTGGCTCGAGCATTACCTCGAGGAGTATCCGAGCACCGTAGTGGCGGTGACGCATGATCGCTACTTTCTCGACAACGTCGCCAAGTGGATCCTGGAGCTCGACCGTGGCCACGGCATACCCTGGCAGGGCAACTACTCTTCCTGGCTGGAGCAGAAGCAGCAGCGCCTCGCCCTCGAGGAGCGCGAGCGCGAAGCGCTGAAGAAAACCATGGCGCGCGAGCTGGAATGGGTGCGCTCCAATCCGAAAGCGCGCCAGGCCAAGAGCAAGGCGCGGCTGGCGCGATATGAGGAGCTCGCCTCGCGTGAATTCCAGGAACGCAACGAGACCAACGAGATCTATATTCCCCCCGGACCGCGCCTCGGCGAGCTGGTCATCGAGGCGCGCGGCCTGCGCAAGGCCTTCGGTGAGCGCCTGTTGTTCGATAATCTCAGCCTCAGCCTGCCGCGCGGTGCCATCGTGGGCATCATCGGTCCCAACGGCGCGGGCAAGACGACACTGTTTCGCCTGCTGACAGGCGCCGATACGCCCGATGCCGGGGAGATCCGCATCGGTCCCACCGTCAAGCTCGCGTACGTGGATCAGTCCCGCCAGACGCTGGATGATTCCAAGACCGTCTGGGAAGAGATCTCCGGTGGGCTCGACATGATTCGTGTCGACAATTACGAGACGCCTTCGCGTGGCTACGTGGGCCGTTTCAACTTCAAGGGCGCCCAGCAGCAGCAGCACATCGGCGAGCTCTCCGGAGGCGAGCGCAATCGCGTACATCTGGCCAAGGTGCTGCGCGCCGGCGGCAACGTACTGCTGCTGGATGAGCCCACCAACGATCTGGATGTCGAGACGCTGCGCGCGCTCGAGGAGGCGCTGCTGAGCTTTCCGGGCTGCGCCGTGGTGATCTCGCACGATCGCTGGTTCCTCGACCGCATCGCCACGCACGTGCTCGCCTTCGAAGGCAACTCCGAAGTGGTCTGGTTCGAGGGCAATTTCCAGGATTACCTGGCCGACCTGCAGCGCCGCCGCGGCGAGCAGGCCGCTCAACCGCACCGGATCAAGTACCGCCCGCTGACCGGCTGAGGTGCCTGGCGGCGCGCTGCGGCCGGCAGGCAACGCCCGCGCGCCGTATTATGTTCATCGCGGAGCGCGGCGGCGTGCGCCGCATTGCCGGCAGCGGGCGCTCTGCGCGTGTCACGGACGCTGCGCCCATATGGCTGCCGGCGGCATTCAGCTACACTGAGCGCCGTCCAATCCGGGATTGCACCGTGGCCGTCTACATCGACAGCAGCAATCGGCTGCTACACGATCAGGCCCAGAGCCTGGCCCTCACCTGTCCACACTGTCTGGTGCTGGCGCACATCACGCCCATGGCGGTGCCGCCCTACGCCGAGCTGGCGTCGCATCGACCGCGCCAGGTCGGCATCGTCTATCGCTGCGACGCCTGCAACGCACCGATCTTCCTGCGCTTCAACGTGCGCGAGTACGGCGCACAGCGTGTCGAGCTGTCCTCGCAGTTCACCGAGATCGAGCGCCCGCGCGAGAAATTCACTTTCACCTATCTGCCCGAGTCGATCGAGACGCTGTTTCGCGAGGCACTGCTGTGCTACTCGCATGGCGCCTTCAACGCCTTCACCAGCATGTGCCGCCGCACCATGCAGACGGCGTTCGAGCTGCTCGGGGAGTCCGGCCGGCTGCACCTGTTCGACCAGCTCAATGAGCTGCGCGACATGGCGCAGATCGATGCGCCGAGTTTCGCGCTGCTCAAGCGCGTGATCTTCGGCAACGATGCGGACCCGGCGCTGCCGGTGCTCGAGGACGATCAGGCCGGACTGCTGCTGGAGGTCACGAAGGATCTGCTCTACCAGGCCTACGTACGCAAGGGCCGCCTGCAGCAGGCCATGGTCGTGCGCCGCTTCTTCTCCGACCAGGGCGAGCGTGGCGCAGGCCCGGCCGGGACCGGGACCGGGACCGGGACCGGCGTGGGCGTTGCGGATGCCGCGGGCAGCGCGACGTCCCGAAGCGGCGCATCTGCCGCAACTCGCAGGAGCGAGCACACGCACAGCGCGGGCTGACCCCGCCGCGCGAGGCAAGCTACCCGGCTACCCAAGCCAGACGCGCGCGTTCCTGAACAGCCGCATCCAGCCGCTGTCCTCGCCCGCATCGGGCGGGTGCCAGGAATTCTGTGCCGTGCGAAATACCCGCTCCGGATGTGGCATGGTGATGGTCACCCGGCCGTCGGGAGTGGTCAGCGCGGCAATCGCATGCACGGCGCCGTTGGGATTGGCGGGATAGCGCATCGCTGGCGCTCCATGATTGTCCAGATAACGCAGCGCCACCAGATGCTGCGCCAGGCACTGCTGCAGCGACGCCTCCTGCGCGAACACCGCTCGACCCTCGCCATGAGAGATCGCGATCGGCAGGCGCGAGCCGTGCATGCCGGCGAACAGCGGCGAGGCTGACTGCTCCACCCCGACCATGCCGAAACGCGCCTCGAACTGCTCGCTTCGATTGCGCACGAAGCGTGGCCAGTGCTCGGCTCCGGGAATGATCTCCTTGAGCAGCGCGAACATCTGGCAGCCGTTACAGACCCCGAGCGCGAAGCTGTCGGTGCGGGCAAAGAACGCCGCAAAGGCATCGCGGGTACGCGCATGAAAGAGGATCGAGCGAGCCCAGCCACCGCCGGCGCCGAGCACATCGCCATAGGAGAAGCCACCGCAGGCGATGAGGCCGGCGAAGGGTTCCAGTTGCCGCGTGCCGGCCAGCAGATCGCTCATGTGCACGTCGTGCGCCTCGAACCCGGCGCGCTCGAGCGCTGCGGCCATCTCCACCTGGCTGTTGACGCCCTGCTCGCGCAGCACGGCCACGGGCGGCCGCGCCCCCGTGTTGACGAAGGGTGCCGCGATGTCCTCCTGCGCATCGAAAGTGAGCGCATGGGACAGACCCGGGTCGCGCACGTCGAGCAGGCTCTCGAGCTCCTCCTCGGCGCACAGCGGGTCATCGCGCAGCCGGCGCATCTGATAGCTCGTCTCCGACCAGGCGCGTCGCAGCTGCACCCAGCTCTCATCCAGCAACACCTCGCCGGCCCGGATGCGCACGCGCAGGGCCTCTTGCGGGGCACCGATGGACTGCACGCACGCACCGAGCCCGTGCGCGGCCAGGCAGGCGAGCACCTGCGACTCCTGCGAGGCGCGCACCTGCACGACTGCGCCGGGCTCCTCGTTGAAGAGCGCGGCGAGCGCCCCACCGGCTGCGGCATCGAGCACGATGTCCAGACCGCAGCGGCCGGCGAAGGCCATCTCCAGCAGCACCGCGGCGAGCCCGCCATCGGATCGATCGTGATAGGCGAGCAGCCAGCCGCCTCGACGCAGTTCGATGATCGCCGCCGCGAAGGCACGCAGCAGCGCCGGATCATCCAGATCGGCGCTCTCGCCGCCGAGCGCACCGAACACCTGCGCTAGCGCGCTCATGCCGAGGCGGTGACGCCCAGGTGACAGATCGATGAGCAGCAGCCGCGTGGGACCGGCATCGCAGCGCAGCTGCGGCGTGAGCGTTCGGCGCACATCGGCGACCGGCGCAAACGCCGAGACAATCAATGACACCGGGGCGACCACGCAGCGCGCCTGTGCACCCTCGTGCCAGCTGCTCTTCATGGACAAGGAATCCTTGCCGACAGGAATGGCAATGCCGAGCGCCGGGCAGAACTGCTCCCCGATCGCACGTACCGAGGCATACAGGGCGGCATCCTCGCCCGGCTCATCGCAGGCGGCCATCCAGTTGGCTGACAGTTTGATGTCCGAGAGCGTGCCGATGTCGGCGGCCAGCATGTTGGTCACCGCCTCGGTCACCGCCAGACGTGCGGCCGCGGGCGCATCCAGCAGCGCCGCGGGGGTGCGCTCACCGATCGCCATCGCCTCGCCGGCGTGATGAGTGTAGTCGGCGATGGTCACACCCACGTCGGCGACCGGCACCTGCCAGGGACCGACGAGCTGGTCGCGGCTCACGAGCCCCCCGACGCTGCGATCGCCAATGCTGATCAGAAAGGTCTTGTCCGCGACCGCCGGCAGGCGCAGCACCCGATAGAGCGCCTCGCGTGCATCCACGCTCG